>JAVKHY010000002.1:0-300000 GCA_031459765.1 Armatimonadota bacterium | reverse complement strand
TAGCCTCGCGGTCCTGGGCCTGTTGCTCGTCGCGGGCGGCGCCTCCGCCGCGGACGGGGCGGAGCCGGCCAGGATCTCACTGCTCAAGGAGGTCCGCGCCGACGGCTCGACGCGCGTCGTGGCTACCGTGCAGGACGACGCGGGAGCGCCCGCCGGCGGGACGGCGGTGACGTTCCTGGCCCGGACGGCCTTCGGATGGCTGGAGCTGGCAGAGGTGGAGGCGGACGCCGCCGGGACGGCGTCCGTCACGCTGAACGACCCGCCGCGCTACACCGAGGTGCGGGCGGTCGCCGGCGAGAGCGCGACCCTCCAGGCCGGCCTCCAGCTCCTCTCGCCCAGAGTGCGGGATCCGCAGCGACGCCCCGGACTGGATGTGCTTCGCGGGATGAGCCCGCAACCGGGGTTCATCAGTCCCTATCCCCCTGTCCAGATTCTGGTCGTTGCTGTGCTGCTCGGCGGAATCTGGACGACGTACGCCTACCTGGTCGCATTGCTCATGGGCATTCGCCGGGCGTCGTAGCAGGGGGAACGGGGCGCCCCTGCGGCGCGATGGCAGGGCCCTTCGAGCTGGTCGAGAAGAGCCTGAGAAATCGCCCAGGGGAGGACCGGGGATGATCGCCAGAGCCCCTCCGGCCCGGGGGCCGATGCGCCTGCAGGACGGGAGCCGCGTCGCCGTTATCGGGGGCGGCCCCGCCGGATCGTTGTCTGCGTATTTCCTCCTCCGTTTCGCCGAGCAGCAGAATCTCCGGCTGGCCGTCGACATCTACGAACCCAGAGACTTCGCGGCGACCGGTCCTCGCGGGTGCAACATGTGCGGGGGCGTGGTCTCCGAGGCGCTGGTGCAAGGCTTGGCGGCGGAAGGGATCGACCTCCCGGCCACGGTCGTGCAGCGCGGCATCGCGGCCTACGTCCTGAACACCGACGAGGGGTCGGTGAGAATCCGCACCCCGCGGCGTGAGGCACGGATTGCGACCCTCCACCGCGGGGGCGGGCCGCGCGATCTGAGCGTGCTGCGCTGGGGCGGGCTGGACGGCTTCCTGCTCTCCGAGGCGCAGCGCCTGGGGGCCCGCGTCATCCCCGCCCGCGTCACCGGTGCCCGGTGGCAGGGGGGACGGCCGTCGCTGCAGGTGCGGGGAGCGTCGACGGTCTACGATCTCATCGTCGTCGCCACCGGCGTCAACGTGGCCTCCGAGCCGCTCTTCGCGGGTCTCGGCCTGCGACACCGGCCGGCGGAAACCAGCCGCGCCTACATCACGGAGATCCGGCTCGGGTTCGAAACGGTGACGCGCATCTTCGGCGCCGCGATGCACATCTTTCTCCTCGATATTCCCCGGTTGGAGTTTGCGGCCATCATCCCCAAGGGCGACTTCGTGACCGTCTGCCTGCTCGGCCGCAACATCGACCACCTGCTGATCCGGGTCTTCTTCGCCCATCCGGCCGTGACCCGGTGGCTGCCGCCCGGGACGTCCCACGAAGGCGTCTGCCACTGCCGGCCCAACATCAACGTGCGGGAGGCCGCCCGGCCCTTCGCCGACCGGGTCGTCCTCGTAGGGGACTGCGGTGTGACCAGGCTGTACAAGGACGGCATCGGCGCCGCCTACCGCACCGCACGGGCCGCCGCGCAGACGGCGGTGTTCCATGGGATCTCGGCCCGGGCGTTCCGCCGACACTTCGGACCCGTCTACCGCTCCATCGCCTGGGACAACCGCTTCGGCCGGGTGATGTTCCTCCTCGCCGGGCTGCTGAAGACCGTCCGCCTTCTCCGCGGAGCGGTCCTCCATACCACGGCGGCGGAACAAACCGGCCGCGACCGCGACCCGCGGCTCAGCGGCGTCCTCTGGGACATGTTCTCCGGCAGCGCGCCGTACCGCAGCATCTTCCTCCGGGCCGTCGACCCGCGCCTAGTCGCCCGCCTGGCCTGGGCCACGGTGCGGGCCCGGCGGGCCGCTGCGGTGCAACAGGAGCCGGTGTGAAGGTGGACGCGCCGAGAGAGCCGGCATGACGGCCGCGATCATCGCCCACGAGCGAGCCGTACGTCCAATGTAGGCGCTACGGGGTGCCGAATCGGGCGGAGGCCTGATGAAGGGCTTGCCGTCCCGAGAGTAGGCTAATCTCGGATGCGGTACGCTTGTGAGCGCTCGGGTGAGACCTACCGCCTCCGCCGCCGCGAGGACCGGGCGCTCTTCGCCTACGACGTGGGGCCGGACAGCGTCGAGGTGGAGGTTGCGGAAGCATGACCCGGCTGGCGCTCGACGTCCGCGGGGCCGTGCAGGGGGTGGGCTTCCGCCCCTTTGTCTATCGGCTGGCCACCGAGTTGGGCCTGTCCGGATGGGTGCGGAACGGTCCGGCCGGCGTACGCATCGAGGTCGAGGGGCAGCCGGAGTCTGTGGAGGCGTTCGTCGAGCGTCTGATACGCGAGGCGCCGCCTCACGCGCGCATCCTGGAGATCGATCGCACCGTCGTCCCGGCGGTGGGGGACGGCGTCTTCGTCATCGCCCCGAGCGAGCGCGACGGCGCCCCGACGGTCGTAGTCCCCGTGGATCTGGCCGTCTGTCCCGACTGTCTGCGCGAACTCCGCGACCCCGCCGACCGCCGCTACCGCTACCCCTTTATCAACTGCACCCGCTGCGGGCCGCGATACTCCATCATCACGGCGTTGCCCTACGACCGCGCGCGCACCACGATGGCGGCCTTCGTGATGTGCGCCCGGTGCCGGGCGGAATATGACGATCCCGGCAACCGCCGCTTCCACGCCGAGCCCATCGCCTGCCCGGCCTGCGGTCCGCACCTCGAGCTGTGGGACCCCGGCGGAGCCGTCCTGGCCGAAGGCGACCAGGCTCTTCACATCGCCGCCCGGGCCGTGCGGGACGGCCTCATTGTCGCGCTCAAGGGGCTCGGGGGCTTCCAGCTGCTCGTGGACGCAGGCAATGAGGATGCCGTCCGGCGGTTGCGGACCCGCAAGGGACGCGAGGAGAAACCGTTCGCCCTGATGTACCCCTCGCTCGAGCTGGCCGTCCGCCACGCCGTCGTCTCGCCGCCGGAGGAGGCCCTCCTCACCTCGGCCGCGGCGCCGATCGTGCTGCTGGGTCGGCGGCCGGAGGCGGACAACGATCTTGCGCCTTCCGTGGCGCCCGGCCGGGCCACGCTGGGCATCATGCTGCCCTACACGCCGCTGCACGTGCTCCTGATGGCGGAGCTGCAGACTCCGGTGGTGGCCACCAGCGGCAACCTCTCCGACGAACCGATCTGCACCGACAACGGCGAAGCGTGCGCACGCCTGGCCGGCGTGGCCGACCTCTTCCTCATCCACGACCGGCCCATCGCCCGGCCGGTGGACGACTCCGTGGTGCGGGTGATGGACGGCGAGCCCGTCGTCCTGCGCGCCGCCCGGGGATACGCCCCCCTGTCCCTGTCCATCGAAGTCGAACTCTCCCCGCTCGTGGCCGTCGGCGGGCACCTGAAGAACTCCGTGGCCGTGGCGCGCGGCGGCGAGATCATCCTGAGCCAGCATGTGGGCGACCTGGACAGCGCCCGCTCCCGCCAGGTCCACCGTGGGACGCTCGAGGCGCTGACCACCCTCTATGACCTCCGCCCGACAAAGGTCGTGTGCGACCTGCATCCCGACTACGCCTCTACGCAGGTCGCCGAGGCCTCCGGGCTGCCCCGGCATGCGGTCCAGCATCATCAGGCGCATCTTCTGGCGGTGATGGCCGAGCACCGCCTGCGGCCGCCGGTCTTCGGCGTGGCCTGGGATGGGACGGGCTACGGGCCGGACGGAACGGTCTGGGGCGGCGAGTTTCTGCGCCTGACCGGCCGCGGATGCGAGCGGACGGCGCACCTGCGGACCTTCGGCCTCCCCGGCGGCGAGGCGGCGGTCCGGGAACCGCGGCGGGCGGCGCTCGGCATGCTCTATGAGCTATACGGAGACGGGGTGTGGGGCCGCGACGACCTGGCGCCGGTCCGCGCCTGCTCCGCCGCCGAGCGACGGATCTTCTCCGCGCTGCTGCGCGGGGCTGGATCACGGGGCGGGCTCAACACGCCGCGGACCAGCAGCGCCGGGCGGCTCTTCGACGCTGTGGCCTCGCTGCTCGACCTGCGCCAGCGCGCCGGCTACGAAGGGCAGGCGGCGGCCGCCGTGGAGGACGCCGCGTACGGGTGCGACGACGACGGGATCTACCCCTTCGCGGTGCAGACGCCCCTGGGGGCGCCGGCCGTCCTGGACTGGGGGCCGATGATTGAGGAAATTCTCGCCGACCTCCGCTGCGGAACGCCGCGGTCGACCATCGCCGCCCGGTTCCACAACACCCTGGCCCGGATGATCGTCCTGGCTGCCCGGATGGTGGACGAATCGCAAGTGGTCCTCAGCGGCGGGTGCTTTCAGAACGCCCGGCTGGTCCGCTCCGCGGCCGCGGAGCTGCGGCGTGCCGGCTTCGCGGTGTTCTGCCCGCGGCGCGTCCCGCCCAATGACGGCGGACTGGCCGTCGGGCAGGCGCTGGCCGCGGGAGAGGGGGGGTAGCGGCGATGTGCCTGGCCATCCCCGGCCGGATCCTCACCATCGCCGACGACGGCGAGCTCACGCGGCGCGGGCGGGTGGATTTCGGCGGCATCGTCAAAGAGGTCAGCCTGGCCTTCGTGCCGGAGGCGAGGGTGGGCGACTATGTGATCGTCCATGTGGGCGTGGCCCTCTCCGTCGTGGACGAACGCGAAGCGGCCCGGGTCTTCGAATATCTCACCGAAATCGAGGGGCTGCGGGAGCTGGAGGTCCGGGAGCCAGGACCGGAGGGGCCGGGAAGGCAATGAAGTTCGTCCAGGAGTTCCGCGAGGGGAGCGCGGCCCGCCGCTACGCCCGGGCCATCGCGGCGATCACCACCCGGCCGTGGACGCTGATGGAGGTCTGCGGCGGCCAGACCCACGCCATCCTGCGCTTCGGGATCGACAGGCTCCTGCCGCCCGAGATCACATTGATTCACGGCCCGGGCTGCCCGGTCTGCGTCACGCCCCTGGAACTGATCGACAAGGCGCTGGCCATCGCCCGCCGGCCGGAAGTGGTGTTCTGCTCCTTCGGCGACATGTTGCGCGTCCCGGGGAGTTCCGGCGACCTTCAGGGCGTGAAGGCCTTAGGAGGCGATGTGCGCGTCGTCTACTCGCCCCTGGACGCGGTCGCCCTCGCCCAGCGTCTCCCCGAACGCGAGGTGGTCTTCTTCGCCGTCGGCTTCGAGACGACCGCGCCGGCCAACGCCATGGCCGTGCTCCGGGCCCGATCCCTGGGGCTGCGGAACTTCTCGATCCTGGTGGCGCACGTCCTGGTGCCGCCGGCGATGGAGGCGATCCTGGCCTCCCCGCGCTGCCGCGTCCAGGGCTTCCTGGCCGCGGGCCACGTCTGCACGGTGACCGGGTACGCGGGGTACGACCGGCTGGCCCGCACCTATCGCGTCCCCATCGTCGTCACCGGGTTCGAGCCCCTCGACCTGCTGCAGGGGATCTATATGTGCGTGCGGCAACTGGAAGAGGGCCGCGCGGAGGTGGAGAACCAGTACGCCCGCTCGGTGCGCCGGGAAGGGAACACGGAAGCGCAGCGGGTGATGGCCGAGGTCTTCGAGGTGAGCGACCGGCAGTGGCGCGGGATCGGCGAGATCCCCCAGAGCGGGCTCGCCCTGCGCGCGCCCTACCGGATGTTCGACGCCGAGCGCCGGTTCGGCCTGACGGTCCGGTGTGCGGCGGAACCGGCGGAGTGCATCGCCGGGCTGGTGCTGCAGGGCGTGCACACCCCGCCGGAGTGCCCGGCCTTCGGCACGCGCTGCACGCCGGAAACGCCGCTCGGCGCGCCGATGGTTTCTGCGGAGGGGGCCTGCGCCGCCTATTACCGCTTCCGGGGTCCCCCCGAAGGGAGGGGTCGCGATGGCGATTATCGATGAGATCACCTGCCCGCTGCCGGCGCCGGCCGCCTCGCAGGTCATCCTGGCCCACGGGGGCGGGGGGCGCCTGATGCACCGCCTGATCGAGCACCTCATCCTCCCTGCGGTCGGCAACCCGATCCTGGCGGCGCTCCACGACGGCGCCGTGGTGGAAGTTGGCGGAACGAGGCTGGCCTTTACGACCGACTCCTACGTCGTCCGTCCCCTGAAGTTCCCGGGCGGCGACATCGCCCGTCTGGCCGTCAACGGCACCGTCAACGACCTGGCGATGTGCGGGGCCCGCCCGCTGGTCCTGAGCGCAGGGCTGATCCTGGAAGAGGGGCTGGGGATGGACCTGCTCGGGGAGCTCATGCAGTCCCTCGGTCGCGCCGCCGCGGAGGCGGGGGTGGTGATCGTCACCGGCGACACCAAGGTGGTGGATCGGGGGAAGGGCGACGGCATCTTCATCAACACCGCCGGCATCGGCATTGTCGAGGCTTCGGATCCGATCGGACCCTCCAGCGTGCGACCGGGCGACGTCGTCCTGCTCAGCGGAGACATCGGCCGCCACGGCATCGCGATCATGGCCAGCCGCGAGGGGCTGGCCTTCGAGACGGCGGTGGAGAGCGACTGCGCGCCGCTGACCGGGCCGGTCCTGCATCTGCTGCAGGAAGGCGTCCGCGTGCACTGCCTGCGGGACCTCACCCGCGGCGGGTTGGGCGCGGCGCTCGTCGAGATCGCCCGCGGCGCCGGGCAGAGGATCGAGATCGACGAGGCGGCCATTCCGGTGCGGCCGGAGGTCCAGGCGGCGTGCGAGCTCCTCGGGCTGGACCCCCTCTATGTCGCCAACGAGGGCCGCTTCATTGCCTTCGTCGAGCCCCAGGACGCCGACCGCGCCCTGGGACTGCTGCGCACCCACGCCGTCAGCGCCGACGCCGTCGTCCTCGGGCGCGTCGTGACGGGAGTGCCGGAGGTGGTGGCCACCGGCGTGCTGGGGACCACCCGCGTCATCGACCTGCCCAGCGGCGAACAGCTGCCCAGGATCTGCTGAGGGTCGGCGGGGTCTCCGCCGCCGGTCCCCGGTGCCCGGCAGGACGGGGCAGGGGGATCCCCGGCCGCCGAAGCATCCGGCAGTTTCCCGAGACCGATTCGGGCCGCCGCCCGATGCGCGGCGTCGGCGGCAGCGGGTAGCATTCATCTCAAAGTCGCCGCACCGAGGAGGTGCCTTCGATGACCCGTCTGGCGTTGACCGCAGCGCTGAGTCTGCTGCTGGTGACCGTTCTTCCCGCCGTCCCGGCCACGGCCGGGCAGGAATTCTATGTGGCCGTCGCCCCATACATCACGACGACACATCCCTGCACCTATCACGTCAAGGGCTCCTGCCAGGCCGAGTTGAAGAACACCACCCTCCGATTCTGGCTCCGCTCCACCGACGGCACCGTGAACCGCGCCGGGCTCGCGCGCACCGGGGCCGACGGATTCATCGAGTGGTGGCTGCCCGCCAACAAGACCTACGTGGTGACCTTCGCCTTCGGGTCTCTGCGGGGCACGGACACCATCAGCACCTTTCCTAAGGACCGTACCTGTATCACGACGACACAGCTGAAGCCGGTGAACTAGGCGGACGATGACGCCCGATCGGGCTCCAGGGTCTCGCCCCGCGGAGGTTAGGGAGGTTCGGAGAGCAACTCGAGCACCTGGCGTCGAAGCGCGGCGTGGCCCTCCGGGCCGAGGTAGCCGCCGACGAACCGGCCGCGGATGCGCCCGCGTCGGTCGATGAAGATCGTCGTGGGCAGCCCGGTGACGCGGTAGGCGGTCATCCGGGTCTGCTCGGGATCGTAGACGTTGGGGTAGGTGATCCGCAACGCTTCCACAAACGCCCTGGCCTCGTCGGGGTCGTCCAGCACGTCCACGCCCAGCACCACCACGCCCCGGGCGCGGAACTCCCGCCAGACGCGTTCGAGATTGGGCATCTCCTGCCGGCACGGCGCGCACCACGAGGCCCAGAAGTTCAGCACCACGATCTTCCCGCGGTAGTCGGAGAGGGCGATCAGCCGGTTGTCGAATCCCCGCAGGCGGAACTCCGGCGCCGGGCGGGCGGCGGGGGCCGGGACGGCCGGCGCAGGACCGGGGCCGGGGCCGGGACCCCGCGGAGCCTGGGGGCTGCGCGTCCAGAGCCCGAAAGTAATCGCCGCAGCGGTCAGGAGCAGGACGGTGACCGGCCAGGGCCGGAGGCGGCGGATCGACACGCCGTTACTATACCCGAAGACGGCGAAATAGGGCAGCGGCCCGATACCGGGGTCCCTCCGACCGCGGTACGGTAGATTTGACGGTAAAGGCCACCGAAAGCCGGCGGGAGGCGACCATGGCCGAGATGCATCCCACGCGAACGCGCATCCTCAGGCTGATCAGGGGCAGCGGGGGGATCACCCTGAGCGAGCTGCGCCGGCAGACGGGCCTGTCGCGCTCGACGCTGCGCCAGCACCTCAGCGTCCTGGCCCGTGACGGACTGGTCACGGCGCAGTTCATCCGGCAGCGCACCGGACGACCGCCGCTGCTCTACCGTCTCACCCCGAGGGCGGAACTCGCCGCGCCCCAGACCTATGCCGCCTTCCTGCGGGCGCTGTTCGCGGCCATGGGGGATCGGTCGCGCATCGAGGAGGTTTTCGACGAGATGGGCGAGCATCTGGCCGCGCGACATCCGGAGATCCGCCGCCTGCCCGACCCGGGTGCGCGGCTGGAGGCGGCGCGGCGGATTTTCTTCCCGGACGCCGAATCCACCGCGGTGGAGCAGACGGAGGCGGGCTATCAGTTCTCCCTGTACACCTGCCCCCTGGCCGCGGTGGCGATGGAGTTCCGCGATCTGTGCTGCCTGGCCCGGGGCGTCCTGGAGCGGATGACCGGTGCCGAGATCGGTCAGACGGAGTGGATCCTCCGGGGCGACCCGCGCTGTACCTTCGAGCTGCGCGCGCCGGCGTCCGGCGAGCAGGCCAGGATCGCCTGATCCCTCCGGTATCCCGAGCCTTCCGGGATGAAGGATCGTCTGGATCCCGCTGCGACGGTGGAAGCCGCCCGGGCGGTGCTGGAAGGCCGCGGCCGGCGCGGCCTGGCCCGGATCCTCCCCTTCCTGGGACCGGCCTTCGTCGCCTGTGTCGCCTACATCGATCCGGGCAACTTCGCCACGAACATCCAGGGCGGCGCGGAGTTCGGCTACATGCTCCTGTGGGTGATCGCCGCCAGCAACCTCACGGCGATGCTGGTGCAGGCCCTCTCCGCCAAACTGGGCATTGCCACCGGCCGCAACCTCGCGGAGATGTGCCGGGAACAATTCTCCCCGCCCGTCGTCTGGGGGATGTGGGTGATCAGTGAGCTGGTCGCCATGGCCACCGACCTGGCGGAATTCCTGGGGGCGGCGCTGGGGCTGTACCTGCTCTTCCACCTGCCGCTGTTCCTGGCCGCACTGCTCACCGGCGTGGTGACGATGGTCATCCTGGCCCTGGAACGGTACGGCTACCGGCCGGTGGAGGCGGTCATCACGGGCTTCGTCGGGATCATCGCCGCCTCGTACGTCATCGAAACGATCCTGGACCGGCCCGACTGGCGGGCCGTGGCCCTCTCCGCGGTGGTCCCACGTTTTGCCGGCACGGAGAGCGTCCTGCTGGCCACCGGGATCCTCGGCGCCACCGTCATGCCCCATGTGGTCTTCCTCCACTCCGCGCTGACCCAGCGACGCATCATTCCCCGGGATCCAGAGCAGGCGGCGCGCCTGTTCCGCTACGAGGTGCTCGACGTGGTGATCGCCATGGGGCTGGCCGGCCTGGTGAACGCCGCGATGCTGATCATGGCGGCGTCCACCTTTCACCGCACCGGGCTGGTTCACGTGGCCAGCATCGAGGAAGCGCACCGGACGCTCCAGCCGCTGCTGGGCCCCCTGTCCAGCACGGTCTTTGCCGTCTCGCTGCTGGCTTCGGGTCTTTCCTCCTCCACGGTGGGCACGATGTCGGGACAGGTGATCATGCAGGGGTTTCTGCACCGCCAGATTCCGATCTGGATCCGCCGGCTGGTGACCATGCTGCCCGCGCTGATCGTGATCGGCCTGGGGCTGGACCCGACGCGCACCCTGGTGATCAGTCAGGTGGTGTTGAGCTTCGGGCTGCCCTTCGCCCTCGTCCCCCTGGTCCTGTTCACCAGCCGGAAGGAGATCATGGGGCCGCTGGTCAACCGGCGTATCACGACGACGGCGGCCGTCTTTGCCACGACGGTGATCATCGCCCTCAACATCTTCCTCCTGGTACGGCTGGCGGTGGGAGGATAGGATGTTCCGGCGCCTGCTGGTGCCCCTGGACGGTTCCCCTCTGGCAGAAGCGGCCCTCCCCGCCACCCTCGCCCTGGCCCGGCATCTGGGGGCGGAGATCACCCTGTTCCATGCCGTGGAGCGGGGCGCGCCCGTGACGATCCACGGTCAGCGGCACCTCACCGCCGAAGCCGAGGCCGCCGCGTACCTCGCGGAGGTGGCCTCCTGGCTGCGCGCAGGCGGCGTCGCCGTCCGCACGCACCTCGATGCCTCCACGGACGACGTGGCCGCCAGCATCGTGAGCGGCGGCGCCGAGGAGGCCGCCGACCTGGTGGTGCTGTGCACGCACGGCCGCGGCGGGCTGCGCGGCCTGTTGTTCGGCCGCGTCGCCGAACAGGTGCTGCGACGCGGCCAGATCCCGATCCTCCTGGTGCGGCCCACGCCGGCCGGGCGGGAGCAACCCTTTGCCTGCCGGCGGATCATGGTGCCCCTGGACGGCAGCCCCACGGCCGAGGCCGCCCTCCCTGCGGCGGTCGAGATCGGGCGGGCCTGCGATGCGGAGCTCCTCCTGGTGATGGTGGTGCCGACGGTGCAGACCATCTCCGGCGAACGGGCCGCCTCCACCCGGCTCATGCCCACCGCGGCCGCCGCCCTGCTCGACTCGGAGGCCGCCGATGCCGTGGACTACCTGCAGTCCACAGCGGCGGCGAAGGCGGTCGGGGCGAGGAGCCAGGTCCTCGTCGAGCGGGGCGAGCCCGTCGGGACCCTGCTGGATGTCGCGGCGCGGCGGGCGGTGGATCTCATTGTGATGGCGACCCACGGCCGCTCCGGGGTGGACGCGATGTGGGCCGGCAGCGTCGCGGCGCGCATCGTCGGGCACAGCACCCGCCCGGTGCTCCTCGTCCGCGTCCCGCGGCGATAGCCCGCGTCCCGCGCACCCTTCGTGGTAGGATAGATTGCGATGGGTCTCTTTCGCGTGCGCGGGCGGCTGACGGGGCCCACCGGGTCCAGCCAGGAGGTCGAACTCCTGGTGGACACGGGAGCCACTTTGCTCGTGGTGCCTCAGGATCTCGCCAGCGCCCTCGGGCTCGCGCCGCACCGCCGCCATCCCGTTGTCATCGCCGGGGGGCGGCGGGAGATCTGGCCGGTGGCCGAGGTGCGACTGGCGTTGGACGGTCAGGAGGTCACGACGCCCTGCTTCGTAGCTCCGGCTGGCCCGCCGCTGCTGGGAGCCGTGGCCCTGGAGAGCCTGTTCCTGGCCGTCGATCCGGTGGCCAAACGGCTCGTTTCCGTCGAGGGATTCGTCGGCGCTACGGGTGGCCTCCGGCGGTCTGATCCCGGTCCCCGCCGTCTTTGCCGCCTGCAATCCCTTTGAAGCCTCCTCCCGCTCTGATCGGTTCTATCGGGCGCAGGCCCGATGCAATTCGGACGCCCGCCTGATACCCGCCCGGCCGCGCCTCCTGTAGGCTCAATCCGACAAAGATAGAGACTTTGTCCAATTTCTCCATGCGACTCAGCCGCAACGCCCACTACGCCTTCCGCACCGTGCTGGACCTTGCCCGCCACGGGCGGGCCCGCTCGTCGGAGATCGCGCGGCGTCAGGGGATCCCGCCGGCCTACATGGCCAAGGTCGTCCAGGGTCTGGGCCGGGCCGGCATCCTGCGCACGTTCCGGGGGATCCGGGGCGGAGTGGAACTGGCCCGGCCTGCGGCCGGCCTGACCCTGCGCGCCGTGCTGGAGGCGGCCGAGGGCCCGCTGGCCCTCAACCTGTGTGCGCTGTGGGGGGACTGCCCGTGCCAGCAGCCGTGCCCCGTGCGGGCGACCCTGGCGCGCGCCGAGGCCGCGGTGGAACGGGAACTGGCGGTGACGGTCGCGGAGCTGGCCGCGCAGCTGCCGGAGAACGGCCGCGGCAGGCGGGCGCCTCAGGCGCGCGCGGCGGGGTAGCGGCACGCAGGAACGGCACAGAACACGGAGGTGAGGAATGGTGAGGTATGGTGCGGTGATCCTGATGGTGATGGTCGCCCTGCTGGCGGCGGCCTGCGGAGGAAAGCAGCCGGCCCAGCAGCCGACCCCGCCGGCCGCGCAGCCCCCGGCCGCGCCCACGGCGGCCGGTCAGACCGTCACGGTGAAGATGAGCGAGTTCAAGTACGAGATGCAGCCCACGGAGGTCTCCGCCGGCCCCGTCACCTTCCGGATCG
The DNA here is from genome assembly GCA_031459765.1 of Armatimonadota bacterium. NCBI lineage: Bacteria > Bacillati > Candidatus Sysuimicrobiota > Candidatus Sysuimicrobiia > Candidatus Sysuimicrobiales > Candidatus Kaftiobacteriaceae > Candidatus Kaftiobacterium > Candidatus Kaftiobacterium secundum. The sequence goes on along the minus strand of JAVKHY010000002.1, from coordinate 287,614 downwards.
AGAACGTGGGCACCGTGGAGCACGACTTCCTGATCGAGGGGCTGGACAAGGGCACCGAGGCGCTGCGCCCCGGACAGTCCACCACGCTCACCGTGGATCTCAAACCCGGCACGTACACCATCTTCTGCAAGGTGGCCGGCCATAAGGAAGCGGGCATGCACATCCAGCTGGTCGTAAAGTAACCGGCATCTCGAGAGGGGAGGTCACCATGAGGAGACGATGGCTGGTGGCAGGAGGAGCGGCACTGGTCCTGCTGGTCCTGGCGGCCGCGGGGGGGCGGTTCACGGTGTCCACGGCCACGACGGCGCCGAGCCTGGAGCAACTGATCAAGGCCAAGGGGCTGACCCCCGACCAGGTCCGCGCCGCGGTCCAGACCTATGTGCCGCCGGGCAAGTACGACGACTACCTCATGTTCAGTTCCGGCGGGCAGTCCGGGCAGGTGCTGGTCTTCGGGTTGCCGTCGATGCGCCTCCTGCGCGTGATCGGCGTCTTCAGCCCCGAATCCTGGCAGGGCTACGGTTTCAGCAAGGAAACGGCGGAGATCCTCCGCGAGCAGGCGGAGCTCCGCGACGCCCTGAGCTGGGGGGACACGCACCACCCGGCGATCAGCGAGACCAACGCCGAGTACGACGGCCAGTTCCTGTTCATCAACGATAAGGCCAACGCCCGGATGGCGGTGATCGATCTGCGGGACTTCTCCACCAAGCAGATCGTGCGCAACCCCAACGCCGCCAGCAACCACGGGGCGGTGGTCAGCCCCAACACCGAGTACGTCCTGGAGGCCACACAGTACGCGGCCCCCTTCCCGTTCCGCTACGTGCCGCTGACCCAGGAGAACTACAACCAGCACTACCGCGGCCTGGCCACCTTCTGGAAGTTCGACCGCGCCCGGGGGCGCATCGACCCGGCCCAGTCCTTCCAGATCGAGCTCCCGCCCTACTGGCAGGACCTGGCCGACTTCGGCAAGTTCGAGAGCGACGGCTGGGTGTACATGAACTCCTTCAACACGGAGCGCGCCATCGGCGGCACCCTGGCCAAGCAGCCCCCGGTGGAGATCGGGGCCTCGGCCCGGGACATGGACTACCTGCACATCATCCACTACAAGAAGGCCGCCCAGCTCATCGCCCAGGGCCGGGGGACCGTGGTCAACGGGATGAAGGTCCTCTCCCTGAAGGACGCGGTGGCCAACGGGGTCCTCTATTTTGCGCCGGAGCCGAAGAGCCCGCACGGGAACGACATCGCCCCGCGGGGAGACTACATCGTCGTCGGCGGCAAGCTCGATCCCAACGTCACCATCTACAGTCACCGCAAGATCCAGCAGGCGATCAAGGACAAGGCCTTCAGCGGGACCGACCCCTACGGGGTGCCGATCCTGGCCTTCGACCGGGTCGTCGAGGCGCAGGTGAAGATCGGCCTGGGGCCGCTGCACACCCAGTTCGATGACAAGGGCAACGCCTACACCAGCCTGTTCCTGGACAGCGCGGTGGCCAAGTGGACGCTGGGCGCCCCCTACAAGAAGGGCGGGGAGGCCTGGAAGCTCGTGGACAAGCTGCCCGTGCACTACAACATCGGGCACCTGGCCGCGGTGACCGGGGATACGGCGAAGCCGGGCGGCAGGTACCTGGTAGCCCTGAACAAGTGGTCGGTGGACCGGTACAGCAACGTCGGCCCGCTGTTCCCGCAGAACCTCCAGCTCATCGACATCAGCGGGGAGAAGATGGTGCTCCTCAGCGACACCCCGGTGGGGCTGGCCGAACCGCACCTGGCGCAGATCATCCCTCTGGACAGGGTGAAGTCCTGGGCGGTCTACCCCGAGGTCGGCACCAACCCTCTGACCATGAAGGTGGACCCCAACACGACAGGCGCCGGGAAGGAGCGCATCGTGCGTAAGGGCACCACCGTCGAGGTCTGGATGACCGCGATGCGCAGCCACTTCACGCCGGACCGCATCCAGGTCAGGCGCGGGGACACCGTGATTCTGCACATCACGAACATCGAGCGGGCCAAGGACGCGATCCACGGCTTCGCCATCGACCGCTACAACATCAACCTGAGCCTGGAGCCCGGGAAGTTCGAAACGGTGAAGTTCGTCGCGGATAAGCCCGGGGTGTTCCCCTTCTACTGCACCGAGTTCTGCTCGGCGCTGCACCTGGAGATGGCCGGGTACCTGGAAGTGGCGCCGTGACGGCAGGGGGCCGGAGTCCGGCCCCCTGTCCAGAATCTTCTTCGGCGGGAGGACGCGAACTGTGGTGACACTCGCCGTCGTTCGGAGCGAACTGGCGCAGGCCCGCCGCCCCACGGGCCTTCACCTCCGCTCCTGGGTGGCGGCGGCGCTGCTGGGCCTGTCGCTGATCCTCCCCTACTGGCGGATCACCCTGTATGCCCCCCAGTATCCGGGCGGCCTGCGCGCCTCAGTCTACCTGACCCGAGTGACCGGCGAATCGTCGGAGATCAGCATTCTCAACCACTACATCGGGATGAAGCCTCTCGAGGTGGCCGCGCCGCTGGAGCGCCGCCTGGCCGTCCCGATCGTCCTCGGCGGGGTGCTGGCCGTGGGCGCCTCGCCGTTCCTGGGCCGGCTCGGCCCGCTGCTCCAGGCGCCGGCGGTGGTCTTTCCCCTGGGCGTGGTCGGCGATCTGGCCTACTGGTTGTGGACCTTCGGCCACTCCCTCGATCCCGCCGCGCCCATTCGGGTGGACCCCTTCATGCCGGCGATTGTCGGCAGGGGGACGGTGATGCAGTTCTCCACCTACGCGATGTTCAGCTGGGGCTTCCTCTGTGCGGCGGCGACGGCCCTGCTGGCCCTGTACAACCTGGTCCGGTGGCGACGGAGATGAGGCCCCTCCTGCTCCTGGCCATCCTGGGCGTCCTGACCAGCTCCCCTCCGGCCGCCGCCGCCGATGCGCTGCAGGCCCGCATCGATCGGGCGCCGCCCGGGAGCGAGATCGTGGTCGCCGGCGTGGCCGCGGGGCCGGTGGTCATCCGCAAGCCGCTGCGGATCGTCGGGGCACCCGGCGCGGTGATCGACGGCGGGGGGCGGGGCACGATCGTCCGGATCGAAGCGCCGGATGTGGTCCTCAGCCGGCTGACCCTGCGCCGCAGCGGCCGCGACCTCAACACCGAGGATGCCGGGATCTTCGTCGGCGCCCCGGGCGTCGTGCTGGAAGACCTCGCCCTGGAGGAGGTGCTCTTCGGGGTGAATCTGAAGCAGGCGCACGGAGCCGTGATCCGGCGAGTGGCGGTGCGCGGGTACGACCTTCCCCTCAGCCGCCGCGGCGACGGCATCCGGCTCTGGTACAGCCACGGGGTGACGCTGTCGGAGCTGCGCCTGGAGCGGGTGCGCGACCTGTTGCTGTGGTTTGCCCGGGGCACCACGCTGTACGCCGCCGACATCCGGCGCTCCCGCTACGGCGTGCACCTGATGTACGCGGACGCGGCGCGGCTGCTGGACGGCCACTTTGAGGACAACGCCGTCGGGGCCTACATCATGTACAGCACCGGCGTGCGGGTGGAAGGGAACCGTTTCCTGCGCCACCGGGGGAGCACGGGCGTCGGTCTGGCCCTCAAGGAGTCTGACGACGTGCTGATCCGGTCCAACCTGCTGGCCGGCAACCACGTCGGTCTGTACATCGACGGCACGCCCCGCCTGCTCACCGCGCGGAGCGAGATCATCGACAACGTCATCGCTGGCAACGAGATCGGGCTGCAGGTGCTGGGCAGCGCCGGAGGGAACGTCGTCGCGGGCAACGTTCTGGACGGGAACGTCCTCCAGGTGCGGATCGACGGCGGCCGGTCCGGCGCGCACCGCTGGAGCCGGGGCGGGCGCGGGAACTACTGGAGCGATTACGCCGGACTGGACCTCCGGGGTGACGGCGTCGGCGACACCCCCTACCGGGCCCGCCAGTGGTTCGAAGCGCTGGGCGACCGCATTCCGGAACTGGCCTGGCTGCGCGGGAGCATTGCCGCGGCGGCCGTGGACTTCGCCGCGCGGGCGCTGCCGATCTTCGCCCCGGAGGTCCTGCTCGAGGACCCCTCCCCCCTCATGCGTCCCGACGTCCCCCGGGCCTTCCGCGGCGCCGGAGCCAGCCTGCCCTTTGCCCTCGTCTCGCTGGCCCTGACCGCCGCCGGCCTGGCGGCGATGGGCGCGGCGCGCTCATCTTTCCGGGGGTCGACGGCTTCCCGGAGGTCGGCGGCATGATCACGGTCCGTGACCTGACGGTGCGATTCGGCGAACGCGAGGCGCTGCGGTTTGTGACCCTGACCGTTCCGGCCGGACAGCGGGTGGCCCTGGTCGGCCCGAACGGGGCCGGCAAGACCACGCTGCTGCGCGCGTTGCTGGCCCTCATCCCTTACGAGGGCGCGGTCGCCATCGGCGGACACGACGCCCGCGCCGAGGGGCTGCGGGCCCGGGCGCTGGTGGGCTATGTCCCGCAGACGCCGGCGTTCCCGCCCCATCTCACGACGGGCGAGGTCGTCGCCTACGTCCAGGAAATCAGGGGCCTTCCGGCCGATCCGCTGCCGGTGCTGGCCAGGGTCGGCCTCGATCGGGAGGCGGCCACGCCCGTGGGGCACCTGTCCGGGGGGATGGGACGACGACTGGCGCTGGCCGTGGCCCGGGTCGGGGATCCCCCCGTGATCTTGATGGACGAGCCGGCCAGCCATCTGGATGCCGGCGGGGAGGGACTGCTCCGAGCGTGGCTCGAAGAGGCGCAGGCCGAGGGGCGCACCGTGCTGGTGGCCACGCATCACCTGAACGGCCTCCAGTCGCTCGTCGACCGCGTCGTGCTGCTGGAGGAGGGCGCGGTCCGCGCGGACGCGGCGATGGAGACGGTGCGGTCGGCCCGCTGGCTGGAGCTCACGACCTCCGGGCCGTTGCCGGTGCTACCGGACGGCGTCATCGTCGTGTCCGGCAGTAACGGGACACACCACCTGCGGGTGCGCGACGGCGCGTTGGGCGCCGTGCTCGAGGCCCTCGGCCGTCGTCCCGTGGACATCCACGAGCCGGCGCTCCTCGACGTGCTGCGGGAGGCGACCCGATGAGCCTGCCAGCGGTTGCCCGCTGGGAGGCGCGCGCCGTGCTGCGCGACCGGTGGTTCCTGGCGGCGGCCGGTGCCTTCGGCCTGCTCGTCCTGGCTTCCGCCTTGGTCGCCCTGGCCGCCGTGGACGTCCTGGGCGTTTCGGCCTTCGGTCGCGCCGCCGCCACGCTGATCCACCTGGGCATGCTCTTCATTCCGCTGATCGGGCTCACGGTCGGGGCGGTGTGGATCGCCGGCGAGCGTGAGAGCGGGTCGCTGACCCTGGTCCTCAGTCAGCCTGTGGACCGCCGGATCGTCTTCTCCGGGAAGTTCTGCGGCGTGGCCTGGGGCATGACGGCGGCGGTCGTCGTGGGATTCGGCGCGGCCGGCCTGCTCCTCGCCCTCCGCGCCGGGACGGAGCGAATCCCGGCCTTCCTCTGGCTGGTGGCGCTGTCCGTCCTGCTGGCGCTGGCCATGCTGGCCACGGGCTTCTTGATCTCGGCCGCCTCCCCGTCGCGGAGCCGCGCGCTCGGAGCGGCGCTGGGCGCGTGGCTGGGGCTGGTGGTCCTCAGCGATCTCGGCCTGCTGGGGACGGCGATGGTGCTGCGTCTGCCGGCGCCGGCGCTCCTCATCCTGGGGTCCCTGAACCCGGTCGGCGCCTACCGGCTGGCCGCCATCGTCGGAATCACCGGCAGCGCAGACCTCACCGGTCCCGTGGGTCTCTACGCCGTGGACCGTCTCGGGTCGGCGGGGCTCGCGGCCGCGCTCGTCCTGGTCCTGATCCTGTGGACGGCAGTCGCCTACCTGGCCGGACGGGCCCGGTTTCTCGCGGCGGTGGAGGGATGAGCCGCCTCGTCGTGCTCGCCGCGATCGCGGTCCTGGCCGCCGGGTGCGGCGGCCGCCCGCAGGCCGCGGCCTCCGACGACATCACGGTGGAGGTATCCACGGTGCCGAGGGCGGTCGCGGCGCTGCGTCCGGTCACGCTTGTGGTGCGCTGTCGGGATCGCGCCGGCCGCCCCGTGGCCGTGCGGATCAGCGAGGCACGCCTCGCGATGCCGGAGATGTCCCACGGCGCGGAGCGCATCGTCCTGCACCCGGCGGGGGCGGGGCGGTACGAGGCCTCGCACACCTTCTCCATGGACGGGGTGTGGCAACTGCAGATCCGGGGGGTCGTCGGAGGGCGGGCGTTCGCCGCCCAAATCCCGATCCATGTCGGCATAGAGTAACCCGCCGCGTCTGAGGTCAGCGCACGATCAGGACGGGGCAGGGGGCTTCCTGCACGACACGCTGGCTCACCGAGCCCAGCAGGGCGACCTCCAGCCGTCCCAGTCCCCGGGAGCCCATGACGATGAGGTCGCAGCGGCGGGTGCGTGCCACCCTCAGGATGGCGTCGGCGGCGGGTCCCTCCAGCACTTCCAGCTCATGGTCAATCCCTTCGCGGCGCAGCACGGCCTCGGCCTCCGCCGCGGTGGCCCGGGCTTCCGCCGGGCGACGGGCCATCAACTCCTCCAGGTATGGCGACCCCAGCTCCCGCGGAATCGGCTCATAGGCCGTGACCACGATCACCCGGGCCCGCCGACGCCGGGCGATGTCCACCACCCAGTCCAGCGCTTTTCGCGCGTGGGACGATCCGTCGGTGGCGTAGAGGATGCACGCGATCTCCATGCCGCACCTCCGTGAGGACGTGACGCTATCCGACGCCCGCGCCGCCTTCTCCTCTTCGGCCGTCTTCCGGCCCCTCCCGCCTGGGGTGGGTCGGACCCCGGCCGCCTCCAGGGAAGCGGTCCCCATGGATGGAACGATAGACGCGCCGATGCTTGACGAGCAGAGCTACGACCGGGTCCTCCAGTCGCTGCCCCTCCTGCGGCGCGCCGACCCCCGGCTGGCCGAGGAGATCCGCGAGGCCGCCTCCCTTGTCCGCCTCCGGGCGGGCCGCGATATCTTCGTCGAAGGCGACCGGGTGGAAGGAATCGCGCTGCTCCTCTCGGGTGTGGTCCGCGTCTACGCCATCGGGTCGGGCGGCCGGGAGATTACCCTCTACCGGTTCGGGACGGGCCAGTCCTGCGTGCTCACGGCCGGCGCCATCCTGAACCGGAGGGCGTTCCCTGCCGTGGCCACGGTCGAGCAGGACGCCGAGGCCCTGTTCATTCCCGCCGAGACCTTCCGGCGCTGGGTCCGCCATGTTGATCTGTGGCAGGATTTCGTCTTCGAGATGCTCCTGCAGCGGTTGGCCCGCGTGATGGAGACCCTGGACGAGGCGGTCTTCCGCCGCCTGGACAGCCGCCTGGCCGCCCTGCTGCTGGCGCAGGCGCGCCTGCAGAACCCGGTGCGCATGACCCATCAGCAGATCGCTTCGGAGCTGGGCAGCTCCCGCGAGGTTGTCAGCCGCCTGCTGGAAGAGTTCGCCCGCGCCGGGTTGCTGCGGGTCGGCCGGAGGGAGATCCGGGTGCTGGACGCCGCGGGGCTGGAGGCGCGTGCGGCTCGGTGACCTTGTCACCGACAGGGACTCCTCCCTGTCCCATCATGAGGATGAGCAGCAGGTTTGAAGGGGGGAGGAGAAGATGAATCCGTTCGTCAGGTTCATGGCCTCGGCCGCCGGTCGCCTGGTCCGCATCGTCGCGGGTCTGGCGCTGATGGGCTGGGGGCTGCTGGGGCTCAGGGGCACCGCGGGGATCGTGGTGACCGTCGTCGGGGTCGTCCCCCTGCTGGCCGGTCTCTTCGATGTCTGCCTGTTCGCCCCGCTGTTCGGGGGGCCATTCCGCGGGACGAAGATCCGGGCCGCGAGGGAGTGACCGTCAGGGGTAGATGCCCCTCGTCATCAGCGCGTCGGCGACACGGCGCACGGCGCAGATCATCGCGCCGGTGCGCAGATCGACCTCATGCTCCTGCGCGGTGCGGACGACGCGGTCGAAGGCGTTGATCATGATGGGTTCCAGGCGCGCGGTGATCTCCTCCTCGCTCCAGAACAGCGAGCTGAGGTCCTGGACCCACTCGAAGTAGGAGACGATCACCCCGCCGGCGTTGGCCAGGATGTCGGGGACGACGAGGACGCCGCGGTCGGTGAGGATGTCGTCGGCGTCGGGGGTGGTGGGACCGTTGGCGCCTTCGACGACGATCTTCGCCTGGATCCGCGAGGCGTTGGCGCGGGTGATCTGGCCCTCGATGGCCGCGGGGACGAGGATGTCGCAGGGTAGCTCCAGGAGTTCCTGGTTCGTGACGGCTTCCCCCTCCGGGAAGCCGGCGATGCGTCCGGTGTCCCGGACGTGGGCCAGCACCCGCCGCGGGTCGAGGCCCCGGGGGTTGTAGACGCCGCCGTGGATGTCGCTCAGGGCGACGATCCGGCAGCCCTGATCGTGGAGCAACGTGGCGGCTACCGAACCGACGTTGCCGAAGCCCTGCACGACCACGGAGGCGCCGGCGAAGGGTCGCTCCCACCGCCGTGCCGCTTCCCGCGCGACGATCATCACGCCCCGACCGGTAGCCTCACGCCGCCCCGCCGAGCCGCCGATGCTGACCGGTTTGCCGGTCACGACGGCGGGCACGGAGTGGCCGCGGTGCATGCTGTAGGTGTCCATGACCCAGGCCATGATCTGCTCGTTGGTGCCTACGTCGGGGGCAGGGATGTCGCTCTGGGGACCCATGACCACGCTGATCTCGGTGGCGAAGCGCCGGGTCAGGCGCTCCAGCTCGGCCGGGGAGAGCGCCGTCGGGTCCACGGCGACGCCGCCCTTGGCGCCGCCGTAGGGGAGGTGCATGAGCGCGCACTTCCAGGTCATCCACATGGCCAGGGCCCGGACCTCGTCCAGGTCCACCTGGGGGGCGTACCGGAGGCCGCCCTTGGTGGGGCCCAGCACCGTGCTGTGGTGGACGCGGTAGCCGGTGAAGATGCGCACCGAGCCGTCGTCCATCTTCACCGGGAAGTTGACGGTGAGTTCGCGGTGGGGATAGACGAGGAAGTCGCGGATGCCGCGCTTGAGGGGGAGGTGGTCTGCAGCGCGGTTGAATTGCCGCAGCGCCATCTCCCAGGGATTCTCCCGCGTCACGGCGATCTTGGCGTGGGCCATGGCTCCCCCGGCGGTCTCGCTCTGTTGTCGAGCCACCTTCGATGCTACCCGACGGGGTCCTGCGGCGTCCAGGATGACGAGGGCGCCGCAGAGGGTTCCCCCACGGGCACCGGGCCCGGGAGCGGCGGCCTGCGCAGCAGCGACGCCGCCACGGAGACCCCGATCAGCAACGCCACCACGCCCAGGGAGAGCACGATCGGGATCCTCAGGACGGGGCTGATCAGCATCTTCAGTCCCACGAAGACCAGGACCAGGCTGAGCCCCACCTTGAGGTAGTGGAAGCGGTGCAGCAGGCCGGCCAGCAGGAAGTACAGCGCGCGCAACCCCAGGATGGCGAAGAGGTTGGAGGTGAAGACGATGAACGGGTCCGTGGTGATGGCGAAGATGGCGGGGATGGAGTCCACGGCGAACACGATGTCGGTCGCCTCCACGGTGAGCAGGGCGATCATCAGCGGCGTCGCCGCCCGGCGCCCGCCTTCGCGCACGAAGAACGCCGCGCCGTGATAGCGCGGGACCACAGGCAGAAGCCGCCGGGCGAGCCCCACCAGACGGTTGCGCTCAGGATGGACCTCCTCGCCGCTGCGCAGCATGCGCAGGCCGGTGACGATGAGCAGGCCTCCGAAGACATAGATGATCCAGTGGAAGGCGGCGAGCAGGGCCGCCCCGGCCAGGATGAAGGCCAGGCGGAAGACGACGGCGCCGACGATGCCCCAGAACAGGACGCGGTGCTGGTAGGCGGTGGGCACCCCGAAGTACGAGAAGATGACGAGGAAGACGAAGATGTTGTCCACGCTGAGGGCCTTCTCGATCAGGTAGCCGGTCAGGAACTCGAGCCCGCGCTGCGGGCCGAACCAGCGCCACATCCCGACGGCGAACACCAGGGCCAGGACGATCCAGAAGATGCTCCAGCCCAGCGCTTCGCGGGGACGGATAGTATGGGCCCGCCGGTGGAAGACGCCGAGGTCGAGGGCGAGCATCGCCGCGACGAAGAGGAGGAACGCGGCCCACAACAGGGGGGTGCCGATCGACGACATGGAGTGCGTCAACCTCCTGGGGGAGGGTCGCCGACACAAAAGGGGCGAGGCCCTCGCCGTGATGGACGGTCAGGCGAAGGTCTCGCCCCCGCAGGACATGGGTGGACGGGCCGGATCACCTTCGTGATCGTGCTGACGGCCCGACCAGCGGGATAGACGCCCGCGGCTACTCCCCTTCGGGACAGAGCCTAGCGGATCGCGGCCGCCGCGTCAATCGCTGCGCTGCCGGACGATGAGGACGGGGATGCGGCTGTGCCGGACGACGTGCTCGGCGACACTGCCGAAGAACAGATGGGTCAGGCCCGTGCGTCCGTGGGTGCCCATCACGATGAGGTCGGCCTGGATTTCGCCGGCCACCTCGAGGATCACCGTGCGCGGGGTCCCCTCCCGGATGATGGAACGGGCGCCGGGCAGGCGGGCGGCGAGGTTGGCCATCTCCCGGGCGGTCTCCCCCCGAATGCGGTCGAGCAGCTCGCCCGCCGCGGGGACCATGGCCAGGCTGCTGGGAAACCCCGCCAGCGCGGCGATGCTGAGGTCCAGCACGTGCAACAGCACCACCTCGGCGCCGAAGGCCGATCCCAGCGCCTGGGCCCAGGCCAGCGCGCCTTCCGCCCCGGGGGAGAAGTCGGTGGGGACGAGGATGCGCCGGGGAGCGACCTGGGCCGTCACGACCTGGCCTCCGTCACGCCGTGGCCCGCTGGGCCGGGGCGATATCGCGGACGAGGATGACCATGTGGTAGACGGGGAGGTGCCCGTCGATGCGGAACCCGTAGCGCCGGAACATCTGCACCAGCACGTGCTGGTCCTCAACCAGTTCGACAACCACCTGGGCCAGCCCGAGCAGCCGGCCGACCTCGAGGAGTTCGTGCAGGAGGACGGCGCCCAGGCCCCGCCGGCGGTAGCGGGGGTGCACGTAGCCGCGCAGCCGTCCGACGTCGCGCAGGAGCCCCACCCGGCGGCGGTGGAGGGTGGCATCGGCGACGATGACGCCGTTGGCCTCGGCCACGATGGGCAGGACCCGTTCGTAGTTGATGTGGCGGCACCAGGCCCGGATCACGGCGGGTTCGGCCACGTTGTCCCGGAGATTGACGACCTCGTCCGCAGGGATCCCCCTGAAGAGGTCCACCAGCGCCGGTTCGTCCGCGGCCACGAGAGGCCGCAGGATGACGGTCGTGCCGTCGCGGAGCTCGGCGGGGCGCGGATAACGCTTCAGCAATCGGGGCAGGTCCACGGCACCCTCCTTCCCAGTGTACCGTCCCCTGGCCCCGGTTGCCACAACACAAGGCAGGGGGGCGTCCGGCTTTCGGCGTGAACAGATGTTCAGGATTGACCGGAAGGGCCAAGGCGCGTAGGGTAAGGAGCAGGAGGAGCGCAAGCCTAACAGCAAAGTAGCCGATTCAAATACCGCGCACGTGGACTTCGAGAGCCTCGCGATTACTCCGGGAGTAATCCCGGAGGATACCAACAGGCGGTAGAAACCGGCGGCGCGGTGGAAGACGGTGAAAAGCTGGAGAAAGCAAGCGCTCCTCCTTCGTGTCTGTCCGCAGTTTATCTGCCCGCCGCGGCAGGTGTTCCGACCGGAACCCGGTAGTACTCAGGCCGACCGTCTTCTTCAGGGACATCGCCGCTGCCGGGCCCTCCCCATGCCACGCAGTGGATTCGCCGGCCCGGGCCGATTTCCGGTTCAGTCCCAAAACGGACCGGCCAATCCGGCCCGCGCCCGATGGGCCCCTCCCGGGAGGGGGCGTATGCTGGGCACTGGGCAAGAGCGCGCCACCGGGAGCGTGACCGGTATGGGAGAGGGTGGACGGCCCATTCTCGTCGCCACGGATCTCTCTTCGCAGGCGGCCGGGCTGTTCGCGGTCGCCCGACGTCTGGGCGGCCCGGACGCCGAGATCGTGGCCCTGCACGTCTACTCGCCGGAGGACTACCTGGAGGTCCATCGCGAGACCGGGATGCCGGTGGATCAATACGTGGCCAACCTGAAAGCCGAGATGCGGTTCCAGGCCGACCGGGCCGGCCTGCCGGCCGGCCGCGTGCGTTGCGAGGTGGCGGAAAGCTGGTCGGTGCCGGAGGCGATCCTCGACCGTGCCGGGCAGGAGCGGGCCGCGCTGATCGTCATGGCCACACACGGGCGCACGGGGCTGCGCCGGGCGCTTGAGGGCAGTGTGGCCGAGGAGGTCCTCCGCCACGCCCGCACGCCGGTGTTGATCGTCCCCCTCGCCGCGCTGGAGGAACTGAGGACGACGGAGGTGCACGCCGCATGATCGGGCGACTGTGCGCGCGCGACGTCATGACACGCCAGGTGATCACCGTCCGCCCGGAGACGCCGGTCAAAGAGGTGGCCGGCCTGATGCTCACCCACCGGGTCAGCGGCCTGCCCGTGGTGACCTTGACCGGGGAACTGGTCGGCATCGTCACCGAGGCCGACCTCCTGTACAAGGAGACACCCCCCGAATCCGAGGGCGGCCGTCCCCGGCGCGGGTTGCTTCCCCTCGGGCGCGCGGCCGAGGCGGTGCGCAAGGCCGAAGGGGTGAGGGCACAGGACGTCATGACCGCTCCTGTCGTCACCGTCGGGGAAGCAACGCCGCTCCGCGAAGTGGCCGCCCTCATGGTGCGCCGCAGGATCAACCGGGTGCCGGTGATCCGCGACGGCCGGCTCGTCGGCATTGTCAGCCGCGCCGACGTCCTGCGCGCCCTCACCCGGGACGATGAGGAACTGGCCCGGGCGGTGCGCGAGGCGCTTCTGCACGACCTGTGGCTGGATGTCCACAGGATTACGGTCGCGGTGCGCGACGGGGTCGTCACGCTGGAGGGGACGGTGGAACGCCGGTCGGAGCGCGAACTCGCCGGCCGGTGGGTCGCCGCCCTCGACGGCGTCGTCGCCGTGGAGAACCGCCTGACCTTCGAATACGACGACCGCGACGTGACCCTGGCCGCGCCCTGGCCGCCAGCGAGGTGATCGGCATGGATGCCAGCGAGCTGGCCGCCCGTCTTGAACATGCGGTGCTGGCCCCGCAGGCCACGAGGCAGGACCTGGAGGCAGGGGTGCAGGTGGCCACGCGGTGGAAGGTCCGCGCGCTGGTCGTGAAACCCTGCCACGTGGCGGAGGCGGCCCGGCAGCTCTTCGGGACCGGGATCAAGACCGTCGCCGTGGTCGGGTTCCCCCACGGAGGGAGCACGACGGCCACCAAGGTGGCGGAGACGCGGCAGGCCGTGGCCCACGGCGCCGACGAGATCGACGTGGTCATCGACATCGGGGCTCTGCGCGGGCGGCAGACGGGGACAGTTTTCTTCGACCTCCGCAGCGTGGTTGAGGCGGCGGAGGGCCGACCGGTGAAGGCCATCATCGAGACCGCCTACCTCACGGATGCGGAGAAGCGCCTGGCCTGCCGGCTCGCCGCCCGGGCCGGCGCGGCCTACGTGAAGACCAGCACGGGGTTCGCGCCCAGGGGCGCCACCGCCGCCGACGTGGCCCTGCTGCGCCGCATCCTGCCCCGGGGAATGAAGATCAAGGCCGCGGGGGGGATCAAGACCTACGCCGATGCCCTGGCCCTGCTCCAGGCCGGCGCGGACGTCATCGGGACGAGTCACACCGAGGCGATCCTGCGCGACGCCGGAGTGGCGGTGGCGGCCTGACGCCTCGCCGTGAGTGCGTGGTCCGTCACGACCAGCTGGATCGGTCGGCGGCGATTCGAGGGGTGCAGCCCGACGCCGGCCGTCGTGCCGATGGACACGCGGCCGGACGCGGGGGGAGAGGGCAGCGCTCCAACGCCCATGGAGACCCTGCTCATCGCCCTGGGCGGGTGCACCGGGGCCGATGTGGTCGGGATCCTGGAGAAGATGCGCGCGCCGCTGGAAGGGCTCACGATCACCGTCACCGGCGAGCGCGCCGAGACGCATCCCAAGGTTTTCACCAGAATCCACCTTCGCTATGAGGTGCGGGGGAAAGGGTTGACCCCCCGGCAGGTGGAACGCGCCGTCCGGCTCTCCCAGGAGAAGTACTGCTCGGTGGCCGCGATGCTCCGGCCCACGGCGGCCCTGACCTACGAGATCGTCCTCTTCGATCGCCCGGCCGGCCGGGCGGAACGTCTGGCCGGAGGAATGGGCCCGGCCTCAGCCCCGGAGCCGACTTTCGGCGGTGCTTAGAGGCAGCTCAGGCCGGGCCTGACGGCCAAATAAGGCCTGGGCCCGATGCCTCCCGTGGCAGGGCGGGGGTAGTGTGAAGCCAGCGGTGGATGTGAGGAGGGTGTGCCATGCTCGTGCGCGACCGGATGTCGGCACCGGCCATCACCGTCGAGCCCAAGACCTCGATCTATGACGCGCTGGCGCTGATGAAGGAGCGGCGGATCCGCCGGCTGCCAATCGTCAAAGGGCGCCGGCTGGTCGGGATCGTCACCTGGACCGATCTCATGCGCGCCTCGCCCTCGCCGGCCACCTCGCTGACGGTCTGGGAGATCCCCTACCTCCTGATGAAGGCGCCGGTGGCCGAGGTGATGACGAAGACCGTCATCACGGTGGACCCCTCCACGACGGTCGAGGAGGCCGCGGTCCTGATGCGCCGGCACAAGATCGGCGGGATGCCGGTGGTGGAGGGCGGGAGCGTGATCGGCGTGATCACCGAGAGCGACATCTTCGACGCCTTTATCGACTTGATGGGGCTGCGCCGGGGCGGCGCCCGCCTGACCATCGAACTCCAGGATCGCATCGGCGCCCTGGAAGAGGTGGTGCGGACGATCCGCGACTGCGACGTCAACATCCGCAGCCTGGCCGCCTATCCGCTGGACGGCATCGGGCAGGTGGTCGTCCGCGTGGACACGCCGTATCCGCTGCACCTGGTGCAGACCCTGAGCGAGCACGGGATCAAGGTGACGCACCTGGCTCCGCTGCCTGAGGCGGAGACGGGCGCGGCGTAGGAGGGGGGCGCATGGCACGGCGGTTGATCACGATCGATGGAAACGAAGCGGCGGCCTCGGTGGCCTATCGGGCCAGCGAGGTCATCGCCATCTACCCCATCACGCCCTCCTCCCCCATGGGGGAACTCGCCGACGAGTGGGCGGCGCACGGGCGCCCCAACCTCTGGGGGATCGTCCCCCGGGTCGTGGAGATGCAGTCCGAGGGCGGCGCGGCGGGGGCGGTCCACGGCGCGCTGCAGGCCGGCGCCCTGACGACGACCTTCACCGCCAGTCAGGGTCTGCTCCTCATGATCCCCAATCTCTACAAAATTGCGGGGGAGTTGACCGCCTTCGCCATGCATGTCTCCGCGCGCACCGTGGCCACTCACGCCCTGTCCATCTTCGGCGACCACTCCGACGTCATGGCCGCGCGGCAGACCGGGTTCGCCCTGCTGGCCAGCGGCTCGGTGCAGGAGGTGCACGACCTGGCCCTGATCGCCCACGCCGCGACCCTGGCCGCGCGGGTCCCCTTCCTGCACTTCTTCGACGGCTTCCGGACCAGCCACGAGGTGGCGAAGATCGAGGAGCTCACCGACGACGACCTGCGGGCGATGCTGGACGAGGCCCTGATCCGGGCCCATCGCGAGCGGGCGCTCTCGCCGGAACGACCGGTCATCCGCGGCACGGCCCAGAACCCCGACACCTTCTTCCAGGCCCGTGAGGCGGCCAACCCGTTCTACCTGGCCGCGCCGGTGATTGTGCAGCAGACGATGGACCGCTTGGCCGAGCTGACCGGACGGCAATATCACTTGTTCGACTACGTCGGTCACCCAGAGGCGGAACGGGTCATCGTGCTCATGGGTTCGGGCGCGGAAGTCGCCCATGAGACGGTGGAGTGGCTGACCGCGCGCGGGGAGCGCGTCGGCGTGATCAAGGTGCGGCTGTACCGGCCCTTCTCGGTGAGCGATTTCATTGGGGCGCTGCCCCCCTCGGTGCAGGCCATCGCCGTCCTGGACCGGACCAAGGAGCCCGGCGCGCCGGGCGAGCCGCTGTACCAGGACGTGCTCACCGCCCTCGGCGAGGCCATGGCCGACGGCGGGGCGCTTCCCCGGATGCCGCGGGTCATCGGCGGCCGCTACGGCCTGTCCAGCAAGGAGTTCACCCCGGCGATGGTCAAGGCCGTCTTCGACCAGCTGGCCTGCCCGCAACCCAAGAACCACTTCACCGTGGGGATCGTGGACGACGTGACCGGGACGTCGCTGCCCTATGACCGGGAGTTCTCCATCGAACCCGACGACGTCACGCGTTGCGTCTTCTACGGCCTGGGGGCCGACGGGACGGTCGGGGCCAACAAGAACTCGATCAAGATTATCGGCGAGGAGACCCCCTATTACGCTCAGGGCTACTTTGTCTACGACTCGAAGAAGGCGGGTGCGGTCACGGTCTCGCACCTCCGCTTCGGGCCGCGCCCGATCCGCAGCAGCTATCTGATCGCGCAGGCCAACTTCGTGGCCTGCCACCAGTGGGTGTTCATGGACCGCATCCCCGTGCTGGAGACAGCCGCGCCGGGGGCGGTGTTCCTCCTGAACGCGCCCTACGGACCGGACGAGGTCTTCGACCACCTGGCCCGGGAGGTGCAGGAGGAGATCATCCGCAAGCGCCTGCGCGTCTACGTGATCGACGCGGCGGCCGTGGCGAAGCAGACCGGGATGGGCGGCCGCATCAACTCCATCATGCAGACGGCTTTCTTCGCCATCTCCGGCGTGCTGCCGCGCGAAGAAGCCATCGCCAAGATCAAGGACGCGATCCGCAAGACCTATGGCCGCAAGGGCGAGGACGTCGTGCGGGCCAACTTCGAGGCGGTGGACGCCACGCTGGCCAACCTGCACGAGGTGCCGGTCCCCGGCGCCCCGACGTCCACTCGGACGCTCCCGCCGATCGTCAGCGCGGAGGCGCCGGACTTCGTCCAGCGGGTCACGGCCGTGATGATCGCCCGAAAGGGCGACCTGTTGCCGGTCAGCGCCTTCCCGCCGGATGGCACCTGGCCCACGGCCACCAGCCGGTGGGAGAAGCGCAACATCGCCGATCAGATCCCGGTGTGGGATCCGCAGCTTTGCATCCAGTGCAACAAGTGCACCCTGATCTGCCCCCATGCTGCGATTCGGGCGAAGGTGGTGGAGCCGGCCCTGCTGGCCGGCGCGCCTCCGACCCTGAAGTCCACGCCCTACCGCGGGCCCGAGTTCAAGGGGATGCACTACCTGCTCCAGGTGGCCCCGGAGGACTGCACGGGCTGCAGTCTCTGCGTCGAGGTCTGCCCGGTGACGGACAAGAAGGATCCCTCCCACAAGGCGATTGACATGCAGCCCCAGGCGCCGCTGCGCTTGGCCGAGGCGGAGAATTTCGCCTTCTTCATGTCGCTCCCGGATCCCGACCGCACCAAGGTGCGCTCAGACGTCAAGGGCACCCAGTTCCTCCGCCCGCTGTTCGAGTTTTCCGGGGCCTGCGCCGGCTGCGGGGAGACCCCCTATATCAAGCTGCTCACCCAGCTCTACGGCGACCGCCTGCTCATCGCCAACGCCACCGGCTGCTCCTCGATCTACGGCGGCAACCTGCCGACCACGCCCTACACCGTGGATGCCTTCGGCCGGGGCCCGGCCTGGGCCAACTCGCTGTTCGAGGACAACGCTGAGTTCGGCTTCGGATTCCGCCTGGCGGTGGACATGCAGGCGGAGCAGGCCCGTCGCCTGCTGAAGACCCTCGCCGGCCAGGTCGGCGAGCCGCTGGTGGACGCCATCCTCAACGCCGATCAGAGCACCGAGGCGGGAATTGCCGCGCAGCGGGAGCGCGTGCAGATCCTGCGCCGCCGCCTCGCCGCTCTTCCCGATCCCGAGGCCCGGCGGCTGGAACTCCTGGCCGACTTCCTGGTCCGGCGCAGCGTCTGGATCATCGGCGGCGACGGCTGGGCCTACGACATCGGCTACGGCGGGCTGGACCACGTCCTGGCCATGGGGCAGGATGTGAACATCCTGGTCCTGGACACCGAGGTCTACTCGAACACGGGAGGACAGCAGTCCAAGGCCACGCCGCTGGGGGCCGCGGCGAAGTTCGCCATCGCCGGCAAGGCCATCCCGAAGAAGGACCTGGCCCTGCTGGCCATGACCTACGGCTCGGTCTATGTGGCCCGCGTGGCCCTGGGGGCCAAGGACCTCCAGACCGTTCAGGCTTTCCGTGAGGCGGACAGCTTCCCGGGCACCTCGCTGATCATCGCCTACAGCCCGTGCATCGAGCACGGCTACGACCTGCGCCTGGGCGCGGACCATGAGAAGCTCGCTGTGGAGTCCGGCTACTGGCCGCTGCTCCGGTACGACCCGCGCCGGGCCGAGCGCGGACTGCCGCCCCTGCAGCTGGACTCGCCCCCGCCCAAGGTAGACCTGGCGGAGTTTTTGGCGCAAGAGACGCGCTTCCAGATGGTGCAGCGCGCCGATCCCGACCGGGCGCAGGCACTG
The DNA here is from genome assembly GCA_031459765.1 of Armatimonadota bacterium. Classification (NCBI taxonomy): domain Bacteria; kingdom Bacillati; phylum Candidatus Sysuimicrobiota; class Candidatus Sysuimicrobiia; order Candidatus Sysuimicrobiales; family Candidatus Kaftiobacteriaceae; genus Candidatus Kaftiobacterium; species Candidatus Kaftiobacterium secundum. The sequence continues at coordinate 269,100 of JAVKHY010000002.1, read as the reverse complement.
CTGGAGGCGGCGCGCCGGGAGGTCCGGGCGCGCTACGCGCTCTACGAGCAGCTGGCCAAGGCCGCGCCGCCCCGTCCTGCCGAGCTGGCGGCGGCAGGAGGCAGCGGGGAAGCGTAGCTGCCGACGCACCCTATGCGCACCGCCGATCCAGCCGCCGGGTGGCTGTTGCGATCGAAGGATCCGGCGGTGCGCCAGGCGATCCCCCGTGTGTCTATGGCCGCCGCGGCCGCGCACCCAGTGGGTAGACGTTGAGATCTGTGCAGATGATGTCACTGTGGTGTCGAGGATCCTGACGGGCATCTGCAGAAGGCGGAAGCCCTGGGGACCGATCTGTACGTCCTGGTGTCAGGAGGAGAACAGCCATGCCGACGCCCAGGCGGGAGAAGGTGGGGGAGGAGAGGGGGAGGTCGATGTTTCTCGATGAGCTCCAGAAGCGGTTTGCGGAGATGCAGACCAGGACGGGCATCTCCGCCGTCTTCGGCGAGCCGATCTCCATCGACGGCCGCACCGTGATCCCCGTGGCCTCCATGCGCTATGCCTTCGGGATGGGCGGGGGCATGGGCCCCGCCAGGGGCGAGGGGGACCAGGTGCCCGGCGGCGGCGGGGGCGGAGGGATGGCGCGCGTCGAGCCGATTGCCCTGGTCGAGGTGGTCGACGGCAAGATCAAGGTGCAGCCCATCATCAACGTGACGCGGCTTGCGGGCCTCGTGGCCTTCCTGGCCGCCTGGGCCATCTTCTGGGGGACACGCACAGCGCGGGTGATGGCGGCGCGCCGGTGACGATTCCTCCCGCCGAACCCTACCGCATCAAGGTCGTCGAACCGATCCGGTGGACGACCCGGGAAGAGCGCGCCCGGCTGCTCGCGGAGGCCGGGTGGAACCTGTTCCGTCTGCGCGCCGAGGACGTCAGCATCGACCTCCTCACGGACAGCGGGACCGGCGCGATGAGCGACCGCCAGTGGGCGGCGCTGATGATGGGCGACGAAGCCTACGCCGGGAGCCGCTCCTTCTATCGTCTGCGCGAGACCGTGGAGGATCTCTTCGGCTTCCCCCACGTCCTGCCCACCCACCAGGGCCGCGGCGCGGAACACATCCTCTGCATTCTGTTGGTGCGTCCCGGCCAGCACGTCATCGGCAACATGCATTTCGACACCACCCGGGCCCACATCGAGCACCGCGGGGGGATCGCCGACGACCTGGCGGTGGAAGCCATCCACGACCCGACCGCCCGGCTCCCGTTCAAAGGCGACCTCGACATCGCCAGGGCCGAGGCCCTGATCGGCGACGTGGGGCGCGAGCAGGTGGCCTTCCTCCACATGACGGTGACCTGCAACAGCGGCGGCGGGCAGCCGGTCTCGCTGGCCAACCTGCGCGCGGTGCGGAATCTGGCCGACCGCCACGGGCTGCCGTTCTTCCTGGACGCCTGCCGGATCGCCGAGAACGCCTTCTTTATCAAGGAACAGGAGCCCGGATATGCCGGGCGGTCCGTGGCCTCGATCATCCGCGAAATCTGTGACCTGGCCGACGGATGCACCTTCAGCGGGAAGAAGGACGCGCTGGTCAACATCGGCGGCTTTCTCGCCCTTCGCCACCCCGCCCTCTACGAGCAGGCCGCGCCCTGGGGCGTTCTCTTCGAAGGCTTCCCCACCTATGGGGGGCTGGCCGGACGGGACCTGGAGGCGATGGCGCAGGGTCTCCGCGAGGTCACCGACGAGCACTATCTGGCCTGGCGCATCGGCCAGGTCCGGTGGCTGGGCGGGCAGATGCTGGAGCGCGGGATTCCCATCGTCGAGCCGATCGGCGGACACGCCGTCTTCCTGGACGCGCTGCGCTTCCTGCCCCACCTCCCGCGGCGGCAGTACCCCGGACAGGCCCTGGCCTGCGCGCTGTACGAAGACGGCGGGGTGCGTGGCGTCGAGATCGGCGCAGTCATGGCCGGCCGGGATCCGCGCACCGGGGAGGAGCGCTTCCCGCGCCTGGAACTGGTGCGCCTGGCCGTTCCCCGCCGCGTCTATACCCAGTCGCATTTGGCCGTCGTCGCCGCCACCGCCGCCGCGACTTTTGCCCGCCGCGAGACGGTGCGTGGGTTGCGGATCGTCTCCGAACCCCCCGCCCTGCGGCATTTCCTGGCCCGCTTCGAGCCGCTGCCGGCGTAGTTCGCCGGTGTCCTGGCCGGCCCGCCGAGCCGAACCGCTTCGACGCCTTCGGCCTCAGCCATTCAGTTTGCTCGTGCCCATAGGGCCCAGGCCCGAGGGGAATCAGCCGCGGGGCGGATAGTGGCCGGGCCGGTTCGCTGCTACCATGCCTGCAAAGGCGCGCGGGCACCGCCTCGGAGGCGTGGGGCGTCCAGACGTCCCGCAGGGGCGTGACTTCTACAGGGGGCCGATGCGCGGTGCCCGCCATATCGACTGTGGCTATGTCCGCTGCGCAGGCATCTCCCCGACCGTATCGGGTCCTCGTCGCCGACCCGCATGCTGCGGCGCGCGAGGCCATCGGGATGGTCCTGGTCGGCGACCAACGGTTTGAAGTCGCCGGCACCGCGGGGACGATCGAGGAGACCATCCGCCTGATCCGCGAGCGCCGGCCGGACGTGCTGGTCGTCGACCCGTGGCTGTTCGGCGCCGCGGGACTGCCCGGCTGCCTCGCGGCGAAGAAACTCAATCCGAACCTCGTCATTATCGCCCTGCTGCCCGGCGACCTGGGGGACGACTACGTGAAGGCGGCCCGGGCCATGGGCGCCGACGGGGTCGTTCCCAAGAACCGCGTCGGCAGGGACCTCATCGCCGCGATTCACGCCGCGCTGGACCGGTCCGCGTAGGGCCGGTGGCGGATCCCGGTCCCGATCCGCTCGGCCGCAGACCGTCCCGGTCGGCGGGTTGTATACTCGTGATGGTTGATCCCTGTCCGCCGGGAGGATGTCCGTGACGCGTCAGGTGCTTCGTCTCGACGATAGAACGCTCGAGTACGTCCCGCTCGCCGCCCTGGAGGGGCGGGTTGCGGTGGGGCTGGAGCGGCTGCCCTTCACCGTGAAGGTGCTGCTGGAGAACCTCCTGCGCCATGCCGGGAGCGGGGCGTTTGCGGCCGGGCACGCGGCGCGCCTGGCGGCTTGGGAGCCCGGCCGGACCCTGGACGGGGAGTTTCCCTTCCTGCCCGCGCGGGTGTTGCTGCAGGACTTCACCGGCGTACCGGTGGTGGTCGATCTGGCGGCGATGCGCGATGCCGTACAGCGTCTCGGCGGGGACCCGGCCCGGGTGAATCCGGTCGTCCCCGCCGACCTGGTCATCGACCACTCCGTCCAGGTGGACGTCTACGGCACACCGCTGGCCTTCGAGCGCAACGTGGCCCTGGAATACGAGCGGAATCGGGAGCGCTACATGCTGCTGCGGTGGGCGCAGAGCGCCTTCGACAACCTGCGCGTCGTCCCCCCCGGAACGGGCATCGTGCATCAGGTGAACCTGGAGTACCTGGCCACGGTCGTGGGGACCCGGGCCGCAGACGGTGCCCTCGTCGCATTCCCGGACACGGTCGTCGGGACGGACTCGCACACCACGATGATCAACGGCCTGGGGGTGCTGGGCTGGGGAGTCGGCGGCATCGAGGCCGAAGCCGTGCTGCTGGGCCAGCCGATCTTCCTCACCCGCCCCGAGGTGGTCGGCGTCCGGCTGGTCGGCGAGCTGGCCGAGGGGGTGACCGCCACCGATCTGGTGCTGACGATCACACAACGGCTGCGTTCGGTGGGCGTGGTGGGCAAGTTTGTGGAGTTCTTCGGGCCCGGCCTCCGCGCGCTGTCGCTGCCGGACCGGGCGACGATCGCCAACATGTGCCCGGAGTACGGGGCCACCAGCGCCCTCTTCCCCATCGACGAGGAGACGCTGGCCTACCTCCGGCTGACGGGGCGCCCCGAGCCGCAGGTGCGGCTCGTGGAAGCCTACGCCCGCGCCCAGGGGATGTTCCGCACAGCCGGAGGGCCTGAGCCCGTATTCGATCAGGTGGTCGAACTGGACCTGGCCACGGTCGAGCCGAGCCTGGCCGGCCCGCGGCGGCCCCAGGACCGCGTGCCGCTGGCCGGCAGCGGCCCGAGCTTTCGCGCCGCCTTCGCCGACCGGATCGCCGCCCCAGAAGGTCCCTCCGGCGCCTCCGGCACTGGCGTCGCCGTCGCCGAGCGTCCGCCGGCCACCCAGGTGCGCATCGGTGATCGCACCGCGGAACTCACGCACGGTTCTGTCGTGATCGCCGCGATCACCTCCTGCACGAACACCTCGAACCCGGAGGTGATGATCGCCGCGGGGCTGCTGGCGAAGAAGGCCGTGGAACGCGGCCTCTCGGTGAGTCCCGCCGTGAAGACGAGCCTGGCGCCGGGATCGGCGGTGGTCAGCGCCTACCTCCAGCGCGCCGGGCTGACGCGCTACCTGGAGGCGCTGGGCTTCTACACCGTCGGGTACGGCTGCACCACCTGCATCGGAAACAGCGGGCCGCTGCCGCAGCCTGTGGCCGAGGCCATCCAGGCCCAGAACCTGGTGGCCGTCGCCGTCCTGAGCGGCAACCGCAACTTCGAGGGACGGATTCATCCGCTGGTGCGCGCCAGCTACCTAGCCTCCCCGCCTCTGGTCGTGGCCTTCGCCCTGGCCGGAACGGTGAACATTGATCTGACCCGAGAGCCTCTCGGCACCGATCGTGCCGGCCGTCCGGTCTTCCTGCGCGACCTGTGGCCGCGGAAGGAGGAGATCCGCGCCGTGATCCGCAGCGCCGTGTCGGCGGAGTTGTTTGCGGAACGGTACCGCGAGGTGTTCCGGGGCGACGAGACCTGGCGGACGCTGCCGGTACCGACGAGTACCGTGTATCGGTGGGATCCCCACTCCACCTATGTGCAGCGTCCGCCGTTCCTCGAGCAGGTCGCCGCGACACCCGGCGAGCCCGCCGACATCCGCGGGGCGCGCGTGCTGGTCTGGCTCGGCGACTCGGTCACGACCGACCACATCTCTCCGGCCGGAACCTTCTCCCGAGACACGCCGGCCGGTCGCTTCCTCACCGAGCGCGGGGTGGCTCCCGCCGACTTCAACACCTACGGCGCGCGGCGCGGGGCCCACGACGTGCTGGTCCGCGGAACCTTCGCCAACGTCCGCCTGCGCAACCGCCTGGCCGGCGGCCGGGAGGGCGGGTGGACGACCCATCTCCCCTCGGGAGAGGTGCTGCCGGTCTACGACGCCGCGATGCACTACCGGGCGGAGGGAACGCCGCTGCTGGTGCTCGCCGGCAGGGAGTACGGCTCGGGCAGCTCACGCGACTGGGCGGCCAAGGGGCCGCTGCTGCTGGGTGTCCGCGCGGTGATCGCCCAGAGTTTCGAGCGCATTCACCGCGCCAACCTGGTGCAGATGGGCATCCTGCCCCTGGAGTTCCTGCCCGGCGAGGGACCGGAGGCCCTCGGCCTGGACGGCACCGAGACCTTCGATATCCTGGGGATCGCCGAAGGTCTGCGGCCCGGACAAAAACTCACGGTGCGCGCGGTGCGGGCCGACGGAGCGGAGCGCACCTTCCAGGTGCTCTCCCGCCTCGATCTCCCGATCGAGGTGGAATACTACCGGCACGGCGGCATCCTGCCCTACGTGGTGCGGAAGCTGATCGGGTAGGGCGGGTGCTTCCCCCAGCTCACTCTGCCGGCTGCGGGCGCAGGGCCGGCAGGACCAGCCGAAAGACGGCCAGGCTGATGATGGAATCGATCGTGTGGTGGGCCACCGTGCCGGCGGCGACCAGGGTGCCGGCCTGAAGCCCGGGGCCCAACCACCAGACGACCGCGCCTTCCCCCAGAGCGTGGACCGGCAGGGCGGCCAGCAGGGCCAGCCAGAAGGACGCGCGGCGCCGGATCATCACCGCCCCCAGCACGCCCCAGACGGCATGGGTGAAGGCGCGCGCGCCGATAACCGGATTCAATGTGATGGTGAATCCCAGGGCCGACCCCACGCCGACCATCGCCGCCACCGCGGGACCGACCAGCATGGCCAGCATCGAGGGCACGTGGGAGGCGAAGGTCGCGGAGTACTGCAACGTGGGAATGAACAGCTGCAGCGGCGTCCCGCGGAAGGCGAAGGGAATGAGCAGCGCCAGCGCCGTGAGCAACCCGCCGACGGCAATCTCCCGGGGTTTCATCAGCCGGCCTCCTTCGGTTTTTCGCTTCTTGCGCGGCGCCGTCCGGGACCGGCTCGCGGCCATCCGGCCATGGGGTTGGCCGGGCCGTGCCCTCGTCCCAGCGGCAGGCCGCCTTTGATCGCCAGGGTCACAAATCGCTTCGCCCGCGCCACGGCCTCCGCCGGGGCCAGTCCCTGCGCCAGCCCTGCGGCGATCGCCGCCGAGAACACGCATCCGGTCCCGTGGGTGTTCGTGGTCGGGATGCGCGGGGCGACGAAGCGGCGGAATCGCTGCCCGTCGAAGAACAGGTCCAGCGCCTCGGCGCTTCCCTGCAGGTGGCCGCCCTTCACCACCACGGTCCGGGGTCCCAGCGTCAGGATGCGGCGCGCCGCCGCCTCCATCTCCGCCTCGGTCCGGATCGGGTGTCCGACCAGAACCGAGGCCTCGGGGAGATTGGGCGTGACCACCAGGGCCAGCGGCAGCAGCAGCCGACGGAGGGCCTCCACCGCCTCCGGACGCAGGAGGGAGGCGCCGCTCTTCGCCACCATCACGGGATCGACCACCAGGCGCTCGATGCGGTGCTCTCGGACCTTTTGCGCTACGGTCTCGATGATGGCGGCGTTGGCCAGCATCCCGGTCTTCGCTGCATCCACGCCGATGTCCCCGGCCACGGCGTCGATCTGTGCCGCCACGAACTGCGGGTCCAGTTCCACGACCGCCGTGACGGCGCAGGTATTCTGCGCCGTCAGCGCCGTGATGGCGCTGGTCCCGAAGACACCCAGGGCGGCGAAGGTCTTCAGGTCGGCCTGGATGCCCGCGCCGCCCCCGGAATCCGAGCCGGCGATCGTCAGCGCCCTCGGGATGACCATCACCGCGCCTCCCCGAAGTGGTCCCAGCCCCGGGCGAGGATCGGGGTCGGCCCGTCGGCGGTGATCAGCTGCCGTCCGTCCTCCGGGGGCACGAAGGTCCCGATGGCCGTCACCGGCGTCCCCGTCTGCGCGGTGATGCGTCGGGCCAGATCCGCGGCGCGGGTCGGCGGCGAGGCGATGAGCAGTTCGTAGTCCTCCCCGCCGAACAGCGCGAGCTCAAGGGCCTCCATTCCCAGGAGCGCCGCGGCGCGCCGCACATCCTCGCCGATGGGGAGGGCCCGGGCGTCGAGGCGGACGCCGAGGCCTCCGGCATCGCACAGTCGGCTCAGGTCCAGGGCCAGGCCGTCGGAGAGGTCGATCATCGCCGTGGCCCACCCCGACAGCGCGGCCACCCGCCCTTCGTCCATCCGGGGGGAGGGCCGCAGGTGCGCGGCGATCAGGCGGTCGCTGCCGGGAAAGCGGAGGCCCCGCTCGGCGAGCCGCCGTCCCGCTCCGGAGGCCCCCAGATCCCCGGTGACCAGCACGGCGTCCCCGGGCCGCGCCCCGGTGCGACGGACGAGGGCGTGGGGCTCGACCTCTCCCAGAACCGTCACGTCCACAGTGAGCGGCCCCGCGGTGCGGGAGAGGTTTCCGCCGATCACGGAGACCCCGTGCCGGCCGCCGATCCCGGTCAACCCGTGGTACAGCTCTTCCACCCAGGCCAGGGCCAAGTCCGTCGGCAGGGCCAGCGAGACCAGGGCGAACCGCGGGATGCCCCCCATCGCTGCCACATCGCTGAGGTTGATGGCCATCGCCTTCCAGCCGATGTCGAAGGCCGCGGCGGTGGCCCGTCGGAAGTGCACGCCGTCGATCTGGATGTCGCAGGTGGCGACCAAGTGGCGGCCGGCAGGACAGCGCACCACCGCCCCATCGTCCCCCACGCCGACGATGACGTCGGGATCGGTGGTGGTCGCGATGCGCCGGATCGCCTCCAGCACTCCTGCTTCCCCCAGTTCAGCCAGACGCAGTTGCGTGTCGGGCCGCACGGACCACCTCCACGAGCCGTCGCGTTGCCGCGGTGATGTCGTCTGCACCCACGACCGACGAGATCACGGCCACGCCGGATGCGCCGGCGGCGATCACCCGGGAAGCATTGGCCGCGGTGATCCCGCCGATGCCGACAACGGGGATGCGGACGGCGCGGACAATCTCCTGCAGCGCGGCGACGCCGATCGGCGCGCCGGCATCGGGTTTCGACGATGTGGCAAAGACGCTGCCGACCCCCAGGTAGGTGGCGCCGTCGCGCTCGGCGGCCACCGCTTCTTCCACCGTCCCCGCCGAGGCGCCCACGATCTTGTGCCGACCCAGCAGCCGCCGTGCCACCGCCACCGGGAGGTCGTCGGGACCGACGTGGACGCCGTCCGCATCGACCGCCAGCGCCACATCGACCCGGTCGTTGACGATCAGGGGGATCCCCGCCGCGACGGCGACGGCGCGCGCACGCGCCACCGCCTCGACGAAGGCCCGCGTGGGCAGGCGCTTTTCTCGCACCTGGACGATCGTGGCCCCGCCGGCGATGGCGGCGGCAACCATCTCCTCGTGGCTGCGGCCGCCCCCGATGCTGCGGTCGGTGATCACATAGACGCTGTAGTCAACGCGGCGCACGGGTTGTCCTCCGCGGAGCAGGAGGTGCGGCCGGTGAGGTCACGGGCACGCACCGCATCCCGGCCGCCAGTTCCCTCCCCGTCATCGCAAACAGCGCATCGAGAAGGGCGGGCTTGAGCGTCCCCGGTCCCCGGGCCCGGCCGGCGGCCTGTTCGGCGGCCAGGCCGAACGAGGCGATCCCCGCGGCGGCCGCGGTTACAGCGTCCCCGCTCCCGACCGCGGCGAAGGCCCCGACAACCGCCGTGGCCATGCAGCCCGCGCCCGGCAGGGCGGCCAGCCAGGCATGGCCGTTGTCGACGGCCAGCGTCCGCCTGCCGTCGGTGATGATGTCGCGCCGTCCCGTGATCACCGCCACACCGCCTTCCCGGACCAGTTTGAGGGCCAGGGCCGCGGGGTCGGCCGCACCGATGGACTCCACCCCCCGGAGGTCCGCGGCCTCGCCCACCAGCGCCGCGGCTTCGGCCGGGTTGGCCCGGATGATCGGCCGGGGGATGGCGCGGATCACGGCCAACGCCCGCTCCGTGCGCAGTCCGGACGCCCCCGCGCCCACGGGGTCGATGATCACGGGGATGCCGCGCCTTCGGGCCACGGTGACGGCCAGGTCGATGGCCTTTAGACGGTCGTCGGTCGGCGTCCCCAGGCTGATGACCAGCGCGTCGGCCCGGCCCGCGACCTCCTCAACCTCCGCCGGACTCATCGCCATGATGGGCATCGCCCCGACGGCGCGCGTGGCCGCGGCCACATCGTTCATCGTCACGAAGTTCGCCAGGTGGTGGATGATGGGACGGCGGCGGCGGATCTCATCGAGCAGCCGGCCACCGAACACCGCTTCGGGCGACGGGGAGGGGGTCATCGGGAATCCGGCGCATCTGGCCCCGCGGCGGCCGCCTGCACCAGATCACGGCGCCGCACGGCAGGTGTGGCGACCAGATACAGCGCGGCGGCGAGGAGGAACCCGGGGATCGACGCCCCGAGCCACGGATAGCGCGCGCTCAACGGAAAGGGCAGGCCGACGGCACTGAAGAGGCTCTGGAGCAACGCCTTCCAGCCGGGAATTTCCGTGGGCACGATCCACTGGTAGACCACGAAACCGGCCAGCCAGGCCGCCAGCGCCCACCCGTTGATGCCGGTCCGGTACCAGTAGGGGCCGTGCTCCCGGTACAGGGCGGGGATGTCGTAACGCTGCCGGCGCACCACGAAGAAGTCCGCGGCCAGCACACCGAAGAGCGGGACGAAGAAGGCTCCGATGAGGAACAGGAAGCTCTCATACTGCAGGACGTTCACCCGGATCGCCAGCAGGAAGCAGAGGGCGCCGACGAGCACGGCCAGCCACCGCTGCCGGGCGCGGGGGAAGATGTTCTGCAGGCTGACCGCCGTGGAGTAGATGTTGGCGAAGGCGTTGTCGGTCTCGTCCACCAGCAGCAGCACCAGGGCCGCCCACCCGCCGGTCAGGCTCATGATCGCCGGGACGAGGTCGGTGGTGTGGAGCGCCAGGACGAAGAGGGCCCCCAGGGCGTAGAACCAGACGTTCGCCACCAGATAGCCGGCATAGGTCCCCGCGAATGCCGCCCCCGGACGGCGGGCGAACCGGTTGTAGTCCGCGACCAGCGGCAGCCACGAGACCGGCATCGCGATCACCAGATCGACGGCCAGCCAGAAGGACAGGCTGCCGTCGCCCGGCCGGGCCAGGATCGCGGCCAGGTCGGCGTGGGTGATCAGGTACCAGGTGAGGTAGCCGGTGCTGAGGTACACCAGCCAGATCGCAAACCGCTCCAGCCAGCGCCGGACCACCACCAGCGGGCCGCCGATGGCCAGCAGCGTGCAGAAGGCGGCGAAGACGAAGGCCCAGCCCACGAAGTTCTCCAGGCCGAAGAGCGCCCTGCTGATCCCGTCGGCGGCGCGGGCCATGATGAAGACCTCAAAGGATCCCCAGCCGATGAGCTGCACGACGTTGAGGACCGTCGGCAGGTACGACCCGCGCACCCCGAGCGCGGGGCGCAGGAGGACCATCGTGGGTACCGCGGTGGCGCTGCCGATGACGCCGGCCAGCGCCAGCAGGAGGTTCCCGGCCAGCGTGCCGACGACGATCGCGGCCAGCGCGTCCCGGAATCCCAGCCCGGGCACAAGGAGCGTCCCGGCCAGCAGGACGAGCAGGCCCACGCCGAGGCTCGACCACAGCGCGAAGTAATCCAGCAGGCCGAGTTGGCGGTGGACGGCCGGAACGGGTTCGATCCCCCACTCCGGCGGGGCCTGAATCCACGGCCGGGCCCGCGTCTGCACCGCCACCCTAGTGTCCTCCCTCAACGGCCCAGCGGAGCGCGCCGGCCCGCTGCAGGACCTTCAGGACGATCACGCCGAGGACGGCTCCGGGGATCGAGCTGGCGAGGAATGCCGGCAGCAGCGCCGCCAGCGGGATGGCCCGGCCCATCAGGGCCGGTGCGACCAGGAGGGCACCGATCGTCGCCCCGACCGGCCCGGTGCCGAGGGGCTCCAGCAGCCCCGTCCACTCACGCTTCCAGTACCGATAGGCGAAACCCACGACCAGCGCCCCGGGGATCCCGCCGGGGAAGGCGAGCAGGGTTCCCACGCCCAGGGCGTTGCGCAGGATCGCGGCGATGGTGGCGCTCACCGCTGCGTACCACGGCCCCACGAGCACTCCGGCGATGGCGTTGACCATGTGTTGCCAGGGAAGCACCTTGGCCCCGGCCACGGGGATCGCGCCGGGGACGAAGGAAAAGACCACCGGCAGCGCGGCAAACAGCGCGCTGAGGACCAGCCTGCGGGCGGACATCGCTCTCCCCTCCTGAAGTCGGTCGCGGGGAAAGGAAACCGCCGGCCCGAGTCCGGGCCGGCGGTCGGCGAGATCGCTGCAACTTCCCCACGCCAGCATTACCTGGATCGGGTCCGAAGGGTCGGCATCGGATCTGGATGCCCTCTCAGCCCGGCTCTCCCGAGCTCCCCGGAGACATGCCTATGCAGTTGTCTACCAAGAGATTATACCAGACACGCCCCGGCGGTCGAAGCATTCCCGGCTTCGGGCCGCCGCCGGGACAATCCTCGTGGTACAGTCATCCTGCAGGTGTCGACGCCTCCGCCCGTGGTCACCGCGCCTGAGGGGAAGCAACAGATGATTCGAGCCGTGTTATTCGACCTGGATGGGACGCTGCTGCGCCTGGACACCGGCCGCTTCATCGAGGCCTACGTCCGCCTCCTCGCCCAGTGGTTCTCTCCCCGCATCCCTCCCGAGCGCTTCGTACCCCGCCTGCTGGCGGCAACCCGACGGATGCTCGACAACCGCGACCCCGCCAAGACGACCAAGGAGGTCTTCGACGAAGCCTTCTACCCGGCGCTGGGACTGGACGCCGCGGCGATGGCGCCGTTCATCGCCCAGTTCTACGAGCGCGCCCATCCCGCGCTGCGCTCGCTGGCCGCGGCGGACCCGGCGGCGCGACGCGCGGTCCAGGTGGTCCTGGACCGCGGCCGCCGGGCCGTCCTCGCCACCAACCCCATCTTTCCCGACGTGGCGGTGCGCCAGCGCATGGCGTGGGCGGGCATCGCCGACCTGCCCTTCGCCCTCGTGACCACCTACGAGACCGCGCACTTCTGCAAGCCCCACCGCGAGTACTTTCTGGAGGTGGCCCGCGCCGTGGGATGCGATCCCCAGGAGTGCCTCTTCGTGGGGAACGACGGCGTGGAGGACAGGGTGGCGACAGAGGTGGGGATGCAGACCTATCTGGTCACCGACCACCTCGTCAACCCGGGCAGCGCCCGGGCCGAGACCGCGGCCAGGGGAGGGCTGGCCGAGTTGCCCGATTTCCTCGCCGCTGTCCTGTAGCGCCGCGAGGTTGTCTCGGGATCCCTTTACCTGAGCATGAGGAAGGTGCGCTGCAGCTTCTGCAGGGTGTGCTGACCGTTGGGTCGGCCGGTCAGTTCCTGTCGCAGGCAGTTCTCCAGGCCGGCTGAAATGAGGTCGAGGGCGACGCGGTCGAGGGCGCCCCGCGCCGCAGCGATCTGCTGGACGATCTCGGTGCAGTCCCGCTCCTCGTCCAGCATGCGCAGGAGCCCCTTGATCTGGCCCTCGATCCGCCGCAGCCGACGGCCCGCGGCTCGGGCGACCTCCGGACCGAACTGAGCCATCGTCCACCCTCCCGGGTCGGCGTCGAGATCGATACTACCGGGGAGTATATGGCGATCTGCCTGCTCGAGCCTATCGGGCGGGCGCCCGATGGGGATCGGAGGAGCGCCTGATTGTGAACGCGACCTCCTCGCCGTAGGGTGAAGCCGAAAGATACTCCCGGGAGTACAGTCCTCTCGGGAGCGAGCAGAGCGAGGGGAGTGAGGGGAGATGGCAGTGCTGACGACGCCGTCGCCGCAGACCGCCCAGCAGCCGGCCGCGGCGGGCGAGCCGGCCGCGGCCAACAAGCTGACGATGATCGTCCTGAGCGGCGACATGGACAAGGTCTTCGCGGCCTTCACGATCGCCACGGGTGCCGCCGCCTCCGGGATGGACGTGACGATGTTTTTCACCTTCTGGGGACTGCAGGCGATCCGCAAGCCCCGGCGCACCGGACGCAGTCTGTTCGGTCGGATGCTTTCGCTGTTTCTCAAGGACATCAACGGCATCGGGCCCAGCAAGCTGAACCTGGGCGGCCTGGGGCGGTGGATGTTCAAGCAGATGATGCGCGCCCACCGCGTGCCCACACTGCCCGAGCTGCGCCAGATGGCCGTGGATCTGGGCGTGAAGTTCCAGGCCTGCCAGACCAGCCTGGAGGTGATGGAGCTGAGGCGCGAAGACCTGATCGACGAGGTCCAGGACGTGGTCGGCGTCGCCGCCATGCTGGAACTGGCCCGGCAGTCCAAAGCGACGCTGTTCATCTAGTCAGGCAGGAGAAAACGACGACGCTGAACCGACGCCACGGGGAGGGGAGCGCGATGGACGCTGTGCAGGTGAACAAGACGCTGGACCTCAAGGGGTTGCTGTGCCCGATCCCGGTGGTGAAGATGGCCCAGGCGATCAAGACGGTGGCGGTGGGCGAGGTGATCGAGGCGACGGCCACCGACCCCGGCGTGATGGCGGACATCCCCGCCTGGTGCCGGACCACCGGCCAGGAGCTGGTCCGGATCACCCGCGAGAACGGGGTCATCTCGTTCGCGGTGCGGCGGGTGAAGTAGCGTGACGCCGGCCTGGGCGATCATCCTCCTGGGAGCGCTGGCCGTGTCGGTGTGGGGGCTGTGGGGGCATCTGCGCCGGACACTGGCCCGCCCGTGGCGGCCCGAGCTGTCCCGCGCAGCGGGCTCACCCGGGCGCGGCGTGATCTACGCCTTCACCTGGGGGATGGCGCCCTGGGCCAAGGAGAGCACCCGGCTCCACCTCCTGGCCTACCTGCGGGGCGTCGTGTTCCACGTCGGGATTGCCGCGGGACTGGCCGGGCTGGCGTTAATCCCCTGGAGAGCGGCCGTCCCGGCGGCCGGGGAAGGGGCGATCGCCGTCGCCGCGGCCGCGGGCGCGGTGGCCGGCTGGGGCGGGCTGCTCGTCCGCGTGACGGAGCACAACCTGCGGGCGGTCAGCACGCCGGACGACCTCTTCTCCGTGGCTCTGGTTAGCGCGTTCCTGAGCGCCGGGGCGGGCGCCTGGTGGGGGCCGCGCTGGACGGCCCCGTACCTGGCCCTCGGTGCCCTCACCCTGGTGGCGATCCCGCTGACCAAGATCCGCCACTGCTTCTACTTCTTCTTCTCGCGGTACTTTTTTGGACTGTTCTACGGCCGCCGGGGGGTCGTCGGAGGCGTGCAGCATGAGTGAGACGGTGAGGACGGAGACGATCAACACCGCGCTGGGCGCCCTGGAGCGCGTCCTGGATCGGCGGCTGGTGGCGGCGCTGGAAGTCTGTGCCCGATGCGGGATCTGTGCCGAGGCCTGCCACGTGTACGCCTCGGATCCCAGGCCGGAGCACGTGCCGGCGGCCCGGGCCGAGCGGGTGCGCGCCGTCTACCGGCGGCAGCACGATCCGCTCGGGAAACTCTTCCCCTGGTTGGTCGGCGCCAAAGACCTCACCGAACCGGACCTCGACGCGCTGGCCGAGCCCGCCTTTGCCTCCTGCACGCTGTGCCGTCGCTGCACGATCAACTGCCCCTTCGGCGTGGATACGGCGCTGATCATGCGCGCCGCACGCGCCATGCTCACCGCCACGGACAGGGCTCCGGAGATGCTGGTGATGCTGGCGGACGCGGCGATCGCGCGCGGAGAGCACGCCGAGGAGTTCCGTGAGATCTACCGGGAGATCGTGGCCGGGCTGGAGCATGAGGCGCAGGAGCGCCTGGGCGATCCCACCCTGCGCATTCCGCTCGACCAACAGGGGGCGGAGATCCTCTACGTCGGACTCTCCGGCGCGCACACCATCCTGCCGGCGGCCATCATCTTCCACGAGGCCAACGCCAGCTGGACGCTGAGCATGTTCGAGGCCAGCAACTACGGCCTGTTCCTGGGCGACCCGGCCAGGGCCAAGGCCATCGCCCGGCGCATCGTGGACGAGGCCGTGCGGCTGGGCGTCAAAGAAGTCGTGTTGACCGAGTGCGGCCACGCCTATGCCGCCCTGCGCTGGGAGGCGCCCAACTGGTTCGGCGGCGAGTTCCCCTTCAAGGTGCGCAGCATCGTCGAGGTCCTGGCGGACTACGTGCGGGACGGCCGGCTGGCACTCGATCCCACCGCGAACCCGGAGCCGGTCACCTACCACGACTCCTGCAACCTAGCCCGAAACGGCGGGCTGATCGAGGCGCCCAGGATCGTCCTGCGGGCGGCGGTGCAGAACTTCGTGGAGATGAATCCGCACGGGAAGGAGAACTTCTGCTGCGGCGGAGGCGGGGGACTGGTCGCGATCCCGGAGTGGTTCGAAACGCGCATGCGGGCGGGGCGGAAGAAGGCGGAGCAGATCCGCGCCGCGGGCGCGCCCGTCGTGGCCACCTCCTGCGAGAACTGCAACCTGCAGCTCACCGATCTGAACGGCTACTATGACCTGAACGTGCAGGTGGTGGGGCTCATGGAACTCGTCGTCAACGCGTTGCTGAAAGCCAGGCGGCGGCACGCCGTGCCGCTGCCGGAGGCGGCATAACCTCCCGACCCTGGGCTCCCCTCAGTCGGGAGGGGCGGCGCGGGAGGGGCTGGCGGGGGACCCCTCCCGTGTCCGCATCAAAGGCGGGGCCCGCCTACCTGACCATGGGGAAGCCCTGCTTCTCCCACTCCGCCATGCCGAAGGCCATATCCTTGACCGTGGTCCAGCCCAGCAGGTTCAGCGTCATCGTCACGTAGGCGGCGCGCATCCCCGACCGGCACACCACGATGATCATCGCATCCTTGGGCGGCAGCCTGTCCAGATTCTTCCCCAGGGTGCGGATCGGGATGTTCACGGCGCCCGGGATGTGCCCGGCGGCGAACTCCGACTCCTCCCGCACGTCCAGGATGAAGGTCTTCTCCCCGGAATCGAGCCGCGCCTTGACCGCCTGCACGGAGATGCTGTTGAAGTCCTGGGCGATGTTGGCCAGGTAGTTCAGCAGCGCCTCCTGGACGACCGCCGGCGCCTGCCCCAGGGCGGGCGCCGCCACGGCCAGGGCGGTGACCACGGCCAGCACGGCAATCCATCGCCGGCTCATAATCTCCCTCCTCCTCATCGTGTTGGGATCGGCATCGGTGGAGCCGTCACGACCTTTCCGTTGGCCTGCGAGTCATTCGGATCGAGATCGCTCAGGCGCAGAAACAGGTTCGGATTGTTGTGACAGGCGCTGCAACTCCGATTCCGCGCCGTGATACGCTGGATGGAGTGCGGGGTCGCCGTCTTCCACGTCGGCACGCGGTCGAAGTGGACCAGCGTATCGACCAATCCGGTGAGGTGGTCGATCATCTTCCGCGTGGTCGGCACGTGCCGCAGGAGCGTGACCTTCTCCGGCCGCTCCGGCCGCAGGTTCAGGCCGATCTTCAGGGCCGGGAAGGAGGTCGCGCCCCTCCCGGCGTGGCAGCTACGGCACGACCTGCTGACCCCGCCGTGGCAGACCTGGCAGGACAGGGCGCCGCCGTGGACGTTGTGCGCCCGGAGGGGGCTGGCCCCGGCCCGCGCCTGCGGGTGGCAGTCCAGGCACGACGGGCCGCCGGCGACGGCGAAGCGGTTGGGAGCGGTCACACTGCCCTGGCCGTGCATCTGGGCGCCGGGGTGGCAGTCCGTGCAGCTCATCCGGGCCTTGGAGAAGTGCACGTCGGCCGGGAAGCCTTCGTACTGACCGGTGTACTCCGCCGCCACCCGCCCGCCGTGACAGCCGGCACAGGTCAGGTTCATCGGCGGGGTCTTCGCAAACCGATGGCCCTGCTGGAGCCCGCCGAGGATCACGGGGTTGGTGCTGAAGGGCGGTTTGCTCACGTGGCAGTCCCCGCAGGTGGCGTGGCAGGAGGCGCAGGCCTTCTGGAACGTCGCCTTGGCCATACTCCACCGGGCCGCTCCGATCAGGGCGCGCAGGCCGTTCTCCATTCCCCGGGCGGTGAAGTGCAGGCTCCGGGTGAAGGTGGCGACGATGTCGGGATGGCAGTTCCCGCAGGCCCGCTGCGGGTTGTCGGAGGGACGGGCGATCAGCCCGCGGTGCGCGCCGGCCGGGTCGGCGGCCGAGGCATCGCCGGCGTGGCAGGTGGTGCAGCCGATCTGGCCGTGGGTCGTGGTCAGGAACTTCGGGTCCACCAGCTTCCGCTCATCGGGCGCCCCCGACGGGGGCAGCGGGCCCGCTCAGCCCTCGCCTTCCGCCGGGAGGGCCGGAAAGGGTCGCACCAGGGGGGCCAGGGCCGTGGCGCTGGTGTGGCAGGTCACACAGGAATTCTGGGCCGGAGCAGGGGCGGAGGCGGCAGGCGGCGCCGCGGTCATCGGCGGCCGGATCCCGACGAGGGCGATCACCCCGATCACTGCGCACACAGCGAGCGCACGTGCCATGAGAATCCCAGCGATGATTATCAACCGGAGGATACTCCCCTCTGGAATCCGGCCGGAGGTGGAAAGCCGGTAGTCCGATGCGGCTACGGGATCCTCAGGCGGCGTCCTGCCCGACGCGGCTTTGCAGGTAGCGGTGGATGGCCTCCGCCGCCCGACGGCCGTCGGCCAGCGCGGTCGTCACCAGGTCCGCGCCGCGGACCACATCGCCGCCGGCGAAGACGCCGGGAATGCTCGTCATCCCATCCTCGTCGACGACGTAGGTGCCCCAGGGCGTGACCCTGGGCCCGTCGCCGGCGGGGACCGGGCTCCCGTCGAAGCCGAAGGCGAGAATGACGAGATCGGCCTCGATCTCGAAGTTGCTGCCCTCGATGGGCACGGGCCGGCGCCGTCCTTCCTCGTCGGGCTCGCCGAGCTCCATGTGGACGCACTCGATCCCGCGCACGCCGCCGGCGCCGTTGTCCAGGAAGCGGACGGGAGCCTTCAGCCACTCGAAGACCACCCCTTCCTCCTTCGCCGCCTGGACTTCACGGCGACTGCCCGGCATATTCGCTTCGTCCCGCCGGTAGACGCAGGTGACCGACGCCGCCCCCAGGCGCCGGGCCGTCCGCAGGCAGTCCATGGCGGTGTCGCCGCCGCCGAGGACCACCACCCGCATGCCGGTCAGGTCGTCTTCCGGCACGCCTGCTTCGGTGTTGTTGCGGATCAGGAAGGGCAGGGCGTCCTCGATCCCCTCCAGCTCCATCCCCGGCAGCTTCGGGTGCTTCGGGACGGTCGCCCCCGTGGCCAGGAAGACGGCCCGGAAGCCGTCCCGCCGCAGGCCGTCCAGCGTGGGATCTTCCCCGACCCTCGTGGAGCAACGGAATTCCACCCCCAACCGACGCAGGTAGTCGATCCGCCGGTCCACGACGGTCTTCTCCAGTTTGAATCCCGGGATGCCGTAGCGGAGCAGCCCGCCGGGTTTTGGGGCCGCCTCATACACGGTCACGCCGTAGCCGCGCCGGACCAGTTCCTCGGCGCAGGCCAGCCCCGCCGGCCCCGACCCCACGACGGCCACGCGGAGCCCGTTGGGCGGGGCCACCTCGGGCAGCGGAAGCCCCTCCTGCGCAATGGCGTACTCGTTGATGAACTTCTCGATGGCGCCGATCGCCACCGGCGGGTGCTTGACGCCGACGATGCAGGCCTCCTCGCAGAGTCGGTCCTGAGGGCAGATCCGGCCGCAGATTTCCGGCATGTTGCTCGTGGTCCGAGAGAGGTGGGCCGCCTCCAGGAACCGGCCCGCGGCGGTGAGGACCAGCCAGTCCTTGATGGGGTTGTGCAGGGGGCAGGCCTTGACGCAGGGCGGTTTGGTGCACTCGACGCAGCGGGAGGCCTCGGCGACCGCCTGCTCCGGGCTGTAGGTCAACGTGACCTCGCCGAAGTCCCGGATCCGCTCGGCTGGCGGGCGCTTGGGAATGGGAATGTGAGGGAGCTTCAGCCGCTCGCGCTTCTCCAGGGTGGGCATAGGCGCCTCCGCACCGGGGATCGGACTGTCGGTTGTCGCCTGCAGTATAGCGGCGCCCGCGCGCCCGACCGTATCAGGCGGGGGAGGGGTTCTGAATAGGGCGGGGGCCTGATGGAGGCCCCGGCCTCCGGTGTTAGGCTGGCCTGTGGGATGACATCGTGCCACCGGGGTGAGAGCCGTGAGCCTGCGTGAGGATGCCCTCGAGTACCACTCCCGAGGCCGGCCGGGAAAGATCGCGCTTCAGCTGACGAAGCCCTGCGTCACCCAGCGGGACCTCTCCCTGGCCTATACGCCGGGGGTCGCCGAGCCGGTGCGGGAGATCCACCGCGATCCCTTCGAGGCCTTCAAGTACACGGCCCGGGGGAACCTGGTTGCCGTCGTGAGCAACGGCACCGCCATCCTGGGTCTGGGGAACCTGGGAGCCCTGGCCAGCAAGCCGGTCATGGAAGGCAAGGCCCTGCTGTTCAAGCGGTTCGCCGACGTCGACGTCTTCGACATCGAGGTGGACAGCACCGATCCAGACGAGATCGTACGCATCGTCAAGGCGCTGGAGCCGACTTTCGGCGGGATCAACCTCGAGGACATCAAGGCCCCCGAGTGCTTCTACATCGAGGAGAAGCTGAAGGAAATCATGGAGATTCCGGTTTTCCACGACGACCAGCACGGGACGGCCATCATCTCGGGCGCGGCACTGCTCAACTACGCCGAGCTGACGGGCAAGCGCCTGGAGGACCTGCGGGTCGTGATCAGCGGCGCCGGAGCCTCCGCCATCGCCAGCGGCGAGCACTTCGTCAAGCTCGGGGTGCGCCGCGAGCACATCATGCTGGTGGACACCAAGGGTGTCATCTACAAGGGCCGCAGCGAGGGGATGAATCCCTACAAGGCGCGCTTTGCCGTGGACACCGAGGCCCGCACCCTGGCCGAGGCGATGCGCGGGGTTGACGTGTTCATCGGCCTCTCCGTGGCCAACATCGTCAGCCGGGAGATGGTGCAGTCCATGGCGGAGCGGCCCTTCATCTGCGCCATGGCCAACCCCGACCCCGAGATCCCCTATGACGAAGCCAAGGCCGCGCGGCCCGACGCCATCGTCGCCACGGGGCGGTCGGACTTTCCGAACCAGGTGAACAACGTGCTGGGGTTCCCCTTCATCTTCCGCGGGGCGCTGGACGTCCGCGCCCGGGCCATCAACGACGAGATGAAGATCGCCGCCAGCCGCGCCCTGGCCGCCCTGGCCAAGGAGGAGGTCCCCGACGTGGTCCTCCGGGCCTACGGCCTGGAGTCGCTGCGCTTCGGTCCGGATTACGTGATCCCGAAGCCCATCGACCCCCGTGTGCCGCTGTGGGAGGCGCCGGCCGTGGCGGAAGCGGCCATGGCCAGCGGCGTCGCCCGGCGCACCGTCGATCTCGCCGCCTATCGCGAAGAACTGGCCCGCCGGCTGGTGCGCGGCCGCGAGGCGATGAGCGTGGTGTTCAGCAAGGCCAGAGCCGCTCCGCGGCGCGTGGTCTTCTCCGAAGGCGAGGAGCCCAAGATCCTGCGGGCCGCGGCGGAACTCTCCCGGGAGGGCCTGGCCGTGCCGATCCTGCTCGGCCGGGAACCTGTGGTCCGCACGCGGATGGAGGAGATGCACCTCGCCCTGTCTGTGGAGGTGATCAACCCGGAGACCTCGCCGAAGCTGGAGGCCTACGCCACCGTGCTCTTTGAGGCCCGGCAGCGCAAGGGGATCACGAAGCGGGAGGCCCGGGCCCTGCTGCGCCAGCCCAACTACTTCGGCGCGATGATGGTGCGCGCCGGGGACGCCGACGCCTTCGTCGCCGGCCTGACCTATCACTATCCCGACGTGATCCGCCCCGCCCTGCAGGTCATCGGCCCCGGTCCCGACGTCTCGCGCGTCGCCGGGCTGTACCTGATGGTGCTGGACGGCAAAGCCTACATCATCGCCGATCCTACGGTGAACATCGACCCCACGGCGGAGGAACTGGCGGAGATCGCCATCATGGCCGCGGACAAGGCCCGCGAGTTCGACCTCACGCCGCGCATCGCCATGCTCTCCTTCAGCAACTTCGGCAGCACACGTCATCCGCGGACGGAGAAGGTGGCCCAGGCCACCGCTCTGGTCAAGCGCCGCCGGCCCGACCTGATGGTGGACGGAGAGGTGATGGCGGACGTGGCCCTGGACCCCGATCTGCGGCGGGCCGACTATCCCTTCAGCACGCTGGTCGGCGAGGCCAACGTGCTGATCTTCCCCAGCCTGGAGGCGGCCAATACGGCCTACAAGCTGCTGCAGCGGCTGGGCGGCGCCACCGCCATCGGGCCCATCCTGATGGGGATGGCCCAGCCCGTGCATGTGCTCAGCCGCGGTGCCGAGGTTGCCGACATCGTCAACATCGCGGCCATCGCCGTGGTGGATGCCCAGGAGGTGGCCCGCCTGCGGGATCGCACCCGGGTGGTGGCCTGAGGAGGTGGTGTCGATGAGCCCGCTGCCGGCCAAGACGATCATGACCGCGCCGGTGATCACCGTGACGCCGCAGACGCCCGTGCGGGAGGCGGCGCGGCTGCTCGTGGAACGGCACATCAGCGGCCTGCCGGTGGTGGACGAGAACGGCTGCCTGGTGGGCATCGTCACCGAAGCCGACTTTCTCTACAAGGAAGCCACGCCGAAGCCGTCTGAGCCGCTGCTGCGGTGGTTCGGCCGGTCGCTGTGGCTGGAGCGTCTGACCGGTGCCGCCCGCAAGGCGGAAGGACGCACCGTGGGCGAGGTGATGACCCACAACGTCATCACCGCCGAGGAAGACACGCCGGTGCAGGTCCTGGCCGCCCTCATGGTGCGTTACGGCGTGAACCGGATTCCGATCGTTCGGGGCCGCCAGGTGGTGGGCATCGTCACCCGGGCCGACGTGCTGAAGGTCTTCCAGCGCAGCGACGAGATCCTGGAGCGGGAGGCGCGCCAGATCCTCGACGACTTCCTCGCCCACGGCGAGGAGGTCGGAGTCTCTGCGGAGCAGGGCGTGCTCCACCTGCGGGGGACCGTGGGCAGCCCGGGCCGTCGGCAGGCGCTGCTGCGCCGGCTGTGGACCATCGACGGGGTCGTGGCCATCGAGGACCATGACCTGCGCGAGGCCCTGCGCGAAACGGCGATGTGGGAATAGGCCGGAACCTGGCGGACCGGCGGGACAGGCCGTGGGGCCCGGCGGACATACCGGGCCCCACGGCCTTGGAGATCCCTGCGCCCCCTGACCCCGGGGAAGCCGGCGCGCCCGGCTCTCCGCTACCGCACCTTCCAGTAGTGGGGCTGATGGCACGTGGTGCAGGCCGTCCTGCTCCGCAGGATCGGCGCGTGGATCTCCGGCGTGGGTGCGGCGTGGCAGGAGGTGCAGTTCACGATGGGGGCGGCGCGCTCATGAGGCCGGTGGCAGGCGGCGCAGCTCAGCGCGCTGTGGGCGCGGCCCTCCGGCCAACCCACGGTGGTCTTCGCGGGCAGCGCCTGATGACATTCCAGGCACGTCTGGGCCGTCGGCCGCAGGGGGCTGTTCGGCCGCAGGAACTGATGGCAGTCCACGCAGTGAAAGTCGGCCATGGCCGCGATCTTGATCGCCCGGGGGCCGGCCACCTGGGCTTCGTGGCAGGTGCCGCAGACCTCCGGAGGGCGGACCAGCCGGTGGATAGCCACGCTGTGGCAGGTGACGCAGGCGATCTTCCTGACCTCGGCATGGACCTGATGACCGGCGGTGGCCGCCACTTGCTTCCAGGCCGGATTGCCGCTGGTATGGCAGGTGGCGCAGCGGGCTGAGGGCACGACGGCGTGCTTGCCCACCCGCTCTGGGCGCCGCAGGGCGAAGGTGATGACCTGGCGGGCGGATTCGATGACGCTCTGCTCATGACAGGCGTGGCAGTCCACCTTCCGGTGCTCGCTGGTGGCCCAGCGGTTCCACGCCGCCTCCATGGTGTGGCACGACCGGCAGAAGGCCGGGTTGTTCATGGTGTAGTCGTAGACGGTGACCCCGCCGTAGACCAGCAGCGCGGCGCTCGAGGCTGCCGCGGCGACGAGCGCGATCAGCCAGCCGCGAGGGAGGTCGGTCAGTCGGGCCCAGACGGTGCGCCAACGTTGTCGCCACCCACCCGATCTGGCGCTGTTCATCTCCTCGGCCCTAAGGGTAGAAGTCCAGCAGGTCCTCCAGCGCCTCACCGACGTCGGCGGCGGAGGCAATCCACAGGACGAATCGCCCGGACTGGTAGTAGGCGTGCCGCCGGTCCAGTCCGTCCGTCACGAAGACGGTCCGGCCTCTCCGCTGCTGCGGGCGGGGAGCGCTGAACCCCTGCGTGCCGCCGGCCATGCTGCGGTTCATGCGCCACAGGAGCGCGGCCGCCCGGAGCGGAGAGGAGGAAGCGCCGATCCAGACCGTGATCCCGCCGGCATAGCGGACGACGGCCGCGTCCACGGCATCGATCTTCCGGCCGTGCAGCCGCGCAATCGCCTCGAGGGCCTCCGTCCCCCGGAGGGTCGAGATCAATGGGGTACCGGCCAGGGCCGCCGGGATGCGGAGCTCTGGGGAGGCGCTCTGCCCACTCGGGGGATTGCTGGTGTTGGCGAGGAGAGCCACCGTCACTGCCGCCAGAACGGCGGCGAGCCCCGCCCCGGAGAGCACCCGGCCGGTCCCCATCACCTCCTACGCCGCCTTGCCGCGCTCCCGCTGCGCCAGCGGCACGTAGTCCCGGACGTCCGCGCCGGTGTAGATCTGGCGCGGCCGGCTGATCCGCTGCTCGGGATCATCCAGCATCTCTTCCCACTGCGCCAGCCAGCCGCTGGTGCGCGGGATGGCGAAGAGCACCGGGAACATCTCCACCGGGAACCCCATCGCCTGGTAGATGATTCCGGAATAGAAGTCGACGTTCGGATAGAGCCGGCGCTTCACGAAATACTCGTCCTGCAGGGCGATGCGCTCCAGTTCCAGTGCGATCTCCAGCAGCGGGTTGGTCCCGGTGACCTCGAAGACCTCGCTGGCGATGCGCTTGATGATCTTGGCCCGCGGGTCGTAGTTCTTGTAGACGCGGTGCCCGAAGCCCATGAGCAGGACCTCGCCCCTCTTCACCCGCTCGATGTAGGCCGGGACATTGGCCTTGCTGCCGATCTCGGTCAGCATGCGCAGGACCTGTTCGTTGGCCCCGCCGTGGAGCGGGCCGTACAGGGCCGCCGCCGCCCCGGCCAGGGCGGAGTAGGGATCGACATGCGAGGAGCCGATGCTGCGCATGGCGTTGGCGCTGCAGTTCTGCTCGTGGTCGGCGTGCAGGATGAACAGGACGTCCAGGGCCCGCTCCAGCACGGGATTGGGCTTGTACTTCAACTCCGTGGTCTTGAACAGCATGTTCAGGAAGTTGCCGGTGTAGGAGAGGTCGTTGTCCGGATAGACGTAGGGCCGGCCCAGGCTGTGGCGGTAGGCGAAGGCGGCCAGGGTGGGCATCTTGGCGATGAGCCGCACCACCTGCTTGCGCCGCACCGCTTTGTCCCTGATGTTCTTGGCGTCGGGATAGAAGGTGGAGAGGGCCCCGACGGTGCCCACGAGCATGCCCATGGGGTGGGCGTCGTAGTGGAAGCCGTCGAGGAACTTCTTGATGGATTCGTGGATCATGGTGTGGTGCGTGATCTCCCAGGTCCACTCCTCGAGCTGCTGCCGCGTCGGCAGTTCCCCGTACAGGATCAGGTAGGCCGTTTCCAGGTAGGTGGAGGATTCCGCCAGCTGCTCGATGGGGTAGCCGCGATAGCGCAGGATGCCGCGCTCTCCGTCGATGTGGGTGATGGCGCTGCGGCACGACGCCGTGTTGGCGAAGGCCGGATCGTAGCCCATCAGCCCGAAGTCGTCGTCGCTGACTTTGATCTGGCGCAGGTCCGCCGTCCGGATGGCGGCCCCGTAGTTCGCATAGGTGCCGTAGATGATCGGCACCTCGTAGGTCTTGCCCGTGCGGTTGTCAATGATGGTCAGGGTGTCCTTTGGCACGCTGGTCGCCCCTTTCCCCTCAGGCGGTGGTCGTATGCTCATTGTAGGCGCCCCCGCGCGGGAACGGGCATCAGGCAGGCGCCCGATTCCGCTCGGTCCCGTGGCCTATGGCGGGTGGGCGAAGGGCGCCCATAGGATGGGAGCGGGTGGACTGCGTCGATGCCCACGCCGCGGCTGGTGGGTGTGTTTTTCGTTTACGGCCTGGCCTTCTTCGCCATGGGCCTGGCCATCGCCCTGGAGGCGCGGCGGACCACCGAACTGCGCCTGGCGGCCTCGCTGAAGTACCTGGCGGGCTTCGGCCTGTTGCACGGCGTCGTGGAGTGGATCGACATGTGGCTGCTCCTGCCCTGGCCCCTGCAACCGGCGGCGGCCGCGGTGGCCCGTGTCGCCCGCCTGACGCTCTTCGCCGCCTCCACCGTGTTGCTGGCGGTCTTCGGCACCTCGCTCCTGGGCGCCCTGGTCCCGCGGTACCGGGGGGTCCGCTGGATCCCGGCCGCCCTCTTCCTCTTCTGGCTGGCCTACTGGGCCGTGGGGCCCCACCTGAATCCCCTGGCCACGGCGCGCTGGACGCCCACCGAGGCCTCCTGCCTGCGCTGCCACGACCTGTCCACGGCGGCACCGGCTGCCGCGGCCATCACCTGGGTCCCCTCGACGGCCGTCGGCGACATCTGGGTCCGCTACCTGATCTACCTCCCGGCTTCCGCCTTCGCCACGGCGGCCCTGTGGGTCCAGGGGCGGCTGTTCGCGAAGAGCGGGTACCAGCGCCCGGCCCGGGACTGCCGGTGGATGGCCGCCGCCTTCCTGGCCAACGGCCTCGTCGCCGGGTTGGTCGTCCCCCCGGCGCACTCCGGACTGGCCCGCTGGCTGAACTACGACCAGTTCCTTTCCGTGGTGGGCCTGCCCCCCCAGGTCTTCCGCGCCGCCCTGGCCGTGCTCATCGCCTTCTTCGGCGTGCGCATCCTGCGCGTCTTCGACCTGGAATACGCGCGCGCCCTGGCCGCGGCGCGCGAGGGAGAGCTGCGGGCCAAGAACGAAGCCCTGGAAGTGGCGCGGCGGGCGGCGGAAGAACTCGAGGAGAAGGTGAGGGACCGCACCGAAGAGTTGTTCCAGCAGGTGCGCCGTCTGGCCATCCTGGAGGAGCGGGACCGTCTGGCCCGGGAGATGCACGACAGCCTCGGCCAGGTGCTCGGGTTTGTCAACCTCAAGGCCAAGGTGGCCGAGGACCTCATCGCCCGCGGCCGGCCGGAGGACGCCGGTGCGGAGCTGCGCCAGATGCGCGCCGCGGTCCAGGAGGCCTATGAGGATGTCCGGCAGGCGATCCTCAGCCTGCGCTCCGCACCGCAGGCCAGGGGTCTGGTGGCTGGGCTGCAGGAGTACGTACAGCGTCTGCGCGAGCAGACCGGCCTGGCCATCCGCCTGGAGGCCCCGGAGGAGTTGCGCCTGCCGCCGGCGGTGGAGGCCCAGGTCATCCGGATCGTGCAGGAGGCGCTGACCAACGTGCGCAAGCACGCCCGGGCGCGTTCCGTGGAGATCCGCTTCTCCCGGGAGGGCGCCACCGCCGTCGTCTCCATCGCCGACGACGGCAGGGGGTTCGACGTGGCCGCCGTCGAAGGCGCGAAAGGGATGCACTTCGGCCTGCTGACCATGAAGGAACGCGCGGAGAGCATCGGCGGGAGGCTGGAGGTGACCTCGGCCCCCGGGCAGGGCACCAGGGTGACGTTGTGGATCCCATCCGCGTTCTGATCGTCGACGACCACGAGCTCTTTCGCCGCGGCGTGAGCTCGTTGCTCCGCGAGCACGAGCAGTTCGAGGTGGTGGGCGAGGCCGGCAACGGCAAGGAGGCCATCGAGCGCGCGCGGGACGTGATGCCCGACGTCGTGTTGATGGACATCAAGATGCCGGGTATGGACGGCCTGGCCGCGGCGAAGCAGCTCAAGGCGGAGATGCCCTATATCCGCATCATGATGCTGACGGTCTCGGAGACCGACGAGGACCTCTTCGAGGCCATCAAAGCGGGGGCCTCCGGCTACCTGCTGAAGAACGTCGATCCCGACCAGCTCGTGGCCGCGATCCTGCAGGTGCAGCGCGGCGAGGTGCCGATCGCGCCGACGATGGCGGCGAAGATCCTGCGGGAACTGGCCGCCCCCGCTGAGCCGGCGGTGGAGACGCTCACCGCACGGGAACGGCAGGTCCTGGAGCTGCTGGCCGCGGGCCTGGCCAACAAGGAGATCGCCTTCCAGTTGAAGATCTCGGAGAATACGGTGAAGAATCATCTCCGCAACATCCTCGAGAAGCTGCACCTGCAGAACCGCGTCCAGGCCGCCCTCTACGCCGTGCGGATGGGCCTGGCCGACCGTCCTCCGGAGCGGCGCTGAGCCCGCCCGCGCCGCGGTGCCGAGGCGGCGCGTCTTCCACCCTGCCGCACTAGTCCCAACGGGCCAGAGGCGTCTAGCCGTCCGGACGTCCGCGCCTGATCCGTCCCGGCCCGGAGATCCTGATCGGCGGGGCTACCGCGCCTGATCCGTCCCGCCGCGGGTTTCTGGTCGGCTTTGGGCATCCCCGATCGCCCGCAGACTCGATGGGCGCCCTCTCCCTCCTCAGGTACGGTGAAGGCGGAGGCGATAGCGGTGAAGCCGCGGGTTTTCATCTGGTACGGGCACCACCTCTTCGCCAAGGTGATGGAGCCGGTCCTGAGGCGGGAGGGAATGGAGGTCGTCGGCATCGCGTCGGACGCCGCCGCGGCCGTGCCCGCCATTCTCGCGGCCCGTCCCGACGTCGTCCTCACCGACCGCATCGTGGAGCGCGAGCACCCGCTGGGGATCTCCGAAATCATCCGGGGCAGCGCCCGGGTGCGGGTCCTGGTGCTCGATCTCATCGAGGATGAGATGCGGATCTACGACGGCATGGGCCAGGGGGCGGCCAGGCTGACCTCGATCATCAGGGCGATCGAGGAGGCGGTGGAACACCCACCCCTGGCCCGGGCCGGTTGAGGAGGAGGAGGATCGATGCATCCGGTTGGCATCGCGCTGGCCTTCCTGGTGTTCTGGTCGCTGGTCGCGGCCGGGGCGTTCCTGGCGCTCTCCGCGGGACGGCGCCTGCGGACGCTCGCCGTGCGGCGGATGGCGGGCGAGATCGCCCACCTGGACCCGGCCCAGGGAGTCGCCGCGGCCCTGCACCTGTTGACCGCAGGGCTCGGGCTGGCCATGGTGGCGGCCGGCGTCTACGCGACGTACGTCGTCCTGCTCGCCCCGTAGGGCCGGGTGGCAGGACGCGACCCGGCAGAGACGGACGTCGAGGAGGAGGCGGCCGTGGACGAGCGCAACAGCAGGCTTGAACTGCTCAGCGGGATCGTGATGATCCTCGTCACGGCGTTCGTGGCGACGTTCATCGTCTCGCTGATCCACACCGTGTGCCGCTAGCACCCCCCGCCTGATCTTGTCCGCCCCCGCGCCCCTGATGCCGGTTCGGCGATCCGGCAGGGGCGCGAGGGCAAATCGGTTCCCCGCCCGATGAGGAGGTTCGGGTCGATTCCTATAGTGGGAGTGGGACCTCTTGTGAGCTCTGCGCGGTTGGTCCCAATCGTTCTCGGCGCCGTCTTGGGCGGGACGCTGCTCGGCGCCGCCGCGGCCCGCCCGCCGGCGGTGCTGGCGCAGGACACCCGGCAGGAAAACGAGGCCTGCCTGGCCTGCCACACCGCCCCCGGCATGGTCCTGCAACTTCCCAGCACGGAAGTCATCTCCGTCACCATCGACGCCGCGCGCTTCAACGCCTCCGCCCACGGCCGGGCCCTGGCCTGCACCGCGTGCCACCCCGCCAACGTCGCCGTGCCCCATCCGGCGGTGCGGGCGACGACGATGCGGGAGTACCGCGAGGCGCGGGCCCGGGTCTGCGCCACCTGTCATGCCGATGCCGCCGAAACCTTCGGGGCCAGCGTACACGGCCGGGCCGGACGGATGGGCTTCGGGGATACGCCGAACTGCACCACCTGCCACAATCCCCACGACGCCGCCCGGGTGAAGACCCCGGTCTTCCGCAACAACATCCCCCAGCTGTGCGGGACCTGTCACGCCGATCCGGCGATCATGGGGAAGTACGGGCTGCGGGCGGTCTACACCACCTACATCAGCGAGTTCCACGGCGTGACCACGACCCTGTACAAACTGACCAGACCGCAGAGCCCCACCCCGGCCGCGATCTGTACCGACTGCCACGGGGGGCATGGCATCCGCGCCGCCTCCGACCCCGCCTCGATGGTCCATCCGGCCAACGTTCTGGCCACCTGCCGCCGCTGCCATCCCACCGCGGGGCGGTTCTTCGCCACAGCCTGGACGGAGCACCGGACGCCGTCGCCGGACGCTTCGCCGCTCGTCTACTACGTGCAGATCTTCTACCGGATTCTCATCCCGGCCACGGTGGGGTTCCTGGGGGTGCTCACTGTCCTGGACCTGGGCCGCTGGGCCACCGACCAGCTGCGAAGGGGGCGGACGGGGTGAGCGTCCGGATGGTCCCGCGGTTCACCCTGGCCCAGCGGATCGAGCACTTCGTGCTCATCATCTCCTTCAACGTGCTGGCCCTGACGGGTCTGCCTCAGAAGTACTTCCAGGCCGCGTGGGCGGAGCGGATCATCCAGGTCCTGGGCGGCATCGAGCAGGTGCGGTTCATCCACCGCACCTTCGCCGTGATCCTGATCGCCGAGGCCGTCTTTCACGTCGGCGCCGTCATCGTCGCCCGGCGCCGGGGCCGGGAGCGCGGGGAGATGAACGTGAGCTTCCAGGATGTGCGCGACGTCGTCGGCGACATCGCCTACCTGGTGGGGCTGCGTCCGACGAAGCCGGCCTTCGCCCGCTTCGACTACCGCCAGAAGCTGGAGTACTGGGCCGTGGTGTGGGGCACGGCGGTGATGGCCACCAGCGGGCTGATCATGTGGTTTCCGGAGGCCCTGGCCCGCGTCCTGCCCGGCGTGCTGGTGCCGGCCGCCCGGGTCGCCCACGGCGGCGAGGCGCTGCTGGCCGTCCTGGCCGTGATCATCTGGCACTTCTACAACGCCCACTTCCGTCCGGACGTCTTTCCCCTGGACCCGGCGATGTGGACCGGCGCCATTCCGCTGGAGCGCCTGCGGCACGACCACCGGGCGGAGTACCTGCGCCTGCTGGAGGCGGGGCTGATCGTCGACGAGGACGCGGCCGGCGTCGGCGGGCCGGAGGACACCTTGCCCGAGCCGCCGTCCCGGGCGTAGCGACGGCGATGCGCCTCCACCTCAAGATTACCCTCTGGATCGTGGTCATCTTCCTCGGCGTGGGGGGGACCTCGATCTACGCGCTCCTGCTCTTCCAGCGGGCGGCGGGGCTGGCGCAGTTTGAAACGATGGCCAGGACGCTGACGGAGACCATCCTGCACAGCCTGACCACGACGATGGTGAACAACAACCCCACCGAGATGCGACAGATCATCCGGCACATCGAGCGGGCGCCGATGATCGAACGGGTGGCCATCTACGCCCCGGACAGCCGGGTGTGGGCGAGCAGCAACCCCGACGAGATCGGCACCCTGCAGCCGTCGACGCTGCTGGCCCAGGTCATCGCCACCGGGACGCCGCGCACCGAGGAGCGGCCCGAGGACAGCGAGCTGGTGGTGTTCACGCCGATCCCCAACCGGGAAGAGTGCCGGGGCTGCCACACCGCCGGCCCGCGCATCCTGGGGGCGACCGTCGTCTCGCTGGACACGGCCCACGTCGAGTCGCACCTGCGGGGCAGCGCGCGGCTCCTGACGGGACTGGTGGGGTTCACCTTTCTGCTGGCGTTGGGCACGCTGAGCGTGCTGCTCGGCCGGTTCGTGCTGGATCCGCTCTCCGACATCGTCGCCACCGTCAAGGAGATCTCTCGGGGCAACTACGGGGCGCGCTCCTCGGTGCAGACCTCGGACGAACTGGGGATGCTCGCCGCCGCCTTCAACGACATGAGCGGCCGGATCGAGCGGTACACCCGCGCCCAGCGCGCCCGCATCGAGGACCTCACCCGGCGCCTGTCCACGCTCACCATCTTTAGCCGCACCCTGATCGAAGCGCCGGATCTGCGCGCGGGACTGGCGGAGGCGGCGGCGGTCTTCATGGAGATCGTGGGGGCGGACGCCTGCGCCATCTACGGCGTGGACGGGGGGCAGGCCACGTTGCTGGCGGGCGCGGGGGCGACGTCCCTGCTCGAAGCCACCGGCGCGCGCATCGTCGTCCGCGCGGCGGAGACCGGCCGGGCGCTGTGCTATCCCGTCGGTCCCGCCGAGGTGTGCTGCGAGGTCGTCCCCCCGGGCGCGGGGCTGGCCGTGCCGGTGCGGACCAGGGAGCAGACCTTCGGCGGGATCATCGTCGCCCGCGAGCGGCCCGTGGCGTTCGAGGAAGCGGATCTGACGCTCTTCACCACCGCGGCCGGCCATCTGGCCACGGCCCTGGAGAACCGGAGGCTCTTCGAGGAGTTGCGGGACAAGGAACGGTTGCGCGGCGAGCTGCTGGCCCGCCTTATCCGGGCGCACGAGGAGGAACGCTTCCGGATC
Source organism: Armatimonadota bacterium (assembly GCA_031459765.1). NCBI lineage: Bacteria > Bacillati > Candidatus Sysuimicrobiota > Candidatus Sysuimicrobiia > Candidatus Sysuimicrobiales > Candidatus Kaftiobacteriaceae > Candidatus Kaftiobacterium > Candidatus Kaftiobacterium secundum. Next base: position 237,471 of record JAVKHY010000002.1, on the reverse strand, counting down.
GCCCGCGAGCTGCACGACGAAGTCAGCCAGTCGCTGACGAGCCTGATGATGAGTCTCAACGCCGTGGAGCATGAGGGCGCGACGGATCCCGCCCGGCTTCAGCGCGCGCTGGGGACGATCCGCACCGTCGCCGAGTCCACGCTGGAGGAGGTTCGCAAGATCGTCTTCGCTCTCCGCCCGACGCTACTGGACGATCTGGGGCTGGTGCCGGCCGTCCGCCACTACGCCAGGACGCTGCTGGAGGCGCAGGGCATCGAGGTGCGCTTCGCGGCGGCGGGCTTCGGCACGGGCCGCCTCCCCTCCGCCGTCGAGACGACCGTCTTCCGGGTGGCCCAGGAGGCGATCACCAACGTGGCCCGCCATGCCCACGCCAGGACCGTGGCCATCTCTCTGACGCTGGAGGGCGGCGCGGTACGCCTGCAGGTGGCCGACGACGGGGTCGGGTTCGAGGCCGCGGCCCTGCGCGCCTCCCCGGATCGGCGGCGCCTGGGGATCGCCGGGATGGAGGAGCGCGTGACGCTGCTGGGCGGCCGGCTCGAGATCGCCTCCGCGCCCGGGCGGGGGACGGTGGTGGCGATGACCGTGCCCGTGCCGGCGGAGGCGGCGGCGTGAACCGGCCGGCGTTGTCGGCCGGGGAGGGGGTCGCATGGCTCTGCGTCTGCTGATCGTGGATGACCACACCCTGGTCCGGGCCGGCCTGCGCGCGCTGCTGGAGTCCGCGCCCAACATGGAAGTCGTGGGTGAAGCGGAGGACGGACTGGCGGCGCTGGAGCAGGTGCGGCGGCTGCGCCCCGACGTCGTCCTCATGGACATCGCCATGCCGAAGGTCGGGGGGGTCGAGGCGACACGGCGCATCAAGGAGGAGTTCCCCGATGTCCAGGTGCTCGCCCTCACCGTGCACGAGAACGAGGAGTATCTGTTCCAGATGCTGCGCGCCGGGGCCTGCGGTTACGTGCTGAAGAAGGCCCGCCCGGCCGAGCTCGTGGACGCCATCGAGGCCGCTTCGCGAGGGGAGACCTACCTCTTCCCGTCCATGGCCAAGTCCCTGGTCGGCGACTACCTGCGCCGGGTCGAAGCGGGAGAGGAGGCCACCTCCTACGCGCAGCTGACCACGCGGGAACGCGAGATCCTCAAGCTCCTGGCGGAGGGGTACACCAGCCCGGAGATCGCCGAGATGCTCCACCTCTCGGTGAAGACGGTCTCCGCCCACCGCCAGCGCATCATGGAGAAACTCGATCTGCACCGGCCGGCCGAGCTCATCAAGTACGCCATCCGCAAGGGCCTCGTCGAGGCCGACGCCTGAGGCCGCCTGCGGCAGGAGCGGACGTCAGGCCGCGGGGACGTCCAGGTCGAGGCTTTCCAGGCGGAGTTCGTCCTCTTGATCGACCGCCAGAGCCGGTGTGCCGCAGTGCGGACAGCCCTCGTCGTGGTGGACGACGAAGGTGCGGCCGCAGATGCGGCAGGTTTCCACCACCTCCCGGATGGTGAAGGAGAGTTCGGCGCCTTCCGCCGGCGTCCCGCGGCTGATCACGGCAAAGTGCTGGCGGACCGTCTCCGGTTCGATGTGCGAGGCGCTGCTCAGCACCAGGTGGAGCCCCCGCACGGCCGTGGCCCCGGCCCGTGCGGCCTCATCGAGCGCGGTCTTCAGGATGCTCTCGGTCAGCCCGAGTTCGTGCATCTCCATCACCTCCCGCCGCCGGGTGGTCTGCCCCGGGTCTGCACCACCCGGCATCGACGAGGTCGCCGATCATGCGGACGGCCTCAGGAATGGCCGCGCGGACCGCGGGGTGCATCGATCCTCCGACCGTCGCGCCGTCGGCGGCCTCCACGGCGATGATGATGACCTCCCGGGGCATCGCCAAACCGAGGGCGCGTCCCAGCGCCAGGACCTCCCCCAGCCCCGCGTAGTGGGGGGAGGGACCGCCGGCGGCCGGCAGCACGTCGTCCGCGCGCACGACGTGGATCGTCCCGGGGGCGGCGGTGCCGCTGGCCACGGTATCCACGACGAGGAGACGATCGACGTCGAGGATCAGGTCGAGCAGTCCGAATCCGCCCGCCGCGGCGTCCGCCACCTCCAGGTCGGGCCGGGCGGCCCGCGCCGCCTGCGCCACGAGCAGGCCAAAGGCGTCGTCGGCCAGCAGTTCGTTGCCCAGCGCGAGCAGCCGGACGCGGGGACGCGCCGCGGAGGGCTGCCCCGCCGCCGACCCCCCGGCCGTCGGCGCCGCGAAGCCCTCAGGCATAGTGCAGGCTCCCGTCGAGATCCCGCCTCAACGTGGCCACCACGCTTCCCGTATGGTCGCGCAGCCGGACCAGCAGCGGCATGCTGCCCGGCAGGGCGTGCGTGGCGCAGCCGTGGCAGGGGTCGTAGGCCCGGAACGCCATCTCCACCATGTTCAGCAGCCCGGGGGAGATCTCGCGGCCGGAGAGCAATCCCTTCGCCGCCTTCTCCACGCTCATGGCGATGCGCGCCGCGTTGTTCTGCGTGGCCACGATCAGGTTGGCCCTGCGGATGACCCCGCGGTCGTCCGTCTCGTAGTGATGGAAGAGCGTGCCCCGCGGCGCCTCGACCACCCCCATGCCCTCCGTCGGGGTGGCGGTGGGCAGGGCGCGGATCTCCGGGGAGGTGATCTCCGGATCACCGCTCAGCTCCCGCATCCGCTCTGCGGCGTAGAGCAGCTCGATCACCCGGGCCCAGTGGTTGGCCAGGGTGTGGTGGACCGGACGGCCGCCCAGGACGGTGAAGAACTCCTCGTAGGCGGCCTGGGCCAGCGGGGTGGCCATGCCGTCGGCGGCGTTGAGGCGGGCCAGCGGCGCCACGCAGTACACGCCGCTGGCGGCGCCGTCGGTGAAGCCCTGCCACCCCAGCGGTTTCAGGTAGCAGAACTTCACGTAGCTCCAGGGTTCCACGTGTTCCGCGACGTAGTCCAGGTACTCCCGGGCGGAGAACCGGGCCACCTCCCGGGCGTCGGGTCCCACGACGCGGACCATCCCGTCGTAGAAGTTGACCCGGTTCTGGTCGTCGACCAGCCCCATGTAATGGGTGCGGTGGGTGAAGGTTTCCGAGGTGATGAGCCTGACGTACTCGGGGTTGGCGAGCACCACCTGGTGGAAGAGGTCCAGGGTGAAGCGCGCAAACTCGACGGCGTCCTCCGCGGTGCGGACGAACTCCGCCTGCTCGTCGGGAGAGATGCCCCGGGCCACCCCGCCCGGCAGGCCAAACACCGGGTGGACGGTCTTCCCGCCGACCAGGGCGATGAGGTCGCGCAACCGGCGGCGCATGGCGATGACGCGCCGGCCCGTCTCCACCCCGACCCTGGCAATGACGCCCAGCACGTTGCGCTCCGCCGCCGGCGCCTGCGGGCCGACCACGAAATCCGGACCGCCCAGGAAGTAGAAGTGCAGGGCGTGGTCTTCCACCATGAAGATGTTGTAGAGGAGCTCCCGGATCTTGCGCGCCCCCGGAGGCGGGGTGACCCGGTAGAGGTCGTCCAGGGTCTTGGTCGAGGCCACATGGTGCGCGGTGGGGCAGACCCCGCAGATGCGCGAGGTGATCTGCGGCATCTCCTCCGCCGGCCGGCCCTCCGCGAACTTCTCGAAGCCGCGCAACTCGGGCACCTGGAAGTAGGCCCGATCGACCTGCCCCGCCTCGTCCAGGATGATGTCGATCTTGCCGTGCCCCTCGAGTCGGGTAATCGGATCGATCACGACGTGCCGACGCACCGTCTCTGTCATGGTCCTCACCGCATCCTTCCCGCCGCCAGCGGGCGGCTGCCTTCCTCACCCGCCTGTCCTGCCCGCGCCGCTTCCCCGGGCGCGTGTTCACTGTCCGCCGCCGTACCGCGCCGGCAGAACTGCACGACCTGCGCCGCGCTGACGAGTTCCCGGCCGATCCCCAGTCGGCGGGGGGAGATCCCCAGGGCCAGGCCCATCACCTGCGTGAAGTACAGGACGGGCACCGCCGGCAGGTCCGGGTAGGCGCGGCGGACCAGGCCCTGATAGGCCTCCAGATTCGTCTGGCACAGCGGACACAGCGTGGCGACGACCTGCGCCTTCTGCTCGACCGCGCTTTTCAGCAGGTCGTGCACGAGGGCCAGCGCCGCCTCGCGCTGCGTGGCGATCAGCGATCCCCCGCAGCAGCGCAGCCGCGCGGGATACGGCACCGCCGTCGCCCCCAGCGCGCTGATGAGGTCCTCGAAGAACGTGACCCGCTCGGCCGCCTCGCCGGTCTTCTGCGGACGCACAACCTGGCAGCCGTAGTACGGGGCGACCCGGAGGCCCCTCAGGGAACGCGTCACGCGGGCCCGGATCGCCTCCAGCCCCACGTCCTCCACGAACACCTCGATCAGGTGCCGTACGCGGGTCGTCCCGGACAGGTGCAGGTCGTCTTCGGCCAGCGCCTCGTTGATGTGCTCCGCCAGATCCGGGTCCTTCCGCAGGGCGTCGGCGGCGCTGTGCAGGTTCTTGAAGCATCCGGCGCAGGGGGCCACCAGGTCCAGTCCCGTCCGCTCGGCGATGGCCAGGGTCCTCGCGCACAGCGTGTAGGCCAGGAGTTCGTCGATGTGGAAATAGGCGGTGGCCCCGCAGCAGTTCCAGTCCTGGATTTCCTGCAACTCGAGGCCGAGCACCCGGGCCGTCTCCACCGCCGAGCAGTGGTAGGATCGGGCCATCGTCTCCAGCGAGCAGCCGGGATAGTACGCGTAGGTCTTCACGAGCGTCCTCCGACCGGGACGATATGGCGCAGCACCCTGCGCAGCGCCTGGCGCCGGCGGATCCGGCGTGGCCACAGGGGCAGCCGTCCGTGCCAGAGCAGACCGGCGGCCACGCGGGCCTCGTCCAGCACGCCCCGGAGGCCGCGGCGCCCCAGATAAGCGGGCGCCAGCGCCGGTTCCCACGATCGGCCCGTGCGCACGACCATGCGCATGAAGCGCCGTGAGAAGTCCCGCGTCACCGCTTCACGCTCGCACTGGTTCCGCCAGATCGCGTACCGCTTCAGGGCGTACATCATCCGGGCCACGTCGATCTCGGCCGGGCACCGCACCGTGCACTGGTAGCACGAGGCGCAGATCCAGAAGGTGTTGCTGGCCAGGACCGCCCGGCGCTGGCCGGCGCGGATCATCGCGATCAATTGCCGCGGCGAGTGGTCCATGAAGTCCGCCAGGGGGCAGCTCGCCGAGCAGGTCCCGCACTGGATGCAGGCTTCCACGGGGTTCGGCGTCAGGGCGTACAGGGCGTGACGGATCTCCGCCGTGAAGGACACCGGTCCGGCCATCATGCCCTCCTACGCCCCGGCCGCCTTCTGCCCTCCGGATGCTTTCCGCCGTTCCGCGGCCGCGAGCAACGCGGCGACCTTCTCCAGCAGCAGGGCGGGTTCCACCGGCTTTTCCATCAGTTCGTCCACCGGCACGAGATGGGGGTGCAGGGGTTCTCCAGGGAAGAGGAAGGCGATCTGCTCCCGGATGCCGGTGATGATCAGCACGGGGATATCGCGCAACGCCGGATCCTTGCGCATCTTCCGCGCGAACATCACACCCTCCGCCCCGCGCCCCATCAGGATGTCGAGCAGGAGCAGGTCGAAGCGTCCCTTGCGCAGCGCCACGAACCCGTCCGCCGGGTTGTAGGCCGCCTCCACGGCGTAGCCCGCGCCCTCCAGGATCCCGCGGATTCCCTCCACGAACTCCGGATCGTCGTCGACGATCAGCAGCCGCTTTCCCGCAGTCATCGCACACCAACCTCCTTCTGGCGTTCCGCTCCTCCGACCGCCTCCGCAGCGGAGGGGCCCGCGGCCGGCAGTGAGATGGTGACGGTGGTGCCCGTTCCCGGCGTGCTGGCCACGGTCAAGGTCCCGCCGTGGACCTCCACGATGCGCCTGGTGATGACCAATCCCAATCCCGCGCCGGTCTCCCCCGCCGTGCCCACCGCCCGGCTCAGGCCTCCCAGGATGCGAGGCAGATCCTCGGGAGGGATCCCCACGCCGAAGTCCCTGACGGCAAGGGACACCGTCCCCTCCCGCGCTCCGGCGCTGACGATCACGCGCGATCCCGCAGGCGAGTACTTGATCGCGTTGCCGACGAGGTTCACCAGGGCCTCGACCAGCGTCCCTTCATCGCCAAGGACCGGTGGCACCGCTGTGGGGACATCGGTTTCGAGGGTGATGTCCTTCCTCTCCGCCAGGACCCGCATGCTGTCCACGGCCTTCTCCACAACGGTGGGGATCGGCACCGGCCGGAACGATGCCCGGAGGCTCTCCAGGTCTGAGGAGATGGCGCGCAGCCAGGTGGCGATCAGCGCCAGCAGGTCGGCAATCCGCCCCTGCAGGCGCCGCAGTCGCTCCTGCTGGGCCTCGCTGAGCACACCGGCCAGCTCGTGGGCCAGCAGCATCAGCTGCTGCTGGACGGCGGCCAGCGGCGCCTTCAATTCGTGAGAGACGATTGAGGCGAACTGCTCGCGCAGCAGATCGCGTTCGGCGCGCAGGCGCGCCGCCTCCCGGGCCAGGCGACGCCTCTCCAGCCCCCGGCGCGTGACCAGGCGGAACTCCTCGGGGGTGAAGGGCTTGGGCAGGAAGTCATAGGCCCCTTTCTGCATCGCCTCCACGGCAGAGCTGAGGGTGGCGTAGCCTGTGATGACGATGGTCACGATCGAGGGGTCACGGGCCCGGATGCCCTCCAGGACCTCGAACCCCGAGATGCCCGGCATCTTCAGATCGACGAAGACCAGATCCGGATGGAACTCCCCAACCCGATCCAGCCCCGTCGTCCCGTCGCGGGCCACGGCCAGATCGAACTCCTGGGTGCCGAGGATCTGCGCGCAGGCGTCCAGGACGACCTCCTCATCGTCGATGATCAGAATGCGCGGCCGTCCGTCGGTCTCGATCACGCCACCGCCTCCTTGACTCCCTCTGCCGCCGGCGTCACCGTGACCGGGAAGCGGACGGTGAACGTCGTGCCCCGGCCCACCTCGCTCTCCACGGCGATGGTGCCCCGGTGCTCCTTGACAATGCCGTAGCTGATGGACAGGCCGAGCCCCGTGCCGTGGCCGATCCCCTTGGTCGTGAAGAAGGGGTCGAAGATGCGGTCCAGATCCTCCGGCGCAATCCCGTGTCCGGTATCGGTCACCCGGGCCTCGACCATCCCGCCGGCGGGGTCGGCCCGCGTGACCAGGGTCAGCGTTCCCGCTCCTCCCATCGCCTCGGCGGCATTGATGATCAGGTTCATGAAGACCTGCTGAACCTGTGCCGGGTCCAGGATCGCTTCAGGCAGGTCTGGCGCGAAGTCGGTGACGACGGTGATGTTGTGAAACAGGGCCTGGCGTTCCACCAGCCCCAGACATTCCCGCAGAACCGTGTTGAGATTCGTCGGCCGCAGCTGGGGCTTGCGCGGGCGGGAGAAGTCCAGCAGGCTGCGGATGATCTCGCGGCAGCGGTCGGCCTGCGCGGCGATCTTCTGCAGGGCGTCCCTGGCGGGATCCGCGGCAGGAGTGCGTTCCAGGAGCAGGTGCGCGTAGGTGACGATCCCCTGCAGAGGGTTGTTCAGTTCGTGGGCCACGCCCGCGGCGAGCTGGCCGATCACGGCCAGGCGCTCGGACTCCATCATCCGTCTGCGCGCCGCCTCCTTGAGGCGCTCGTCACGTTCCCGAAGCGCTGTGGCCATCCTGTTGAACGTATCGGCCAGGACGGCCAGTTCGTCGTTCGTCCGCACCTTCACCCGCGCGTTCAGATTGCCCGCGGCCACGTCGTGGGCGGCGAAGACCAGGGCCCGGGTGGCCCGGGACACCTGGTGCGTGATCCAGGTGGAGAGTGCGGTGACCAGGATGGCACCGCCGAGCATGATCCCCAGGAACCCGATCACCGCCCGGCGGCGGATGTCCAGGTACTTCTGCTCGAGGACTCCGACGTAGAGAATGCCGACGGTGCGGTTCCCGATGCCGACGATCGGCTCGTACGCCGCGATGTACCAGTCCCTGACGACGTAGGCCCGACCGATCCAGGGCCGTCCTCGCCCTACGACCTGGTCGTACACGTCCGCGGCGATGCGGGTACCGATGGCCCGGGAACCGTCCGGATAGGTCACGTTGGTGGTGATCCGCACGTCGTCCAGGAACACGGTGGCCGTGCCGATGTCCCGTCCCTGGTGCTGCACCCCCTGGAAGACCGTTGCCTTGATCTTGTCCACAAGGGCGAAGTTGCGATTCAGGAGGATGCCTCCGTACAGTACCCCCAGCACCGCCCCGCTGTCCTCGAGGATCGGCGCGGCGGCTTCCAGGACCAGACCCGAGGTCAGGTCGGGCTCGGCTCCGGGACGCGCCCGGGGGGTCGGGACGACCCGAATGCGCGCGCGCTCGGCGAGGGCGGGCGCCTCCAGCCACAGCGCCTCTTCGGGCATGATCGCCGCCGCACTCACCGCCGTCCTGGCTCCCAGGGCTTCCCGGATCACCGGGTCGCCGGCGACCGTATCCCCGCGTCTGTTCCCGCCGGTGGTGCGCAGCAGCACATGCCCGGTGCCGTCGGCGAGGGTCAGGAAATCCAACCCCTCCTGCTCGCGCACCCGTCGGAGTTCGGCCAGGAGATGGTCCGTCCGGCCGGCCAGGAGGGCGTCACGGAGGAAGAAGCGGGCCGCGGTGAATCGGACCGCGTAGGTGACGTGGTTGAGCTGGCCATGGAGAATCTCGCGCGCGGCGTTCAAATCGTTGCGCACCGTGGAACGGGCCTCCGACATGATCAGGTCGCCGATCATGCGGGTCCCCACCAGCCCGAAGAGGGCGGCCGTCACCGCCACGATGAGCAGATGGCTGAGGACGAGTTTCGTGGCCAGGGGAACGAACCGCGGTCTCCGACCGGCGCCCCCCGGTTCCGCGCGGCGTCGGATCGACCCGATCCAGGCGATGGGATGTCCGGCCGCGCGCATGGGAACCGTTCTAGCCGCCGGCGGCCTGCGCCCGGACCGCCTCGGGTGGTGGGGTCTGGATGCGGCGGCGCAGGCGCGAGGCCGCCAGCGAGTACCGGTAGAAGGTGCCCACCGGGTCGGGGATCGTGTTCAGGATCGCTTCCGCCGCCTGGGGGTCCGTGGCGTCCACCATGGAGGCCACCGCCGAGATCATCTTGGCCCCGACGTCCACCACCCGGGAGGTCGGGCCGAAGCAGCCTGTGCACGGCATGTGCGCTCTGGGGCACAGCGCCTCGCAGCCGCCGCGCGTGGCCGGCCCCAGGCAGAGGATGCCCTGGGCCAGCAAACAGGTCTTCGGATCGATCAGGACCTCGTGCGGTCGCCTGAACTCCTTCAGGAGCAACTGCTCAGGTTTGGTGTCTTTGAGCGGGCATTGCTCGCACAAAGCCACATCGGGGGCCAGCACGCTGCCCCTGGGCGGCAGACGGCCGGAGAGGATGGCCTCCAGGGCCTCCTTGATGATTTTCGGCGTGGGCGGGCACCCGGGGAGGTAGTAGTCGACGTCCACGACCTGGTTCAAGGCACGCACGGTGTCGCGGAAGGCGGGCAGAGTGAGACGCTCCCCGTCGACCGGCACCACCTCCTGGGGGCGGGTGCCCTGCTCATTGACCACCGACGGCGCGTCTTCGTACACCTTCCGGAAGATCGCGGCGCGGTCCCAGAGATTGGCCAGGGCCGGGACGCCGCCCAGGTGTGCGCAGGCGCCGAAAGCGATCAGCAGTTGCGCCTTCCGCCGGAGGAGGTGGGCCATCTCTTCCTGTTCGGCGGTGCGGATCGCGCCGTTGATGAAGGCGGCGGCGAGGGAGCCGTCGGCGAGGCCTTCCAGATCGCGGCGCTTGACGTCCAGGGCTACGGGCCAGAAGGCGATGTCCGCGGCCTCGACGACCCCGAGGATGTCCTCGGCCAGATCGACGACGGCCTCCTCACACCCGCCGCAGGAGGCGCACCAGTAGAAGGCTACCCGGGGCTTGCCACTCTGGGCCATCGGACTCACCTCTCTCCTCCGGCGGCCGCCGCCGGCACGGCCTCGACGGTCCCGGGCGCGACTTCGGCATCCCAGGCGGCGCGCCGGGCCGGGAGGGCGAGCGGGCCCAGCGCGCGAAGGGTCTCGACCATCTCCGTGATCACCCGCGCCACCTTCTCCCCTTCGGAGGCGGAGATCCACTCCAGCCGCAGGCGGCCGTCTTCGATCCCCATCTCCCCGAGGACGCGGCGCAGCAGGGCCACGCGGCGCAGCGTCTTGTAGTTCCCCTCCTGATAGTGGCAGTCGCCGGGATGGCAGCCCCCGATGAGCACCCCGTCCGCGCCGCGGGCGAAGGCTTCCACCACGAACTGCGGATCGACGCGCCCCGAACACATCACCCGGATGACACGGGCATGGGGCGGGTACTTCAGGCGCGAGGTGCCGGCCAGGTCGGCTGCGGTGTAGGTGCACCAGGTGCAGAAGAAAGCCACGATCGTGGGCTCCCACCCGGTGCCGGCCGGCCCGTGTGCGGGTTGTTCCTTGTGCGGTCCATCCATCGTCCCGTCCTCCCGTCAGGCCTGTGCCGCCAGGACCCCGGCGATCTCGGCGAAGATCTCCGCATCCTCGAACAGGTGCTGGCGGATCGCCCCCGAGGGGCAGGCCGCCACGCAGACCCCGCACCCCTTGCACAGCGCCTCGGTGATCTCCGCTTTGGCCGTCTGTCCGTTGAAGGCGATGGCGCGATAGGGACACAACGGAATACAGGTCTTGCAGCCCGAGCAGTCGTCGGCGACGACGTAGGCGGTATTGGGCTCCAGGGCGATGCGCCCGGCGTCCACCAGGGCCAGCGCCTCCGCCGCCGCGGCGCCGGCCTGGGCCACGGAATCGGGGATGTCCTTGGGCCCCTGACAGGCCCCGGCCAGGAAGATGCCGTCGGTGAAGGTGCTCACCGGCGCCAGCTTGGGATGCCGCTCCAGGAACCAGCCTTCTGTGGAGCAGGAGATGTTGAAGAGGCGCCGCACCGCCTCGGCGTCGGCCTGCGGTTCGAGGGCCCCGCTGAGGACGACCATGTCCACCGGGATGCGCCGGATCATGCCGGCCAGGGTATCCTCCACCTGGATGATGAGCTTGCCTTCTTCCTCGGGGCTGGTCGCCCAGTCGGAGACCTGGGCCACCTTGCCGCGGATGAAGTGCACCCCTTCCTCCAGGACGCGCCGGTAGAACTCCTCGAACCCCTTGCCGGGGGTGCGGATATCGATGTAGAAGTTGTACACCTCCGCGCCGGTGCGCTCGCGGATGAGGTGGGCCAGCTTGATGGAGAACATGCAGCAGACCCGCGAGCAGTAGATGTTGTAGTGCTCGTCGCGCGAGCCGACGCAGTGGATGATCCCGACGCGTTCGGGCTTCCGGCCGTCCCGCAGCACGACCTCACCGCCGGTCGGCCCGGCGGCGTTGATCAGCCGCTCCACCTCCAGCGCCGTGTAGACGTTCTTGTAGACCCCGTACCCGTAGTAGGGGATGCGGCGCGCGTCGAAGGTTTTGAACCCGGTGGCCAGGATAATCGCCCCGACCTCGATCTCCTCGGTGCGCTCCCGCTGGGTGAAGTCGATGGCCCCGCGCTCCCCGCAGGCCTCCACGCAGGTCTTCTTGCACTTCCCGCTCTTGAACTCGATGCAGGTCTCCGGGTCGATCACCACCAGCAGCGGCACGGCCTGGGGGAAAGGCAGGTAGATCGGCTTGCGCTTGCCCAATCCCAGGTTGAACTCGTCCGGGACCCTGGCTTCCTTGTAGACGCAGGCCTCGATGCACTCCTGGCAGCCGACGCACAGGTCCTCGATGATGTAGCGCGGGTGCCGCTTGACGGTGACGCGGTAGTTGCCGACGTACCCCTCGACCTTCTCCACTTCCGAGTAGGTCCACAGCGTGATGTTGGGATGCGTGCCCACGGCCGTCATCTTGGGGGTGAGGATGCACGCCGCGCAGTCCAGGGTGGGGAAGGTCTTGTCGAACTTCGCCATGTGCCCGCCGATCGTGGGCTCGCGCTCCACGAGGTAGACGTGCTTGCCGGCGTTGGCCATCGTCAGGGCGGCGTGGATTCCGGCGATGCCGCCGCCGACCACCAGGACGTTGGGATTCACCGGCACGCTGCGGGTCTCCAGGGGCTTGTGCAGGATGACGCGCTGCACCGCGGCCCGGACCAGGTCCTTCGCCTTGCGGGTGGCCTCGGCCGGGTCGGTGTGCACCCAGGAGTCCAGCTCCCGAATGCTGACCATCTGGAAGTAGTAGGGGTTGAGCCCGGCCGCTTCGACCGCACCGCGGAAGGTGTGCTCGTGCAGCAGCGGAGAGCACGCCGCGACCACCACCCGGTTCAGTCTGTGCTCCGCGATGTCCGACCGGATCAGGGCCTGGCCCGGATCGGAGCACATGTATTTGTACTCCCGCGCCACCGCGACGCCGGGCAGCGTGGCCGCGTACGCGGTGAGGGCCTTGACGTCCACCATCCCGGCGATGTTTGTGCCGCAGTGGCAGACGTATACCCCGATGCGCGGCGCGCCGTTTCCGGTCTGTGTCTCAAGCCGCATGGCTGGCCTCCTCCGCCGTCACCGCCTCGCTGACCAGTTCGGCCAGATCCCGTATCGCCAGACGCCCTTCGAGCCCCGTGGTCTTCACCGCATCGCGGAACATCACCAGATCCTTGGGGCAGGCCACGACCAGGGCAGAGACCCCAGGGAGGGCCGCCGCCTCCCGCACTCTCTGCTCCGCAGGCCGTTCCTTCGTCGCCGGCATCTCTTCCATCCAGATCCGCCCTCCGCCCGCACCGCAGCAGAAGCTCCTCTCGCGGTGGCGTGGCATCTCCACCAGGTGGACCCCCAGGGCGCGCAGGACGCGGCGCGGGGGCTCGTAGACGCCGGCGTACCGGCCGAGATAGCAGGGATCGTGATAGGTCACCGTCAGGCTTAGTCGACGACGCACCGGCAGGCGTCCCTCCGCGATCAGGCGGTCGAGGAGTTCGGAGTAGTGCAGGACTTCGGTGGGGTGCCCGTCCCCCGCCGTCCCCTCCAGGTCATAATCGACCTTCAACGCGTGATAGGTGTGCGGGTCGGTGGTCACGATGCGCCGGAATCGGGCCCGGCTCAACGCCTGCCGGTTCCGCTCCGCCAGCAGCTCAAACAGCCCTTCCTCGCCCACGCGGCGCACGTCGTTGCCGGCGTTGCGCTCCCCCTCGAAGAGGAGACCGAACTCCACGCCGGCGGCGTGGAAGAGCCTGGCCGTGATCCGGGTGATCTCCTGGGCGCGCGGGTCGTAGGCGGCGTAGTCGCCGGTGAACCACAGGAACTCCACCGGTTCGCGTCTGGCGTCCTTGATCGGAAATCCCAACGCCTGGGTCCATCGGGCGCGGGCGCGCTCGGACTGGCCGAGGGAGTTGCCGTAGCGCGCCAGGTGGGTCAGGGCGGTCTGCAGCATCCCGTCCATCGTGCCCCGGCTGACCAGGTGCCGGCGCAGGTCCACAATGATCTGCGGCTGCCGGATGAAGACCGGGCAGGCCTCGGCGCAGGCGCCGCACGTGGTGCAGGCCCAGAGTTCGCCGGAGGTGACGACGGGGCCGTGGAGCAGGCCGTCCTCGCCGGGGTTCCTTTGACGGCCCCCGGTGCGCAGGAGCGCCGCGTCCAGCTTCATCATCAGGTGTTTCGGGCTCAGGGGCAGCCCGCTGGCGTAGGCCGGGCACACCTCCTGGCAGCGCCCGCACCAGGTGCAGGCATCCAGTTCCAGCAGTTGCTTCCAGGTGAGATCCCTGATGGATGCGGCGCCGGCGGCCGCCGCCGGGCGCAGGGTCCCCGGCGGAGAAAAGTCCCGGAAGAAGACGTTCAGCGGCGAGGAGATCAGGTGGAACGCTTTGGTGAACGGGATGCTGGCGATGAAGATGAAGGCCAGCAGGGCATGGGCGGCCCAGAGGCCGGTATGAACGGTGCGCAGGGTCTGCGGGGAACTCTCCCCGAAGGCCTCCGCCAGCGCCGAGCCCACGGGAGACCACATCCGCCAGGGCGGCGGATCGGCGCCGAGGCGCAGCCCTTCCACCGCAAAGCCGCTCAGCACGATCACCAGCAGCATGACGGGCAGATAGGCCTCGTCCCAGCGGAAGGTGGGCACGGCGGCGGAGGCCAGCCGGGGGGTAGGGCGGAGATATCGCCGCCACAGCGCGATGCCGAGCCCGAACACGACCAGGGCGCCGAACAGATCCAGCACGAGCTCGTAGATCAGGTACACGCGCCCCTGCAGGAGCCGGAGGTCCCAGAACAGGCGGGTCACGTCCCAGTCCACCGTGGCCAGGACCGTGCCGAGGAAGAGCACGACCATCCCCCAGAACAGGGCCAGGTGCATGATGCCCGAGAGGTAGTCGGCGAGGATGCGCAGCTGGGCCAGCGCGTAGAGCACCACGGCCCGCAGGCGATCCCAGAGCGTTCCGCTCAACCTCTCGGCGCGGCCCAGCCGCCATCTTCGAGCGCGCCAGAAGACCCCGACGGCAAAGACGAGAACCGTCAGGGCGCCCAGCACGTACTGCGTCAGTTCGGCCCAGGGGGGGACGTTCCAGAAGGTCTCCCGTACCGGCGTCATCTCAGGCCGCCCTCTTCGCCTTGGCCAGCTGGGCGACGAGGGCCGGGAGGATCTCGAAGATGTCGGCCACGACTCCGTAGTGCGCCACGGTGAAGATCGGCGCCGCGGGATCCGTGTTGACGGCAACGATGAGCTCGGACTGGCGCATCCCTTCCAGGTGCTCGGGCGCGCCGCTGATGCCCAGGGCCAGGTAGAGGCGGGGCTTTACGGTCATCCCGGACTTTCCGACCTGCCGGCTGAGGGGCAGCCATCCCTGATCGATGACCGGTCGCGACGCGCACACGGCGCCGCCGAGCAGCGCCGCGAGCTCCTCGGCCAGCGGCAGGTTTTCCTTGCGCTGAATACCGCGGCCGACGGCGACCAGCACCGGCACCCTGGTGATGTCCACGTCCCCGGCGGCCGGCTCGATCAGTCGCACCACCTGCGCCCGGACCCGGGCCAGCAGGTCGGGAGCGGCGGCGGTCTCCACCGGCGGCTCCCCGGTGGACATCCCGGCCTCCGCCGGGTAGGCGCCGGCCAGGACGGCCAGAACCGAGCCGGAGGGCACCTCCACATCGCACAGCAGCTTACCCCCGCACAGCTGGCTCGTGGCGAGGATCCGGCCGTCCTCGACCCCCACCGCCCGCACATTGGCCACCATGGGGACCTGGAGCAGCGCCGCCAGCAGCGAGGCCAGGTCGATGCCGGCCGACGTGGCCCCGCACAGGACCAGGTGGGGCCGATGCTGCTCGGCCAGCGCGGCCATGGTGCGCGCGTGGCCGTCGGGTGTGAACGCCTCCAGCTGCTCGTGGTCGACCAGGCGCACCAGATCGGCGGCGCCGAGGGTGCGCGCCAGGTCCGCCGCCTGGCGGCCGAGCAACACCGCGACGAGGCGTCCGCCCAGGCTCTGGGCCAGCTCGCGCCCTCTGCCCAGCAGTTCGTAGGTGTGGGGGGCGACGCTGCCCTTCAGGTGCTCGACGTACACCCAGACCTCCGGCGACGGCGCGCTCATCGCAGCACCCCCCGGTCTACCAGGACGGCCACGAGTTCCCGAGCCACCTCCTCAGGGGTTCCGGCGAGCATCGTGGCTCCGCCGGCCGCCGTGGGCTTGTACAGGCGACGGATGGCGGGGACGGGCTGAGCGCCGATGGCGGGGAGCGCCTCCGTCCCGATCGATCGGGTTCTCATCACCTCGCGGATGCGGGCCACGGGGACGTAGCGCGGCGGCTGCGGCGCGGAGATCACGCCGATCACGGCCGGCAGAGGGACGCTGATCTCGGCGGCTACGCCGCCCGGGTACTCCTTTTGCACCAGGACCGTGCCGTCCGGAGCAGGCTCGACGGACCGGGTCACCCCGACGTAGGGCAGATCCAGCAACCCGGCCAGCAACCCGGCAAGATGGCCGTCCAGGTCGTTGATGGCCTGGACGCCGGTGAGCACGAGATCCGCGGGCCGGCGACGGAGGATCGCGGCAAAGATCGCCGCCGCTTCGTGGCGCGTGACGCTCCCTTCGGGCGCCGGGGCGATCTTGACCGCCTCGTCCGCCCCTTTGGCCAGGGCGGTGAACAGCGTCTGGTCCACGTCGCCGTAGTCCAGGGCCAAGGCGGTGACCTGCGCGCCATGGCGCTCTTTGAGCAGCAGGGCCTGCTCCAGGGCGTGGTCGTCGCTCTCGCTCAGGACGTAGCGCAGCCACTGGGTGTCCAGCGCCGTTCCGGAGGGGTCGATCTCCAACTCCTCGACCGGATCGGGGACCATCGTCAGCAGGACCGCGATCTTCATCTCTGCACCTCGCCTGGCGGGACCATCGACTCGTCGAGCAACTCGAGAATGTCCCGCACCACCAGGCGTCCCTCGTGGCCCGTGGACTTGAGGGCGTCCTCGAAGCGCGACGTCTCGAAGGGGCAGGCCACGGCCAGGATCTGCGCCCCGGTGGAGAGGGCATGGGCGACGCGCCGGTCGGCCAGCCGCTCGTGCGCGGTCTGCCAGATCAGCGTGTCCAGCCACATCCCGCCGCCTCCGCCGCCGCAGCAGAGCGACAGCTCCCTGGAGAACGGCATCTCGACCAGGGTCACCCCCGGAATGGCGCGCAGCAGCTCGCGCGGGGCGTCGAAGATGCCGCAGGCCCGTCCCAGGCAGCAGTTATCGTGGTAGGTGATTCGGGCAAGAAGGGGGTTGCGCAGCAGGGGACGCAGGGCGTCGAGCCGGCGGGCCAGGAACTCGACGTAGTGGCTGACCGGATAGCGGTGGCCCAGCGCCGGGTAGACGCGCTTGAGCGAGTTCATGGCATGGGGATCGCCGGTGACGATTTCGCCGAACTCGTAGCGGTCCAGCAGCGCGGCGTTGTACTCGACCAGGCTCTCGAACAGCCCGCGCTCCCCGGCCAGCCGCTCACAGTCGCCGATGCAGTGTTCCTCCGGTCCGAGGATGGCGAAGTCTACACCCAGCCTGTGAAGCAGCCGGGCCATGGCCTGGGCCTGGCGCTGGTTGCGCGGGTGGAAAGACGGGTAGCACTCGACGATCCACAGGACCTCCACCGGCCGCTTGAGCTGCGAGATGACCGGGACGGGCACGCCCGCCCCCTTGACCCACTCGAGCCGCTTCCGCATCCCCTCCCCGAAGGGGTTGCCATACCGATAGGTGTTGTCCAGGGCCTTCTTCATCTCGGGAGGAGGCTGGATCCCCGCGGCCATGGCCGCATCGCGCAGGGCCGGGAACAGGACGTCGGTGATCTTCAGATTTCCGGGGCAGCGGGCCGCGCACGTGTAGCAGGAGACACACAGCCAGGGGGTGGTACTGCGCAGCACGTCGTCCAGCAGGCCCTCCCGCGCCAGGTGGATGATTCGACGCGGGGGGTAATCCATGGCATGAGCGAGGGGACAGGACCCCCCGCACATACCGCACTGGATGCAGGGGTAGAACTCCTGCTGCCACGGACGTGGAGGTGCGGACAACATCGTGGGTACGCTCCTTCCGCGGGGAAGCCACTGCTCAGGTAGCGTCTCCGCCGCCTCCCGCTGATTGTGACCGCTCTGTGCTCGGCGTCACCTCACCACCGTCTGTGTCCCGCCAGCATTCTCCGCCCCGTTCTGTGCCGTTGCCATCCGATGGATGACCGATTTGCCATGGTCGGATGCTCACGGTTCCGCCACCGGGGGGCCACCGCCGCCCTGACGCGGCCCGGCGCCGCCGTCGGCCCGGGCACGGCCGATGGGCAGCTGTTCAGCGACCAACGGGGGAGTTGCCCGCGAGGAAGCCGTGGGGGGCGGGCGGGGAAGCGCGGTGAGACCGGAGAGACGCTAGGCGGCGGGCGGGGCGTCCTTCCCTGTCTCCGGGGCCTGTTCGGCGCCCCAGTAGCAGTCATCGCACAGGCGGATCGTAATGCCGCGCTGCTCCAGGTCCCTGGTGGCGCGGCGCAGGCCGCAGCGGTGGCAGGTATCCGTGGGCCGGATCTCTCGCCCATCCCGCACAGCAATCCCCCCTTGTGCGCTCCGCCGTTCTCCTTCGCTTTGCACCTCCATCGTGCGCCCGGCTCCCGGACTCGGCCATCGGGTGCCGGGCCGATTCGCCTCGGGCGGGCGGGGACGGCAGAATCGGGTACGCGCCCGATACGCCGCAGGCCGAAGGCGGCGTAGGCTACAAAGGAGGCGTTCTGCATCCTGTTTCCCCCGCGCCATTGGCGCCTCACCCGCTGTGGAAGTGGACACCGTGTGGAGGTGAGGATCATGCGCACGCGCCTGCTCGCGGCCGCGGTCCTGTGGATCCTCCTCGCCGTTGTCGTGCGGCCCGCGACCACGGCCCCCGCCGAACCGATCCGGATCGGCGTGATCACATCCCTGACCGGCCGGTTTGCCACCTTCGGCAAGATGCAGATGGCCGGCTACACCGTGGCGCTCAAGGAGATCAACGCGAAGGGGGGCGTCCAGAAACGCCCGCTCGAGCTGCTCATCGAAGACGACGCCTCGGCGGTCCCGGCCGCGCTCTCGGCGGCGGAGCGGCTGCTGGCCAAAGGGGTGCCCCTCATCCTGGGCACCTACAGCAGCGGTGTGAGCAAGCCGCTGGCCGGCTACATGGAGCGGCGGGAGATGCCCCTGATCGTTTCCGGCAGCGCCGACGACAGCATCACCAAGCCCGGCTCGCCCTACGTCTTCCGCGCCAAGAGCGTCAGCAGCACCTACGCCCGGACCCTGTTCGACCTCTTCGACGCCCTGGGCGGGATGCAGACCGTGGCCATCCTGGCGGGCACCGGCGCCTTCGAGCAGTCCGTGGCCGCCGCGGCGCAGGCCTTCGTGAAGGTGCGCAACTACAAGCTCGTGGCCAACGAAGCCTACGACCGCGGCCTGACCGACTTCCGGCCGTTGCTGAACAAGTTCCGCACCCTGGGCGCCGACATCATCTTCATGGTGTCCTACGAGGAGGACGCGGTGGCGATCATGCGCCAGGCCAAGGAGGTCAATCTGAACCCCAAGATCTTCGCCGGCGCGGCGGCGGGCTTCGCCATCGAGTCCTTCATCAAGGGCGCCGGCGACACCGCGGAGTGGGTCTTCACCGCCACCTCCTGGACGCCGGATGTGAAGTATCCCGGCGCGCAGGCCCTCTACCAGAACCTGAAGGCGGCCCTGGGCGGCGCCGAGCCCAGCTACCACGCCGCGGAGACCTACATGGCGTTGATCGTGGCCGCCGACGCCCTGAACCGGGCCCGGGGGCTGGACAAGAAGGCCATCCTGGAGGCCCTCGCCGCCACGGACCTGATGACGCCGGTGGGCCCGGTGCGGTTCCAGAACTTCGCCGGCTTCCGCAACCAGAATCCGATTCCGATGGTCGTGGAGCAGGTCCAGGGCGGGAAGTTCGTCACGGTGTTCCCCACGCAGATCGCCCCGGGCCGCCCCCGCTATCCGACGCCGCCGTGGGACAGACGGACGGCGCCCTGAGGCCGGTCCGGTGATCCGGGGCCCGACGCAGGCCGTCGGGCCCCGGGGCGCGCCATGGACCTCGCGACCTTCTTGCAGGTGGTGGTGAGCGGCATCCTGACCGGCGGCGTCTATGCCGTGGTGGGGATCGGCCTCTCCCTCATCTTCGGCGTGATGCGCGTCGTCAACTTTGCCCACGGCGAGTTCGTGGCCCTGGGCATGTACGCCGCGCTGCTGCTCTTCGCCCGCGGGCAGATCGACCCGTTCCTGGCGATCCTGATCCTCCTCCCGCTGTCCGTGGGGCTGGGGTACGCGGTGGAGAAGGTGTTCATCGCACCCATCGCCCGCGCTCCGGAGCACGTCTCCATCCTGATGACGGTCGGCGTGGGGCTGGTCATCAGCAACCTGCTCCTCTTTGGATTCGGCGCGCAGCCGCAGAGCATCTTCACACGCTACTCCACCTCGACCCTGCGCCTGGGCGGCGTGACGTTCAGTCTGCCGCTCACGCTCTCCTTCCTGATCACCATCGCGGCGATCACGGGGCTGTATCTGATGTTGATGCGCACGGAGCTGGGACGGGCGATGCGGGCCACCGCCCAGAATCCGGACGCGGCGGAACTGATGGGGGTGAACGCGGCGCACGTGCGGGGCGTGGCCTTCGGCATCGGCGCGGCGATGGCCACCCTGGCCGGCACCCTGCTGCTGCCGGTGCTCTACGTGATTCCCACCGTGGGCGGCGTCTTCACCCTGAAGGCCTTCGTCGTCACGGTGCTCGGCGGTATGGGCAACGTGGTGGGGGCGATCGGCGGCGGGTTGATCCTGGGGGTGACGGAGTCGCTGGGCGCCACCTACGTGAGCAGCGCCTACCGCGACGCCTTCGGCCTGGTCGCCTTCCTGCTGGTCCTGCTCTTCCGGCCGGCGGGGCTGTTCGGACGGAGCCGCGTATGACCCCGGCGGTGCCCAGACCGCGCACCCTGATCGCCGTCGCCGCCGTCGTCGCCGTCGCCGCATGCTACCCCGCGGTGTTCCCCACCAAGCTGAACCTGGGCGTGGCGATCGTCCTCTTCGCGGCGACGGCCACGGCCTGGGATGTCCTGGGCGGGTGGGGGGGACAGCTGTCGCTGGGCCACGCCGCGCTGATGGGAGTGGGAGGCTACACCATGGCCCTGCTGGCGCTGCGGGCGGGGGTGGCTCCCTGGTGGGGACTGCTCGCCGGCATGCTCCTGGCCGCGCTCGTGGCGGCCGTCTGGGGCTGGGTGGTGTTCCGGCTGCGCGGGCCGTACTTCGTGCTCAGCACCATCGCCGTGGCCGAGATCCTGCGCCTGGTGGCCATCAACTGGACCTCCTTTACCGGCGGAGCGGAGGGGCTGTTCATCAAGTCGCTGCCCCGGCCCCTGGGGCTGGACCTGTTCGACCGTGCCGTGGAGTTCTACATGGGGTTGGGCTGGTTGGCGCTGGCCCTTCTGGTGGCCTGGTGGCTGTCCTGGTCGAGGTTCGGCTACTACCTGCAGGCCATTCGCGAGGACCAGGATTCCGCCATGGCCATGGGGATCAACCCCACACGGGTCAAGGTCGCGGCCTTCATGCTCAGCGCCGCCCTGACCGCCGCCGGCGGAGCGTTGTTCGCCGTTTACGTGAGCTTCTTCGAGCCGCACATCATCTTCGACATCGGCATGAGCGTGGAGCTGGCCCTGATGGCCTACATCGGCGGCGCCGGAACGGTCTTCGGGCCGGCCATCGGCGCGGCGGTCCTGCTGGTGGCCGGAGACCTGTTCCGCAACTACTTCCAGCAGGCGAACCTGCTGATCTACGGGGTCTTGATCATCCTGATTGTCCGGTTCGCGCCCGAAGGCATCGTGGGCGGATGGCGGCTCCTCGCGCGGAGGTGGCCGGGTGGGCGACGTGCTCTCCCTCAACCGGCTGAGTAAGGCCTTCGGCGGCCTGATGGCCCTGAACGACGTCTCCTTCAGTGTGGCGGAGGGGGAGATCGTCGGCCTGATCGGCCCCAACGGGGCCGGGAAGACTACGCTGTTCAACGCCGTCAACGGCTACTTCCCGCCCACCTCCGGATCCGTGACCTACCTGGGCCGCGTCGTGACCGGGTTTCCCCCGGATCGGATGGCCCGGCTCGGCATGGGCCGCACCTTCCAGATCGTGCGACCGTTCCCGCATCTCTCCGTGCTGGAAAACGTCATGGTCGGCGCCTTCCTCCGGTATCCCTCCCGGCCGGCGGCGGAGCGCAGGGCCTGGGAGGTGCTGGAGTTCATCGGTCTGCAGGATGCCGCCCACCGTCCGGCCGGGCAGTTGACGCTGGCCGGCCGCAAGCGCGTCGAGGTCGGCCGGGCCCTGGCCCTGGAACCGAGGCTGCTCCTGCTCGACGAGGTATCGGCCGGCCTGAACCCGGCCGAGGCCGACCGCCTGGTGGAGCTCATCCGCCAGATCCGCGAGCGGGGCGTGACCATCCTGATCGTGGAGCACGTGATGCGCGTCATCATGCGCATTAGCGACCGCATCGTGGTGCTGAACTACGGCCGGAAGATCGCCGAGGGGACGCCGGCGGAGGTGGCCCGGAACCCCGAGGTCATCCAGGCCTATCTGGGCGAGGCGGCCGATGCTTGAGGTGCGCGGGCTGGCGGCAGCCTACGGCGACCTGATCACCCTGTGGGATGTGTCCTTCGACGTCCGCCCGGGTGAACTGGTGGCCCTGGTCGGGGCCAACGGCGCCGGCAAAACGACCACCCTGCGCACGATCAGCGGGCTGCTGCGGCCGCGCCGGGGCAGCGTCCGGTTCAACGGCCGGTCGCTGGTCGGGCTCCCCCCGCACCGCATCACCGATCTGGGGATCGCCCAGGTGCCTGAAGGTCGTCAGCTCTTCCCCCTGATGACCGTTGAAGAGAACTTGCTGCTCGGCTCCTATCCCCCGCGCGCCCGGGCGAAACGCCTGGAAAACCTGACCCGGGTGTACCGGACCTTCCCCGTGCTCGGCGACCGCCGCCGTCAGGAGGCGGGGACGCTGTCGGGCGGCGAGCAGCAGATGCTGGCCCTGGGCCGCGCCCTGATGAGCGACCCCCTGCTGCTCATGCTGGACGAACCGAGCCTGGGCCTGGCCCCGCTGGTGGTGCGCGACGTCTTCGCCGTGATCACGCAGATCCGCGCCCAGGGGGTGACCGTGCTCCTCGTGGAGCAGAACGTCGCCCAGGCCCTGGCCGTGGCCGACCGGGCCTACGTGCTGGAGAACGGCCGCATCACCCTGGAGGGCTCCGGCCGTGAGCTGCTGGCGCACGACGGGGTCCGGCGCGCCTACCTCGGCCTGTAGTCGAGTCTCCCCGCCGAGCCGCCCCAGGCACTACTGTGTGGACCGGACAGGAATCCTCCCCTCGCCCGATATCCTCGTCCCGGCCGTCCTGCCATGATGACGGGGAAGCGGACCACCCGGGTCCGGATTCTCCCCATCGCCATGGGAGGGTCCGCGCGGGAGGTCACATCCGTTCGGGGAAACCGAATCCACGGAGGAGAGAGGCATGGAGATCACGCGGCAGGCGGACTACGCGATCCGGATCGTCCTGGACCTCGCCGCCACCGACAGCGGCGGGGTGGTCCGCTCGGACGACGTGGCGCGTCGCCAGCTCGTCCCCCGCGCCTACTTCACGAAGGTCGTCCAGACCCTGGTCCGGGCAGGGTACGTGCGCACGCTGCGCGGGGCGCGCGGAGGCATCCAGCTGGCCAGGGATCCCCAGACCATCACCCTCCGCCAGATCATCGAAGCGGCAGAAGGCCCCATCCGGCTGAACCGCTGTGTGGCTGGCGGGGAGTGCGCCCTGGAACGCACCTGCAGCGCGCACCCCGTGTGGGAGCACATCCAGGGGGTCCTGATGCGGGAACTGGACTCGGCCACGGTGGCGCAGATGGTGGCCGGCGACCGGCGGAGCCGGCGGGCGCGACGGAGGGCATCCTGAGGGAGGGCGGAAGGCGGCGTCGACGTCTTCCGTCCGCTCCCCGGCAAGTGTGGAGAGGCCGCCCCTGCGGGCGGCCTCTCCGACGACCATTGTGCGGCGGGAGATGAGCCCAGACGAGTCCTACGACTTCTGCGTCGTCGCCATATAGGCGACGACGGCGACCACGATCCCAACGATTACATTGCTCCACTTCAAGGTGTTGGCGCTGGTGAGAATAAACGGTGACACCAGAACCCACAGACCGAGGATGACGTTCACCCACTTCATCGCGTGACCACCTCCCGACAACGTGAGGTCTCCCGCCGCCACAGGAGGGGAGCGGTACTGAGGACGCACACCCCCAAGAAGCCTTTCGGGAGAGCCACCACGATGACCTCCCCCGCGGCCTGGAGGGCGCTGAGCTCCGGGGTCCAGCCGTCGGCCACGAAGTCGAAGGCGACCTCCTCCGGCTCGGCAAACCGACGCCAGCAGGAGTGGCAGAAGTAGCCCTCGGCGCGGCGGCTGCGGGAGGTGAAGGCCGATCCGCAGAACGGGCAGCGCGGGGGATCGCTCAGCCGGTCGATGGATCGACGCAGGTTCACGCCTCTACCATAGCCCGAGGGGGTCGGGGCTGCCCATCGGGCCGCCGGCCGATTTCGATCTCAGCAGGACCGGTCAGGCGCGATGCCAGACCGTCCCGAAAGCAGGAGGGACGGCCGCCCCGCACAGCCGTCCCCCCGCGTGTCTGCCGGCCCTGCGCCCCTGTGGAGCGGCGTCCGCTTACTTGAGCGCGTCCAGCGTGGCCAGCAGCACCGTCCGGGCAAAGCGCGGGTTGTGCACGCCGAGGCTGTCGTCCCCCTCGATCAGGAAGTAGTTCCAGGCGGCGCGGATGATGACGTCGTTCGTGGCCACGACGGGCCTGCCGGCGCGGTCCACCACGCTGCCGATCTGGCTGTACAGTTCCCGGCCCTCCCGCAGGGTGAACTTGAGCCCGATCTGGCCGTGGATCTCCGTCAGGTGGAGGGCCGTGATCTGGGCCGGATCGAGCCGGACGTTGTCGGTGTAGACGTCCGTCTTCGGATCCCAGGCGCGGATGGTGGCGATGCGGTCGCGCCGGGCCAGAATCCTCGCCGTGATCGCCTTCTCCACCTCGTGCAGGGTCGTCTCGATGCCGCTCTGCACGCGCTGGGCCGTCATGTCCGCCCCGTGGCAGCGGACACAGACGTTCTCCGCCGCCTTGAAGGTGTGGCTGGCCTTGCTGAAGCGCATGTGGCACGTCACGCAGGCGTCCCCGACGAAGGTGGCGTGGGGCGAGATCGTGGCCTCCGCGGGCGGGACGAAGAAGGCGTTCTTGCCCATGATCACGTCCGCCTGGGAAGCCGTGTGCGGTGCGGAGTAGCTCCTCGGATCCTCCAGGTTCCAGGCCCGGGCACCGTTGCGGGAGTTGTGGCAGGTCATGCACTGTGCGCCCAATCCGACCCCGATCGCCCGGAACCCCGACGGCAGGACGGCGGTGGACTGGGTGACCCGGACGGTGAAGTCGGGGTTGTGGCAGGTGGCGCACGTCACCGGCCGTACGGAGAACCGGGTCAGCCCCAGATTGGTCAGGAAGGGGATGTCGGCGGCGCTGCCGTCGGGCTTGGCGATGAACCCCGGGTTGCCGGCGTTCAGCTGGGGCAGCCAGGCCAGGAAGCCCTGCTCGGCATGACAGCGCGCGCAGTGGGCGGCAAAGGCCCCGCGGTGGTCTACGGTGGCCTCCAGCCGGGCCAGTTCGCGGTTGGCGTGCCCCGTCGTGGCCCACTGGGCGCGGATGTCGGCCTGCGCCCGGACCAGGACCGTCCCGCCGAGAAGCAGGACGGCGAGCGCCACGGTCAGGATGACCCCCAGACGCACCCACGCAACACGACTTCTCATGGCCTCTCCTCCCCAGGCACGGTGTCCTTTGCTAGCCCGCTTTGCGCAGCGGTCGTTCCGACGGCGCGTGCACCTGCAGCCAGGTGGCGGCCAGGCGTTCAATTTCCTCGCGGGGATACCGCCGCCGGCCCCCCGGCGTCAGCACGAACGGAAGACGCCCCTCGCGCGTCCAGCGGTACACGGTGTGCGGGGACACCTCAAACAGCCTTGCCACCTCCAGCCTTGAGAGATAGCGTTTGTCGGCGTCCATGGCCGCCTCCGTTGCTTCGCCCCCCCGGCATGCGTCATCGCGCGCATTCCGGGCGAGCGATACGCATCCGCCCCTAGCGTACGGGAGGGTCGGAGGCAACGCCTATGATGCGATTGCATCAACTGTCCGCACGGCGGCATCAGCCCGATCGGAGGGACCGGCCATCGGGCAGGCGCCCGATACCGCCGGAGACGTCCCCCTCTGCCGCTCGGTGCCGCTCCCCTGGTGCCCTCCGGCTTCTGTGCGTGCTCCGCACAACGTGATCCCTATCCGTCAGGTTAGAAGGGCAGGAATGGGGCTGTCGATGATGCGATTGCACCCACTTCGCGACAGAGCGCACCAGGGCGGCCAGAGGAGGCGAATCAGGCGGCCGCCCGATGGCCGCGGGATCGGCGGGCGCACCGCTCAGTAGATGAACTCGGCGATGTCGTAGCGCGCCACGCGGGGGCCGTCCGGTCCGCGGCGCACTCCCTCGCGAAGGAGCCGGATCTGGTTGCGGATCTCGTGGGGCCCCAGGGGCCTCAGGCCCGCCTCCCGGGCCGCGCGTTCGTAATCGCTGTGCGGGTACTCCACGAATGCCGAGAGGTACACCAGATCGCCGGCATCGAGGGGAAGGGCGTTCAGGACGCCCAGGGTGCCCGCGACATGGGCGTCGGCGAAGCGATCGCCGCCCACCCCGGCCATGACGATCACACCCACGGAGAGGCCGGCCGCTTTGAGCGCCCGCACCAGCTCCACGGCGTGTTCGGGACGCTGGGGCTTGTTCAGGAACCGCAGCAGATCCCCGTCACCGCTCTCCAGGCCCACGTAGACACGGCGGAGTCCGCGCACCCGCAGCTCTGCGAACTCCTCCGCGGACTTCCGCCGTCCGGTGAACACGTCCAGGAAGGCGTACATCCCGCGCGGGAAGGCGCCGTCCGCATCGAACCAGCGGTGGATCAACGCCAGCCGGGCTATCAGGTCATCGGTGGGCAGGCAGAGGGCGTTGGCTTCCCCCAGGAACAGGCTCCGTCGCAAGGTGAGCCCTTCTCCGAGGTAGGCCGTCACCTCGCGGACGTGGGATTCCAGTTCCGGCAGCGGCTTCACGCGGAACGGCTGGTCGCGGTAGAAGGTGCAGAAGGTGCAGCGGTTCCAGTGGCAGCCTTCCGTGAGCTGGATCACCAGGGCGAGATATTGGTCGGGCGGGAGGATGCCGACGGGGCGGTACACCTCGGCGTAGCGCCGGGCGTCCCGGCGGGCGACATGCCGGTCGAAGGCCGCCGCGGCACGGACCAGCCGCTCCGCCTCCGCCTCCGAGACCGGGCCTGCGGCGGACCAGACGAGCTCGACCTCCCCGCGGCCGAGTGCGACGGCGGTCCGGGCGGCAGCCTCTGCGGCCCGGTCGAGGAGCAGGTCGGCCTCACGGGAGTCCAGCGTACGGCGATGCACCACATGGTCCGGGCTGCGGCGGTCGGTCCACTTCTCGACCATCCGGCCGGACAGGGCCCGACGGTAGAGCCGCTGCCCGAGCCAGGCGGCAAAGAACCGGCCGGCACGGTCGAAGGTGAAGACGCTTTCCGCGCCGTCGTCTTGGGCCGTGACCACCACGGCTTCGTCCTTCACCGTCAGGCGATAGGAGGACACCGTCGTCATGGTCTCATCGCCCCGGCGGCGGGAGGGGAACCCGACCGAGGGCCGAAATTCCGGTCCGGGAGCAGGCTCAGGCCGCGCGGCGTCTCAGGTGTCGGTCGATGAACTCCAGCAGGCGCCGGCCGTCCTTCTTGGCCTGGGCCCAGAGGACACGGAACTCCTGCGCCTCCGCCTTCGCCGCGTTCAGGCGGTGCTGGTATTCTTCGGCGGCGCGGCGGGTGCGCTCGCGCTCCGCGAGGAGGACCCTGCGGGCGACGCCCCTGTGGGGGCGGAGCGCCTCGCGGTGAGAGCCCAGCGCCCGCATCGACGTCGTCTTGACCTCGTGGAGCGCACGCCGGTGTTCGGGTAGCATCGCCACTCCTGTCGGGGGAGTCGTACGAAAGGAGGTCGACTGACCACGGACGGTTGAGGACGCCGTCCGTCAGGCCGCCCGGCGATCGCGATGGACGCCCTCGGTCGCGTCGCTCTGCCGTGGGCGCAACGGTCCAATGACCGCGCCGCGGCGCTGCTGCTGGCGGGCCGCTTCGCGGATCAGCTCCTGGCGTTGGAGCTGGCGCTCCCGCTCGCGAACCAGATACCAGGCCAGCCACTCCTCGACGATGGGTACGCCTCCCGGATTCCTCGCTCCAGCCCCACCATAGGCGGGGCCCGGCGGGGCAGGCATCGGGCCCTCGCCCGATTCTGGGATAGGGTCCCGGGGGGTCGGGAGGCCTCAGATGAGCCGCTGCCGCAGGGCCTTGACCACCGCCTCCAGCCGGCTGTGGGCGTGCAGGGCGGTCATGATCTGCTGGATGTGGTTGCGGACGGTAGCGGGGCTGATGCACAGCGCCTGGGCGATGGCGCGCGTCCCCGCCCCGGTCGCCAGCAGCCGCAGGATTTCTCGCTCCCGGGGGGAGAGCAGCGCAGGGGGGGCGGGCGGAGTTCCCGCCTCGCGCCGGCCCGACAGCGAGGAGGCGGCCTGCAAAACCTGCTGGACGAAGACTTCCCGACTGCGGTCGTCGGTGATGTCGTGCAGGATGTGCACCACGTACGGGTCGCCGGCGGTCACGACGATGGAGATCATCCGGACCCAGAGGGGCGGCCGTCCGTTGCGGCGGACCTGCAGGTCCATCGTCGGCGGGCGTTCGTTGCGGCGGACGGCCTGCCGGTAGGGACACAGCGTCGAGCACACCACGTGTCCCTCGGCGTTGCGGCCGCCGATGACCACGCTGCAGTCGCGGCCGAGGACCTCTCCCGCCTTGACCTCCAGGAGGTCCTCGGCCGCGGAATTCCAGGCCACGATGGTGTGCGCCGCGTCCACCGCGAACGCGGCTTCCCCCGCACCGGCTACGAACTCGGCCAGATCGACCCTCGGCAGCGGGGACGCCATCGCGGTCCCTAGCGGGCAGGTTTGCTCGCCGGATCTCCGGGCAGGGTGCCGGCCTGGATCTCCTTGAGGTTGGCGAACCCGTCCTTGTCGGAGTCCAGCGCCTCCACCGCCTTGAAGGATGCCGGCTTGAGCGGGCTGCCCTGCTTGGCCAGGTCCTTGCCGTACGGGTTGAGCCCCGTCTTGGTGAAAGGCGCCTTGTCGTGGCAGAGCAGACACCCCGCCGTGGCCACCTTGCTCCCCGCCGGCGGGTTGTAGACCTGCTTGAACAGGGCGAGGTCGGCCGGCCGGGCCAGCGCCGCTCCCGTCAGCAGCACGATGCCCGCGGCGACCGCGAGCGCGACAGATGCCCTCACTGCTTCCACCTCCTCCTGCCGTGATCAGGCAGCGGGCATGCGGCGCAGCCGTTCCAGATAGCGCGCCCGCCGCTGCCTGTACTCCTCTTCCGGGATCTCTCCGGCCTCGAACCGGTCGTCCAGCGCGGCCACCGCCGCGATCAGGTCCCGGCGTGTTTCTCCGCCGCTCGCAACGGTGTCCCGGTCGCGGCGGTTGCGGCGACGCCGCCGGAGCGCGGGGGAGGCCAGAGCCGCGGCCGCGATACCGGCGAAGGCGGCGAGCGCCGCCTGCCGCAGACGCGGCTGCGGAGCAGCGAGACCGCTCGCGGCGATCCGGAGCTCGGTCCCGGCCGCGACGTTCGACGCGGAGAAACGCCGATAGGTTCCCTGATCGGTCTCGACGTCCTCCCCGCGGCGGAGCGGGACCGCCTGCACCTCCGCTCCGGCGCGGGCGAGGACCTCCACACGATCGGTCGGATAATCCAGCCGCCGCGCCAGCGTCAGCCGTCCGCCGGGGACGGACAGCGTGTAGCTGTAGGCGATCTGGCGCATCCCCGGTTCCACGTCCATCGTGTCCACGAGACCGGTGTCGGTGGCCGAGACGCAGCACTCCATCAGGCCTTCCATGAACTGGATGTTGCCGGCGCCTGCGGGGAGCGTGATCCGCAGCGTCTCCCGCCTGCCGTCGGCGCGCGGGGCGCCGCCGACGTAGGTCCGGTTGCTGGTGTTCGTGAAGAGGAGAAGCTCCGCCACCCGCACGGCGCCTTCCCCGGCTTCGACGATGACGTGATGGACGGCGACGCGCAGGACCCCGGGGTCGGCGGTCGGTTCGTAGACGCGCATCGTCACCCGGCGGAGGGTTTCCCCGGGTTTGAAGACGATGAGCGGGCTGTCGTACTCGCCGCCCTTGTATTTCACCTGGAGCGTGTAGGTCCGGTCCGCCTCGCCGGGCACGGTGAAGGAGAACTCCCCCCGCCTGCCTGTCCGTGCCGTCTGCCAGTCGGCTTCCGCGCCGTTGACGTACGCGGTAAGCCTGACCTCCTGCCCGACAACGGGCCGGGGCGGACCGGTGTGGTTCGTCACCGTGCCCTGGATCGTCCGCAGGGGTGGAGATGCGGCCGCCAGAGCTCCGGGCGCGGCGAGGAGCAGGATCGCCACCGCCCTTGCCGCCGCGGCAACGTGCCCCCTCATCGCCGTCCCTCCGCTACCGGGCGCTCCGGGGCAACCGGGGGCCCGCCTGCGGCCGCCTTCCCCACGGCGGCACCGCAGCTGGGGCAGTAGCGCGCCCCCGCGGGGAGGGCCGCCGCGCACGAGGCGCAGAGCCGTCTGCTCCGCGCGGCCCGGATCTCCGCCTCCAGGTCGTCGTCGGAGATCTGCGGAGGGGGCGGCGGCGCCTGCAGCGCCTCGACGGCCCTGGCTTCGTAGCGGCGGCGCAGGGTCAGGTAGTCGTCCTCGGCGATCTTGCCGGTGGCGAAGTCGAACTCGAGTTCCTTGATGGCCAGCAGCGCGGCGCGGCTCTTCGTCTCCGGGGGCGGGGCGGGAGGCTCCTCGTCGTTCCGTGGCGGGGCGAACAGCGGCCACAGGATGAGCAGTGCGGTGCCGGCGATCAGGACGAGCATGGTCAACAGCTCCATCGTCCTCAGTCCTCCAGCGCCCGGAGCTGGCGCTCCAGCCACTCGCGCTGCTCCCTGCTCAGCGCCGGCGCCGCCGCGTGCCCCGCCCCTTCCCCGCGGCGGGTCCAGGCCAGGGCCAGCGCCACGATCACCAGGGCTCCCGAGCCGATGGCCCAGTACGGGCCCCAGTAGGCCAGGAGGTTGAACCCCCGCCGCAGCGGCGCGGCAAGCACCCTCTCGCCGTAGCGCGCGACGAACGCGGCCCGGATCTCCGCCCGGCTGCGGCCCGCCCGCTCCAGGCTGGCCAGTTCGGCCAGGGCCGCATCGCGCGGGCCGCAGGAGAGATGTGTGCAGCTGGCCAGCGTCAGGCCGCAGCCGCACTGGCACATGAACTCCCCGGCCAATCCACGGTCCGCCCCGCGGGCGACGGACGGGTGCGCGGCCAGGGTCAGAGTCAGCGCGGCGATCAGCACCAGGATCCGCATCAGGCCGCCTCCACCAGATAGCGCGCGCGGTTCCGCAGCGCCTCACCCCGTTCCGGCCAGAAGGCGATCAGCGTCCCCACCGTGAGCACCGCGGCGCCCGCCCACATCCACATCATCAGCGGGTTGATGATCACCCGGAAGTTCGCCGTGCCGTCCTCGCCCAGTCCGGCCAGGATGACATAGAGGTCCTCGCGCCAGGTACTGCGGATGGCCACCTCCGTCATCGGCTGGTCCTCGTGGGTCTTGTGGATGTTGCGCTGGGGGGTGAGCACGGCGACCGGCTTCCCCGAATTGAAGACGGTCAGGGTCGCCGCCGTGACCAGGGCACTGCGCGTAGGGTAGGTGCTGGCGCCTTCGTAACGGAGCAGGTACTGGTGGACCGTCGCCGTTTCGCCCCGCCTCAACACCACCTCGCGCTCGGTGCTGAAGGCACCGCCGGCGATCCCCGCGAACAGCAGAATCATCCCCAGGTGGACCACGTACCCGCCGTAACGCCGGTGGTTGCGGGCGACCAGCCGCACCGCGGCCAGCAGATAGGGCTCGCCGTGGCTGCGCCGCACCATCGCGCCGCGGTGGAAGTCCTGCAGGATGGCCGCCGTGACGAAGACGCACAGGGCGAAGGCGACCAGGGCCAGGGGGTGGGTCATCCCGAGGACCCGCAGGAGCAGCGCGGCGAGCAGGCCCAGCATTCCCGGCACCAGAAAGTTGCGGCGCAGGCTGCGCGGGGACGCCTTGCGCCAGGCCAGCAGCGGGCAGACGCCCATGAGGAACAGGACGGCCAGTCCGATCGGCACATTCACCTGGTTGAAGAAGGGCGGGCCGACGCTGATCTTCACCCCCCGTACGGCCTCGCTCAGGATGGGGAAGACCGTGCCCAGGAAGACGGAGAAGGCCGCGCCGACCAGAATCAGGTTGTTGAACAGGAAGCTCGACTCGCGGGAGAGCAGGGAGTCCAGCTCCGCCCGGCTGTGGAGCAGGGGCAGCCGGGCCACCAGCAGGATGATCGAGGCCCCCAGGACGAGCAGGATGAAGACGAAGAACAGCGGCCCCAGGGAACTCAGGGCGAAGGAGTGCACCGAACTGAGCACGCCGCTGCGCGTGAGGAAGGTGCCGAAGATGGACAGCACAAAGGTGAGGATGATCAGGACCAGGTTCCACACCTTCAGCATGTCGCGCTTCTCCTGAATCATCACCGAGTGCAGGAAGGCGGTGGCCGTGAGCCAGGGCATCAGGCTGGCATTCTCCACCGGGTCCCAGGCCCAGTAGCCGCCCCAGCCCAGTTCCACGTAGGCCCACATCATGCCGAAGATGATCCCCCAGGAGAGGAAGAACCAGCTCAGCAGGGTCCAGCGTCGGGTGGCCCGGATCCATTCGTCGTCGAGCCGGCCGGTGGCCAGGGCCCCGATGGCAAAGGCGAAGGGGACGGTGAAGCCCACGTAGCCCAGGTATTGCGTCGGCGGGTGGAAGAACATCCCCGGGTTCTGCAGCAGCGGGTTCAACCCGGCCCCGTCGGGCGGGGCGAAGGGGAGCCGGGCGAAGGGGGAACTGACGAAGGTCAACAGCCCGGTGAAGAAGGCGCTGGTCCCCATCAGTGTGGCCACGACGTAGGGCATCAACGCCCGGTGCTGACCCCGCCGCCAGACCACGAGGGCGGCGAAGCCGGCCAGCATCAGGGCCCAGAACAGCAGGGACCCGGCCTGCCCGGCCCAGAAGGCCGAGACCGTATACCAGAACCCCAGGTCGCGGCTGGTGTAACTGGCGACGTAGGCGTTGCCGAAGTCGCGCCGGAGCAGCGCCCGCAGGAGGCTGGCGGCGGCGACGACCAGCAACAGGGCGTTGGCGTAGACGGCGTTCACCGCGCTGCGGAGGAGCTCCGGTCGCCGCCCTCTCTGCCCCATCAGGGGGGCGGCCAGTCCATAGAGCGACACGACGAAGGCCATCCCGACGGCCAGCGTCCCGACCTCATCCATCGCGCGGGCTCCTCATGGATCGTCGCTCAACGAGGCGGCTTCGCCTCGAATTTGGAGGGGCACTTGGCGAACAGGCGCCGGGCCTGGAACGTCGTGCCGTCGAAGCGCCCCTCCACCACCACGTCGGCCCCAGGCTTGAAGGCGTCCGGCACCACGCCCCGGTAGCGGACCGGCAGGGTGCGGCTCCCGTCGGTGATCTGGAACGCCAGGTCGCCCGAGACCTGGTCCCAGACCACGCCGCCCGCCGCCACCCTGCCGCCGAGGCGGATATCGGCGTCGCGGACCGACCCGGCCCGGTCGAGTAGCTCCCCCACCGTCAGGTAATAGGCCATACTGTTGCGCGCGCCGCTGTAGGCCAGGTAGGTTCCGGCCAGGACGAAGGTGGCCGCAGCGACCAGGATCTTTCGACCCGTGCGGCTCACGGTCGGGACTCCGTGCGGAGCTTCCGTTCGATCTCGCGCCCCAGGCGGTGCAGCCGCAGCACATACAGGAAGAGCCCGACCCAGACCACGGCGAAGCCGATGAACATCGCCGTCAACGGATTCATCGCCATCCCTCCTTCGCAGCCTCCGCGGTCGGCCGGGTCCGTCGCCCCTGCTCCTGCTGCGCGCTGAGGGCGTCCTGGGCCGCGAGCTGGGCGCGCCGGATGCTGAACAATAGGATGTACAGCACCGTGAAGGCCGCCACGTTGGTCAGCAGCGCCCAGAGCATCTGGGGCGGCAGCCCCGTGCCGAAACCCTCCGTCCGGAGGACCACCGGCAGCGGGTGCAGCGACCGCCACCAGAGGACGGAGAGGTGGATCAGCGGGATGTCCAGGAAGCCGACAACGCCGAGCACGGCGGCGAAGCGGGCGCTCTGGCCCGAGGGGCCGCCGTAGGCGCGAACCATCAACGACACGGTGTAGATGAACCAGAGCATGAAGGTGGTGGTCAGACGCGGGTCCCACGTCCACCAGGTCCCCCAGACCGCCTTCCCCCACACCGCGCCGCTGATGATGGCCAGCGTGGTGAAGACCACGCCGATCTCGGTACTGGCGTGGGCGGCGAGATCGAAGGCCCGCCGGCGGGTCCACAGGAACGCGGCGCTGGCGACGAAGACCACGGCGAACGCCAGGAAACCGACCCACGCCGCCGGCACGTGGACGTAGAAGATGCGCTGGGCGTGGCTCATGGTCGCCTCCTCGGGCGCGAAGAGGATCGCCATGTACATGCCGAACCCGCCCAGCAGGGCGCCAACCCAGACGAGGCCTTCCCGCCAGTCGAACCCGGGGGAAGCGCTCCTGACCTCTCGGATCGCCGGAACGGCCATGGTCACTCCTCCACGACGTACTCGAAGATCAAATAGCCGACGACAACAAAGATCACATCGAACGCGATCAGCAGCCGCACCCCCGGCAGGAGGTCGGCCCACGGCCGCCCGCTCAGAATCCCCGCGGTCACCCGCGCCCCGTTGATGAGGACCGGAGAGGCCAGGGGGAGCAGCAGGATCGGCAGGAGCACCTCGCGCATGCCGGTGTGGACCGACACGGCCGAGAACACCGTGCCCACCGCGACGAGCCCGACGCTCCCGAGCAGCAGGACCGCCCCCAGGGGGCCCAGCGCCGGCCGCAGCGGGACGCCGGCGATTCCACCCAGCGCCGGCAGCAGCAGCGCTTCCACGGCCAGCAGGTAGAGCAGGTTGCTCGCGAACTTGCCCGCGTAGATCAGGCCCGGATCCACCGGGAAGAGGCGCAGCGCCTCCAAACACTGCTGGTCGCGTTCCAGGACAAACGAGCGCGACAGCCCCAGCGTGGAGGCGAAGGCCAGGGTCACCCACAGCATCCCCGGCAGCAGGCGCGCGGCGTCGGCGGGCCCGGGCGAGAAGGCGAAGTGGAAGACCACGGCCACCAGGAGGGCGAACAGGGTCATCGTGGCGAGGATCTCCCGCGTGCGCAGCTCGAGCACCAGGTCCTTCCACAGCAGGTGGCGCACCGCGGCCAGGACGCTCACGCCGGCTCCCCCACGCATTGGGCGTAGACGCGCTCCACCGTATCCACGTCCCGCGCGCCGTTGTCGGCCTCGTAGGCCAGCGTCCCGTCCACCAGGATGGCGACGCGATCGGAGAGGGCCACCCCCTGCTCGATGCTGTGCGTGGTCAGGACGATGGTGCGCGTGCCCCGCATCGCCCGCAGGAGGTCGGTGAAGCCCGCCGCCGCCTGGCGGTCCAGCCCGGTGTAGGGTTCGTCGAGCAGGAGGATCGGGGGGTCGTGAACGAGGGCCCGGGCGATAGACAGCCGCTGGGCCATCCCGCGGCTGTAGGTGCGCACCAGGTCGTCCCCGCGCCCGGCCAGCCCCACCGCCTCTAGCAGGGCACGGACGCGCCCGGGCGCGCCGGGCACGCCGTACATCCGCGCCGCGAAGAGCAGGTTCTCGTACCCGCTGAGGCCCGGATAGAGGTAACTGTGGTGGGAGACCAGACCGATCAGCCGCCGCAGGCGCGGCGCCTGCTGGCCGGGGTCCATCCCCCGGACCAGCACCCGGCCGGCGGTGGGGCGCATGAGCGTGGCGGCGATCTTGAGCAGCGTCGTCTTGCCGGCGCCGTTGGGCCCAAAGACGGCCAGCGCTTCGCCGTCGTCCACAGTCAGGCTGACCCCGCGCAGGGCGCGGACCGGTCCGAAGGACTTGGTGATTCCCTGCAGCACCAGCGCCGGCGCCATGATCCGCCCCTGTACGGAATGCACGCTCTCCTCGCTCAGTCTAGGGAGGGGCAGATGCAGGCGGTATCAGGTTCCGATCCGATTCCCCTCCTCTGAGAACTGGAGACCGCGTCCTCGCCACCCTGCCCATCAGGCCGCCGCCCGATGGTGAGGCGCGCGCAGCGCGCGTAAGATACGAAGTGAGCGGTCACACATTCTTCACCTCTCGTTCACGAGGGCTTCATCAGGGGCCGGTAGTGTGACGGGCAGAGGAGACCGATCCTCGAGACCGCAGAGGTGAGGAGATGAGCGAGATGCGCAGGCGTTATCTCTATGCGGGCATCGGCGTGATCCTGGTGGCGGCGGCGCTGGCGCTGCCGGGCCTCGCGCAACCCGGACCGGGAGGACGCGGTGGATGGGGCGGCTGGGGGATGATGGGCCCCGGGTGGGGCGCGGGAGGCGCTGCCGTGGCCTCTCTGGACGACGCCGCGGCCCGGGCCCGCGACGCCCTGGCCGCCTACGGCAACGCCGACCTCGTTGTCGAGGAGGTCATGGAGTTCAGCAACCACTTCTACGTTCTGGTGAAGGAGAAGAGCACCGGATTGGGCGCCTTCGAGCTGATTGTGGAGCGCAATGGGTTTGTGCATCCCGAGCCGGGACCCAACATGATGTGGAACACCAAGTACGGCCACATGGCGGGGCCGGCTGGCTGGGGTATGGGCCCGGGGATGATGGGCGGCGGGATGATGGGCGGTTGGGGTCCGGGCTACGGCCGCGGACCGGCCTTCCAGGCCCCCCCTCCTCAGACCGCCCCCCTCGCCATCGAGCGCGCCCGCCAGATCGCCGCCCGGTATCTGGCCCAGACCTTCCCCGGGACGTCGCCCGACGAGGGCACGGCGTTCTACGGCTACTTCACCTTCGACGTCGAACGGGGCGGGACGCCGGTGGGGATGCTCAGCGTCAACGCCTACACCGGGCAGGTCTGGTATCACGCCTGGCACGGCGCCTTTGTGCGGGAGAAGCACTTCTGAGGAGGGACAACAATGACCAATCGCGACCTGGCGGTCGTCCTGGTGATCGTGCTCGGGGTCGTGCTGCTGGTCCCCCTCCTGGGAGCCTCTTTCTGCGGCTGGGGGATGATGGGCCCCGGGGGCATGATGGGCCGGGGCATGATGGGCGGCTACGGCTGGGGCGGCGTCGGCCTCCTCCCGCTGGTGGCGCTGATCCTGCTGGTCGCGGGCATCGTCCTGGTCGCCCGGGGCGTGATCGGCCGGGCCGCGCCGGATGACGAGCCGCTGCAGATCCTCAGGCAGCGGCTGGCCCGGGGCGAGATCACCCCGCAGCAGTACGAGGAGCTGAAGAAGGCGCTTTCGCAGTGAGCAACCGGCGGACGGTGCTCATCGTCGAGGACGAGCCGCAGATCGCGGACATCGTCCGCCAGTATCTGGAACGTGACGGCTATCGGGTGGTGGTCGTCGACGACGGGGCGCGGGCCGTGGACGAGGTCGCCCGTCTGCGGCCCGACCTCGTGCTGCTCGACCTGATGCTGCCCGGAATGGACGGCTTCGAGGTCTGCCGCCGGATTCGCGCCCGGGGCACCACCCCGGTGATCATGCTCACGGCGCGCGACGAGGAATCGGACAAACTCATCGGCCTGGAGCTCGGCGCCGACGACTACATCACCAAGCCCTTCAGCCCCCGCGAGGTCGTGGCCAGAGTCCGCGCCGTGCTGCGGCGCTCGCGCGGCGCGGAGGAGGAGGGCGAACTCATCCGCGTGCACGACCTGGAGATCGACCCGCAGCGCTTCCGGGCCTCACGGGCCGGGCAGGTGCTGGACCTCACCCCCACCGAGTTCCGCCTCCTGACCGTTCTGGCGCGCAGCCCGGGCCGGGCCTTCACCCGGCTGCAGCTGCTGGACCAGGTGCAGGGATACGGGTTTGAAGGGTACGAGCGCACGGTGGACGCCCATGTGAAAAACCTGCGCCAGAAGCTCGAACCCGACCCCCAGCATCCGCGGTACATCCTGACGGTCCACGGCGTGGGGTACCGCCTGGCGGAGACGCTCCCATGACGAGCCTCCGGGTGCGGCTGGTACTGGTGCTCGTCCTGGTGGCCTGGCTTTCCGTGGGCGTGGTGGGCTTGGTCACGGCCCGGCTGGCCGAACGCCGCGTGTCGGTGTTCCTGCAGCACGCCCGCGCCATGCCCGGGATGAGTGCGATGATGCGGAGCATGATGGTCGCCCCCGAGCAGCGGCTGCTGGGGGACGTGCGCCGGGCGATCTGGGTCGCGGCGGGAATCGGGCTCCTGGTGGCGGCCGCGGTGGGGACCGCCGTCGCCCGCACCATCGCGGCGCCGCTGCGGACCTTTGCCGACGCGGCGGCGCGTCTGGGCCGCGGAGACCTCCGCCAGACCGTACCCGAGACGGGCGGCGAGGAGCTGGCCCGGGCCGCGCGCGCCTTCAACGTCATGGCCGGCTCCCTCCGGCAGGCCGAGGAGGTGCGGCGGCAGTTGCTGGTGGACATCGCCCACGAACTGGGAACGCCGCTGGCGGTGCTGCAGGCCAACATGGAAGGGATGCTGGACGGCGTCGTGCCCGTCTCCGCGGAGCGTCTGGCGTCGCTCCACGCGCAGACGCAGCTCCTGACGCGGCTGGTCCGGGACCTTCGGGACCTGGCCCTGGCTCAGGAAGGCCAGCTGCCCCTGTCGCGGCATCCTCTCGATCTTGCCGCGCTGGCCGGGGAGGTCGTCGAGGCGGCACGCCCGCGGGCCGCAGGCAAGGCCCTCGTCCTCGACCTGCCCCCGGCACCGCTGCGCGTCACGGCAGATCGCGATCGGATCGCCCAGGTCCTGCACAATCTCCTGGACAACGCCATCCGGTATACCCCGGCCGGGGGCACGGTGCGCCTGGCGGCGTCCCCTCACGGGGGAGAGGTGCAGGTGGAGGTCTCCGACACGGGCCCGGGGATCCCCGAGGAGGAACTGCCGCGCATCTTCGACCGGTTCCACCGGGTCGACCGCTCGCGCTCCCGCGCTACCGGCGGGGCCGGACTCGGCCTGGCCATCGTCAAGCACCTCGTGGAAGCGCACGGCGGGCGGGTGTGGGCGACCAGCAGACCGGGCGCCGGCACGACGGTGGGGTTCACCCTGCCGGCGACATAGGGGGGAGGGGTCATGCGAGCGGCCTTCGTGGCCATGGCGATCGGCGCCGTCGTGTTCGGCGGCGTGTACCTGTTCCTGCTGCGTCCGTCGGCGGCGCCCGAGCAGGGGGCGGCGGTCGGGGCTGCCGCCGAACGCGGCCGTGTGCAGCGCGACCGGGGTGAGGGCGGCGTGGCCATCGAGGTCACATACGACGACCCCGAAGCCGCGGGCGATGAGGCCGACCGGTACACGGTCTTCCTTGTCGCGCTGACCACCCACAGCGGCGATCTCTCCACCTACGACATGGTGAAGATCAGCGAGCTGCGCGTCGGGGGAAGGACCTTCCGGCCGCTGCGCTGGGTGAGCACCTCGGACGACAGCCATCACCGCTCGGGCATCCTCATCTTCCCGAAAGTTCCCTCCGGCCAGCCGGTCGAGCTGGCGATCAAGGGTATCGCCGGCGTGGCGGCGCGGACCTTCCGGTGGAGCCCATGAGTCTGGCCGTGGGGTTCCCGACGACGGACTGGCGCTCCATCCGGATCGGAGTGCTGTCCACGGGCGGCCTGATCGCCGGCTACAGCCTGATTGTCGGCCTCTCCTCACGCTCCTGGCCTCACCTGCTGTCCCAATGGCGCGCCGACCTCTGGTTCATCGTGCTGGTCGCCGTGGGGTTCGGGGCGCAGACGACCCTCTACACACACGTCCGGAGAACCCTCCGGGCGGACGGAACCGGGGCGGTCGTCGCCGCCGGCGGGACGGCGACCTCGACGACGGCGATGGTGGCCTGCTGTCTCCACCATCTGGCCGATGCGGTGCCGTTCATCGGGCTGTCCGCCGCCGCCACGTTTCTGATCCGGTACAAGCTCTACGTTGTCGTCCTGAGTCTGGCCGCCAACGCCGCGGGGATCCTGCTCATGCTGCGGGCGCTGCGCCATGCCCGCCGGGCTGCGGCGGCGTGTCACTAAGGATAAGGCTCCGGAGGAGGCAACGATGACCGGGAACCGGGGAAGGCACCGACCATCAGAGGATGCGCGGCGGCGCAGGATGCTTCGTCGCCGCGCGCTCGGGTTCGCCCTGGCCGCCCTGGCCGTGCTCGCCGCGGCGGGGTTCCTGGCCACCCTGCCGTTCCGCCCGCCGAAGGCCACCGGCCCTGCCCCGGCGGAGAGCCAGCGCGTCATCTTGAGCATGGCCGGATTCGAGCCCAGGCACCTGCAGGCACGGGCGGGGACGGACTTGGCGATCACCTTCGTCAACGTGGACACCTC
This sequence comes from Armatimonadota bacterium, assembly GCA_031459765.1. Taxonomy (NCBI): domain Bacteria; kingdom Bacillati; phylum Candidatus Sysuimicrobiota; class Candidatus Sysuimicrobiia; order Candidatus Sysuimicrobiales; family Candidatus Kaftiobacteriaceae; genus Candidatus Kaftiobacterium; species Candidatus Kaftiobacterium secundum. The sequence goes on along the minus strand of JAVKHY010000002.1, from coordinate 197,494 downwards.
GCTGCACATGGACGGAGGCGGATGGCATCAATTCCGCATCGAGGCCTTGAATATCGACGTCCGCGTGCCGCCCCGGACGGCGCAGACCGTACGCCTCGGGCGGATTCCCGCCGGGACCTACGTCTTCTACTGCGACCTCTGCTGCGGCGGCAAGGAGAACCCGGCGATGCGCGGCCTGCTCGAGGTCAGCGGGTGAGCCCGCTGACCCTGTCCTCGATCGCCGTCTCCGGCCTGCTGGACGGCGTGAACCCGTGCGCCTTCAGTGTGCTGCTCTCGCTCGCGGCACTGCTCATGGCCGGCGTCGCCTTCGGCCGGGCACAGCCGCCGCTGTGGCGGGTGGGCGGCGCGTACGTGGCGGGCATGTTTGCCACCTACCTGCTCCTGGGCCTCGGCCTCCTCTCCGCGGTGTCGTTCCTGACCCGGACGCATCTGCCCGTGCGCCTGATGGGGCTGGTCGTCGTGATCCTGGGGTTGTGGATGATCAAGGACGCTGTGTTGCCCGGTTGGGGATGGCACCTCGGGATGCCGGCGCGCTTCCACGGCACGGTGCGCCGGGCCCTGGCGCGGACCACGCCGGTCGGGCTGCTGATCGCCGGCGGGCTGGTGGGGCTGTGCACCGTCCCGTGCAGCGGGGCGATCTACCTGGGCGTCCTGGGGCTGCTGGCAGGGGAGCCGCTGCCGGCCCGGCTGGCCTACCTGCTCCTGTACAACATCGCCTTCATCGCGCCCCTGATCCTGCTGCTGGCTCTGATCGCCAACCGGCGCATCCTCAACCGCATCGGCCACTGGTACCTGCCGCGGCGGTCCTGGGCGACGGGTGCCCTGGGCACCCTCGCCGTGGCCCTGGGTTTCGCCATCCTGCTCACGACGTAGCCCGGCGCGAGGGGCTTCGACTCTTCAGCCCCGCTCGCTTACTGTGTGGAGGACACGCAGCGGGCAGTAGGCGTTGACCCAGGTGCGCTGCTGGCGTGCCCAGGCCGCCCACAGGTCGTCTCCGAGTTCGGCCCGCAGCGCGGCTGAAGCGATGCGTGGATCGCCCCCCGCGGTCTGCGCCGCCATGTGCACGAGGAGGATGCAGGGGAACTCCGGGCACACCCCGCAGTGCGCGACGGCGCGCTCCTTCGCGCACGCGTAGACCGGACAGATCTTCGGCAGCGCCGCTTCCCCCTGGGTGGCGCACGTCGCCCCCAGCGTCTCGTACCACGCGCTGCCTTCCCAGTAGAGGCCGCAGATCGCCGCGTAATCCTCGGGCATGAGGGTCCACCTACATTCAGCGTACCGCGGGAAGCGGAGTGCGGCCATCCGGTTCGTGCCCGATTTCCAGGCCGGGGCGCACCGGTCCGGGCCGTCTTGGCGCGGCCGCGCCTCAGGGCGGGGGCCGGTAGCCCGACAGCTCGGCCAGCTGCCGGAGGGAGAGTTCCCCCTCAAACCGCCGCCCGTTGATCTCCCAGGTGGGATAGGCGCGGATCTGGGCGGCCGCGCAGACCTGGGGTTGCCCGATCGGCGATCGCGGGTCGCACTCGATGTACGGCAGCAGTGCCGCGGCCCTGCCGAACATCTCCTTCTGGTTGGTGCAGTGAGGGCACCAGTAGGCGCCGTAGAACTTCGCGCCGATGGCCGTCAGGTGACGCGCCAGCCCCTCGGCGTAGAGTTGCTCGGCCGTCGGCGGTCTCGAGGCGGTGTACCCGGCGATCAGGAAGAGGGCGGCGACGAGCGGGGCGACGGCCGTGGCCGTCCAGAGCCGCCAGTCCCCCCGGCGCGGTTCCCGCCACACCAGAATGGCGATCGCGGCCGTGAGCAGGGCGGAGACGATGCACAGCGAGCAGGTCGCTCTGATGGCCGTCTGCTGGACGATCGTGAAGACCAGCGAAGCCCCCAGGCCGGCTGCCGCGAGCGGCAGAGCCAGCGTCACACGCCGGGCAGGGGGCAGGGGCCGGGCGGCCAGGAGGAGGAGCGCCGTGTAGAACAGCACGCCCAGCAGCGACACCGGGATGCCGAAGACCGCCGCGAACCGGCTCGACTGGACGATGTCGCACCCGCTGCCCAGCGGGCAGTACAGCGGCGCGTGGGCCGCCCGGGTCCACAGCATGTAGGCGCTGAGCACCAGTCCCGCCGCTGAGAGGACCAGGAGACCCGGATGGGGGCGATCCGCGCCGCTTCGGCCCGGCGCGGCGCCTCGGGTGGGGGCGTCCCTTCGCGCCCGCCCGAAATTCGATCCTCGAGCCTGTCCGTACATCCGTCACCCCGCGCCGGCCGTCGTCTTCATCCCGAGACGATCCGATCTCTTCGATCTGAGCCGGGCCGGTCCTTCGGCCGTCCCGTCCCTGTCCGGCTCCTCCTCAGGGATCAATTCACGCCTCCAGAGGCGGAGAGCCGGATCGGGCGGAGTGCCGATTGCCTCCGGGAGAGGAAACAGAGGAGGATGGAGGCGAGAGGAGGCGTGCCATGAGGGTACTGCGCGCCCTGGGGCTGACTCTGGCCGCGGTCGCGGCCGTGGGGATGGCGGCCGGGGCGGTCCACCTGGTTTCCCTGCTGCGCCTGTGGGCGGCGACGACCCGGGCCGTCGACCCCTTCGACGCGAGCGAGCCGATCTGAGCGGGGGGTTCCTCCGGCCGGGACCCGATGGCGAATCTCGGGCCTCGGCCCGACCCGCAAAATCGTGACGTGAGCCGATAGGCCTTCCCCGCGCAGGGTTGGTACGCTACGCGCGGAGGTCATCCTATGGCTCGACCAGCACCCCAACCGGCGCCCGAGATCCGTGTGCTGATCGCGGAGGACCATGCCGTGGTCCGCGAGGGCATCCGGATGATCCTGGACGCGCAGCCCGACCTGGAGGTCGTGGGCGAAGCCAGGGACGGAGACGAAGCGGTCCGCTTGGCGCGGCAACTGCGTCCCGACGTCGTCGTCATGGACATCAGCATGCCGAAGAAAAACGGCGTGGAGGCCACCCAGGAGATCCGCCGCGTCCTGCCGGAGACCCAGGTGTTGATCCTGACCATGCACGAGGAAGAGTCCTACGTCTTCCAGTTGCTGCGCCTGGGCGCGGCGGGATATGTGCTGAAGCGCGCTGCGGCCACCGATCTGGTGGAGGCGGTGCGGGCGGCGGCGCGCGGCGAGGCCTTCCTCTACCCGGCCGTCGCGCGCAGCGTGGTGCAGGACTACCTGGACCGGATGCGCTCGGGAGAGGGGGCGGGCCGGTATGACGGCCTGACCGACCGCGAGCGGGAGATTCTGGTCCTGATCGCGGAAGGATTGACGAATGCGCAGATTGCCGACCGCCTCTTCATCAGCGTGAAGACGGTGCAGACGCACCGGGCGCACATCATGGAGAAGCTGGATCTGCACGACCGCAGCCTGCTCGTGCGCTACGCCGTCCGGAAAGGGCTCATCCAACCCTGACCCGCTTCCGACGGGCGTCGTCGCTCCGCCGGCCCCGGTCTGAGCGGGACCCGCGAAAGACCCTTCGGCCGGTCGCCGGCAGCAGGACTGCTCCGCCTCGGTGGGGAATGGGGGACCAAGCGTCTGCAGCGAAGCCTGCGGGCAGTTCGGTGAGGAAGGGCAGGGGTTCAGCGCATGGCAACCGGGACTGTGAAGTGGTTCAACGCCGAGAAGGGGTACGGCTTCATCACCCCTGACGACGGCGGCCGGGATCTCTTTGTCCATTACACAGGGATCGAAGGAACCGGCTATCGCACGCTCAACGAGGGACAGAAGGTCGAGTACGAGGCCACGCAGGGACAGAAGGGGCCTCAGGCCACACGCGTCCGCGTTATCGGGTAGCCTCTTGTAGCGGGTTCCAAACCTCGTGTACCGGGGAGGCGGGGGCTTTTCCGCCTGTACTGCGTCGTTGAGTTTCCACTGTTCGAACACACATTCGTAGCCTAAATGGGCCAACCATGGGCCCTAAGGCGCCTTGGCGTCACTATATGTGAAATCTCCGATCTCCACCGGAAGGGATTTATGAGGCGGAAGAGAATGTTCCGGGCGGGAGGGCAGAAAGGAGGCCCTCCATGCTGAAGGTCCTGGCAGTGGCTCTGGCGGCGCTCCTCATGGTCTGGACGCCGCCGGCCTTCGCAGGGCACGGCGGCGGCGAGCTGCTCAGGGCGGAGCGGATCGCCGGTCGGTAGGTTCAATTCCCGATGAGTGGCCGGAGGAGGGCCCGGCACGACGCTCGGGGCGCGGATCAGACAGGCGCGGAAGGCGCTCGGACTGACGCAGCGCGATCTCGGCCGACCGTCGCTGTCGGCCAGCTACGTCAGCATGATCGAGCACGACAGGGTGCGCCCGTCCCTGGCCACCCTGCAACTCCTTGCCGGGCGCCTCCGCCTGCCTCTCTCCGCCCTCCTCGATGCCCCTCCGCCCGTCTCGGTTCGTGCGGCCGTCGCCTGCCGCCGCGGCGACTCCCTGCTCCGACAACACCGGTTCACCGAGGCGCTGGAGGCCTTCACCTCGGCCGCCCCGCCCGCCGAGGAGAGCGCAGACCCGCGGCTGCGGATTCGGGTCGCGCTCGGTCGCGGCCAAGCGCTGGCCGGATTGCGCCAGTTCGACCTGGCTGCGCCGGTGCTGGAGGAGGCGCGCCTCCTGGCCGAAGAACTGGGAGACGACGAACTCGTCGCGGCGGCGGCCAACGCGCAGGGCTTCCTGGCCTTCCGCGCCCGGCAGTTCGCCCGTGCCCGCGCCCTTTACCAGGTCGGCATCGATCGCCTGCGCGCCGCCGGGGTCCAGGACGGAGAGCTGCTGGGGAAGTTGCTCAGCAACCTCGGCCGTGTCTACGTGGAGCTCGGTCTGCCCGCCCAGGCCCTCGACGCGCTGCGGCAGGCGATCCCCCTCCTCAGCCGTGCCGGGGATCCCGCGCAGCGGGCGCTGCTGTTCTTCAATCTCGGTGTCGCCTCCGAACGGCAGCAGGCCTTCGACGAGGCGGACAGGTATCTCCAGCAGGCCGAAGTCCTGCTGCGCCTCCATGAGAACCTTCGCCTGCTGGGGGTGGTGAAGCGCAGTGCCGGCATCCTGCGCCTCGGGCAGGGCAGGCTCGACGAGGCGGAGGCCGATCTGCAGGAGAGCCTGCACCTTGCGCGCCGGTGCGGCGACGACGAAGGGACGGCGCAGACCCTGGTGGAGCTGGCCCGATTGGAAGTCCGCCGGGGGCGCGCCGACGCGGCGCGGGCGATGGCGGCGGAGGCGGAGGCGATCGCCCGGCGCATCTACGACGAGGCCGAACTGGGGCGGGCCGCGGCGGCCGACGGGGCCGCACTGGCGGCCGCCGGACGGCTTGCCGAAGCGGCCCTGCGGCTGCGCGATGCGGAGGAGATCTTCGAGCGCCTGGAGATGGCCGGGGAGCTGTCTGCGGCCTGTCGCGATCTCGGCTTCGTCTATCTGGCGCTGGGCCAGCACGAAGCCGCGGCCTCATCCTTTGCCCGGGCCTTCCGGCTCATGACCCCCGCGGTGCCGGCCCCGACTCCATGACGGTCGCCGGCGCGCCCTCCGCTTCCCGGGACAGGCTCAGCCCTCGGGAGCGCGAGATCGCGCTGCTGGTGGCGCAGGGGCTCCCGACAAAAGCCATCGCGCGTCACCTGGGGATCAGCATGTGGACCGTCTCCACCCATCTCCGCCGCATCTTTGCCCGCTTCGGCGTCGGCAGCCGCGCCGCGATGATCGCCCGCCTGTTCGAACGCGGACTCCTCCAGTAACGCCTCCAGTCACTTTCGGCAGTTTCCCATGGGGGTTCCCCGCGCGGCCCGAGGCGGGGAGAATCCGGTGCCCGCCCGATGGGCGAATCGGGTCCGTGCCCGACGTCCCCGGCCGGGACGCTCCCTACAATCGCACTGCGCGGGATGCAGCCGTCCTGCGCGGGGGTGTCCCATGCTGGATGTCCGCGAGCACCGACAGGTCCTCTCCGCCCTCCGGGAAACCCGCGGCCGGGCGCTGGGCGATCACCGGCGCGAGATCGACGAACAGCGGCGCAACTGGCGCCGGGCCCGAGGGGCACGGCCGGCGGTGCACCGTGTCGTCCTGGAGCGGGAACGCCAGGAGATGCAGGAACTCAGGCGGCAGCACCGGCGCTCGCTGGCGCAGAACCGCTGGCTGGTCGCCCTGGCCGACCGCCTGCAGGAACGCCTCCGCTCCGCGCGCTAGGCCTCCCCATTCCCTGCTAGGATGGGTCTGTGAACGCCCTGACCGCGTTGCGGTCCTTTTTCGCGCGTGAGGCCGAGGTGGTCGCCGTGTACCTCTACGGCAAGTACGCCACCGACCGCACTTGGCCGGACAGCGATCTGGAAGTGGCCCTGGTCTTCCCCGAGCGGTACACCGAGGAGGAGATCGCCGCCTATATGGAGCGGCTCTCCGCGGCCAATCCGCTGGGCGAGGTCCCCGGCATCCTGATGCCCTTTGCCCTGAACACCCACATCGTCCCGGTGATCTACGAGATTCTCACCGGGGGCACGTTGCTCGTGAACAACGACCCGGCGGCCCATGAGGCCTTCACGGCGCAGGCCATGGCCCGGCTGGAACGCGAGCGCGGGGCGCTGTTGGACGAGGCGCGGGAGATGATTCAGCAGGCGCGCAGCCTGGGGGTGGTCATCCTGGGGATGCCCGGGCCGATGCTGCCGCAGCCGCCCCGGTACCTCGATCCGATCCGGATCGGCTGGCGCCTCTCCCGCATCCTGTCCAGCGCGGCTGTGCTGGAGCCGACGACGCGGGAAGCCGAGACAGCCGGCCGCGACCCCGAGCGCCTGGGTCAGATCATCGGATGGTTCAGCAACGCCGCCGGCGCGGCCACCGGGATCGCCAAGGCGATGCTGAACATCTTCGACATGCCCCGGCCAGCGCGGCGCTGGGAGGTCTTCCTCCCGCTGGCCGACGTCCATCTGCTCACCACCGAGCTGGCCCTGCAGCTGGCGGCGGCCGTGGAGTCGCGCTGGCAGTTGCTCACCGGGGCCGGACTGGCCGTCCCGGAGCGGATCGTGGCCACGGTCCGCACCTCGCTCGCCCCGATCGTGACCTTCGCCCGCCTGGCCGCGTGGTACTGTGAACTCCCCGGGGGGCGAACCGACCAGCGGTTGCACTGATCCGGAGCGCGTGGAGCGGTGCGGAGGCCCAGGGTGCCCCGACGGATTCCGGCTACTCCGGCAGCACGTCCCGCACCGCGGTGAGCAGTTCGGCGGGATTGAAGGGCTTGGTCAGGATGCGGTCCGCACCGCCCTGCCGGGCGCGGTCCAGGGTCTGCGGCGTGCCGAAGCCCGTGATGAGGACGACCCGGATTCCCGGCTGGGTACGTTTGGCTGTGTCGAGGACCTCGAGGCCGGAGATGCCGGGCATCCGGATGTCGGTGATCACGGCGTCGAAGGTTTCGTCCCGCAACCGGCCGACGGCCTCCTCTCCCCCGCCGGCCACGGTCACGTCAAAGCCCGCCCGCCCCAGGACCCGCGCACAGAGGTCCCGGATGGAGGCTTCGTCGTCCACCACCAGGATGCGTCTGGTCGCCACCGGCCCGTCCCCGGTCGCCACCCTCGGTCACGCCGCCGGCGCGGCCGGCAGGCGAATCACAAAGCAGCTGCCCTGACCCTGCACGCTGCGCACGGAGATCGTTCCGCCGTGCCGCTCCACGATGCGTTTGCTGATCGGCAACCCCAGCCCCGTGCCCCGCCCCGCGCCCTTGGTCGTGAAGAAGGCGTCGAAGATCTTCTCCAGGTGCTGCGGCTCGATGCCGGTGCCGCTGTCCTGGAAGGAAATTTCGACCCCCGGCCCGGTGCCGTTCACGCTCACCGGACGGGTCGTGACCTCCACCGTTCCGCCCTGGGGCATGGCGTCGATGGCGTTGTTCAGGATGTTGATGAACACCTGCTTCAGCTGGTTGACGTCGGCCAGGATGGTGGGCGCCGCGGGATCGAAGCGCGCCGTGATCGTCACGTTGGCCGCATCCGCCCGCTGGCGCACCAGCGACAGCACGCTCTCGATGGCCTCGTTCACCTGGGTGGGCTCCATCGCCGAGTCCGTCTGCCGGGCATAGCCCAGCAGGTCCCGGACAATGCTCCGGGCCCGCAGGGCCTCCTTCTCGATGACCTCCACGTCGGCCCGCTTGGGATCGTCCGGCGGCGTCTCACTCAGCACCAGGGAGGCGTAGCCCAGGACGCTGGTCAGCGGGTTGTTGATCTCGTGGGCGATGAAGGCGGCCAGCTCGCCGATGGTGGCCAGTTTGGCGGACTGCAGCAGCTGCAGCTGGGTCTGCTCCAGCATGCCCATCTGCATCTGCAGGTGCTCGTACAGGCGCGCGTTCTCGATGGCCACGGCGATCTCGTCAGCCAGCGTCTGGAGCATCGAGAGGTCGTCGGCGGAGAGCACCGTGCCGGGATGGAGCCAGACGCGCATCACCCCGATGGTCTGGTCCCGGTAGAAGATCGGGATGTCCGCGGCGGCGCCTTCCGCGGGGGCCGGCGCCGCGCCGTCGGTGTGCAGGGCCACCTCCACGCGGGCGAAGCCGAAGGACTCCTCGATCAACCGCGAGGTCTGCTGCAACAGGACGTCGACGTTGTGAATGGTGACGATCTTCTTGCTGACCTGCGTGATGGCCGACAGCTGGGCGGTCTTGCGCCGCTCCCGCTGGAACAGCTCGACCTTCTCCGCGGCCACCGCGACCTGGCTGGCCATGGTCGACACCAGATCGAGGTGCGCCGGCAGCGGGGGCTCCCTGGTGCCCAGGAGCATCAGGCCCACCGTCCGCTCGGCCAGGGTCATCGGGACGACCGTCACCGCGGCCGTCTCGAGCAACACCCCGTGGGGGCTGACCGCTTCCACGGTGTCCCGATGGCGCGCCGGCATCAGGACGAGGGGGGTGCGGGCCGCCAGGAGGCCGCGCAGCTCGGGCGCTTCCGCCCGCCGCACTATGGTCGGCAGCATCCCCTGGCCCGCCTTCATCACGTGGAACTCAAGCTGGTTGGTGTGGGGGTCGAGGAGGGCGATGGAGAGCACATCCAGAGTGACGGTCTTGGCCAGCTGGGCGTAAAGCGCATCGAAGACCTGGTCGAAATCCAGGCTGCTGGTCAGGGCGCGGCTCAACTCATTGAGGCTGGAAAGTTGCTGGGCGCGACCCTCCGCTTCGACCTGGGCGCGGCGGATGCGCTGGGCGTCTTCCACCTGGCTGCGCAGCATCTGGGACAGACCGATCAGCGGCACGATCAGCAGCACGGTGCGCCACGGGTTGACCAGCCACAGATCGGCGATGACGACCCCCAGCCATGTCAGGACCAGCTCGCGGGAGAAGTTGACGCGGGAGAAGATGCCGACCTGCCGGAAGGGCCGGCCCGTGGCCAGGGCCAGGACGGTGTTGGTCTGCAGGTTGTTCAGGAGGTAGAAGGCCGCACCGGCGAAGAACGCCGCGGCATACCAGTGCACCGCCAGCCATCCGCCGCTGCTGGCGGGACGCACGTTGCCCCAGACCAGCGCCGCGACCAGCACGGCCACCTCGTGCTGGGCGATGTTCCAGGCGTTCTGATACCAGGGAAGGGACCGGCGCTTGACGGCATAGGCCGCAAAGGTGATGAGGACGATGATGACGACGGTCGCCGGCGGGAACAGGATGATGGAGGGAATCAGCACCGCCGAGATCAGGGACCAGGCCTGTCCTTCCAGGCCCGGCATGAACCAGCGCACCCCGACCAGCTGCGCCACCAGCGCCGCGGCCAGGAAGATCAGGACGTGGAGGTTGAGAGGCGGCAGACCCCCCGGCAGATAGGGGATGGCCGCGGTGATGCCCGCTCCGAGGACGATCGTCCCCAGAACGAAAACCCGTGCCCGCGGGGGAAGCTGCCGCATGCGCGCGCGTCTCCGGTGCTCCGTGCGTCTTCCAACACCAGGCGGGGAGGGACGGACCGGCGCCCGCCTCCTCCCCCCTGTATACCATACGCCGCGGGGACGCCTCCTCAGGCGTCCCCGCGGCCGCACCCGGCTATTCCCAGGTCACGCCGAAGTCGCCGAAGCCCTCCCAGGTCACGCTCTCCCAGGTGACCGACTCCGCGCCGGCGCCGGCCTCCTGGCCCCAGGAGACGGACGTGGCGGCGAAGAGGGCCAGCACGAACAGGATCCCCGCGACGAGCCTACGCATGACGACTTCCCTCCCGTGAGCAGCCATACCCGTTCTCCAGGAGGAAAATTGAGCAAGTTTCGTGCCACGGCGGGAAGGTGTGCGAAAAAATGAAAGCGGGGGAAGGCGCCGCGCGCCTCCCCCCGCCGCTCTTGCCGTCGTTACTCCCAGGTCACGCCGAAGTCGCCGAAGCCCTCCCAGGTCACGCCCTCCCAGGTCACGCTTTCCCAGGTGACCGACTCCGCGCCGGCGCCGGCCTCCTGGCCCCAGGAGACGGATGTGGCGACGAACACCAGCATCGCCAGGAGCATCGCGGCCAGGATCTTCTTCATCTCTCCACTCCTTTGTCCTCGGGATAGACCCTCATCCCGGGGGGAGAGGATGATCCAGGTCTTCGCAGCAGCGTCGAGCCTAGCACAGGGGCGACGGCGAAGTCAATCAACCGCTCCGCCGGTCGCGGCGCGCCCCTGCGGCCGTTCGTACCGCTGTTCGCGCAGCGGGACGCCGGGCCCGCGGCCCCCCGCTCTGCCTATCGGCAGGTCCGCCTGCGGAGCACAGTCCCATCAGGGACCGCCGCGGCATCGCTTTTGCTCTGTGCTGGGATGCGGACGCCCGGTGGCAGGGACGGAGGATGAACGACGACCGGACACCGTTGAGGATGATCTTGGACCAGGAACTGGCCGTGCATCGTGAGCTGCTGGCCATCGCCCGCCTGCGCCACAGGTTGTTGCGGGAGGGGCGGTTTGGTGGGCTGTACGCCCTGCGGGTTGCGGAACTGGCCCGGCTCTCGACCCTCCGCCGCCTGGAGGCCGCCCGCGCCCCTCTGGAGGCGGCCGAGACCGCCGAGGTGCGTGAGATCGCCCCGCGTATCGCGGCGATCATCCGCCAGCTCGGCCGGGTGGAGCGCGCCAACCAGGCGCTGCTCGTCCGCCACATGGTTCGGGCGCGGCATCCTGACGACGGCGTCGCCGTGTGGACCCCGCTATGACGGCGTCCGGCGAGACCTCGGTCCCGGGGTTCGACGATCTCTTCGAGCGGGCCCGCCGGGCCCTGGCCGAGCGGGGGAGTGTCCCCCCGACGCCGGATCCCGCCGCACCGGAGGGGGGGGCCGCCGGGGCGGCGGAGATTGTGGCGCACCTGCGTGTGGACGAGGCGTCGCAGGTCTGGGTCCGGTTCTGCGATGCGCGGACCGGCCAGATCGTGGCGGAGGTTCCGTCTCAGCGCGTGGCCGCCGCCGCAGCCCGGCTGCAGGCGGCGATGCGCTGAAGACTGCAGGAATACCCGCCGCCCGGATCACCGGCGGCGTCGCGCTATGCTGACCTCAGGGGGGACGCACCGCGGCGCTGCAGCCGGCCGGGCGGCGGGGCTGTCTACGAGAGCAGCCGCCGGGGCATGAACACAGCGTGCCGAAGGCGGATCCCCCACCGGCCGTGCCCGAGACTCGCATCCTCGTCGTCGATGACGAGGAAAACCTGCGGCGCCTCCTCACCAAGCTCCTCACCCAGGAAGGATTTGTCGTGGACGAGGCCGCGGACGGGGAGGAGGGCCTGGCCAAGGCCCGGGCGCGCCGCTACGATCTGGTGCTGCTCGATCTCAAACTCCCCAAGCTCGACGGCCTCAGCGTGCTCCGGGCCATCATGGAGCAGGACCCGGATGCGCTGGTCATCCTGATCACGGCCTTCTCCACGATCGACACCGCGATCCAGGCCATCAAACTCGGGGCCTATGACTACGTGGCGAAGCCCTTCCGCCCCGAAGAGCTGATGATTGTCGTGAACCAGGCCCTGGAACGCGGCCGGCTGGTCCAGGAGAACCGCGCCCTGCAGGATGAGTTGTTGCGGTCCTTCAAGTTCGAAGGCATCGTCGGCACCTCGCCCAAGATGCGGCAGGTCCTGCAGCTGGCCGCGGCCGTGGCGCCCACCGACGCCACGGTCCTGATCTACGGCGAGACCGGGACGGGCAAGGAACTGCTGGCCCGCTCCATCCACCTGCAGAGCCCGCGCAGCAAAGGTCCCTTCGTCGTCGTGAACTGCGGCGCGATCCCGGAGACGCTGCTGGAGACGGAACTGTTCGGCCATGAGAAGGGGGCCTTCACCAGCGCCGTGGCCAGCCGCGTGGGAAAGTTCGAGCGCGCCCAGGACGGGACGATTTTCCTGGACGAGATCGGGGATATGAGCCCGACGATGCAGGTGAAGCTGCTGCGCGTCCTCCAGGAACGGGTGATCGAACGCGTCGGGGGGAACAGGCCCATCGATGTCAACGCCCGGGTCATCGCGGCCACGCACAAGGATCTGCGCAAGGCCATCGCCGACGGCCAGTTCCGCGAGGATCTCTACTACCGGCTGAGCGTGGTGCCGATGGAGCTGCCGCCACTGCGCGAGCGGCGCGAGGACATCCAGCCGCTGGCCATGCACTTCGTAAACAAGTACGCGGTGGCCTTCAACAAGCGCATCAAGGGGTTCTCTCCGCTGGCCATGAAGAAACTGCGCAACCACAGCTGGCCGGGCAACGTCCGGGAGCTGGAGTACACCATCCAGCGCGTCGTCATCCTGGCGCAGGGCGAGGTGATCGGGGCGGAGGAGATCTGGCTGGACGACCAGGGGGCGGGAGGGGCGGTCTTTCCCAAAGCCTACACGCTGGCGGAGGCGGAGCGCCGTCACATCGACGCCGTGCTCAAGATGACGAACTGGAATCTGGAGGAGGCGGGCCGGGTCCTGGGGATCTCCCGCGCCGCGCTGGACGAGAAGATCCGCGCCCACCGGCTGATGCAGGAGACGGGCTGACCGGCGGGCGACGGTTTTTTGATGGCGACCCGTGGCACGAAAGTTGCTCCGGGACGCCCCGGCGGGATCCGCGGCATCGATCGAGGTGGCCGGTGGCATCCAGACCGAAGGTTCTGATCGTGGACGATGAGGCGCCGATCCGGGAACTGTGCTCGCGGATCCTGGCTCCGTCCTGTGATCTGTGCACCGCGGCCGACGGCCCCACGGCGATTGCCCTGGCCCGCAAGACCCCCCCGGACCTGCTGCTCACGGACCTGAAGATGCCCGGCATGGGCGGGCTGGACGCGGCCCGTCAGATTGTGGCCGTCGCCCCGGATGTCTCCGTGGTGGTCATGACCGGATTCAGCGAGTTCGACAGCCTGCTGGAGACCGTGCGCTTCGGCGTGAACGGCTTTTTGATGAAGCCCTTTTCCGCCGACGACCTCCGCCGGACGGTGGAGGAGGGGCTGCGCAAGGGGCAGTTCTACCGGAAGAACACCCGCCTCCGGTCGCTCACACCGCTACTGGACCTGCAGGGCACCCGGCTCACCGACGCGGACCAGAGCCGCATGTACCGCGTGATCACCGAGACCGCCCGGCACGAACTCGATGGAGAGGAGGCCATCCTGGTCTCCGTCGATGAGGACGGCCGCGACGTCGTCGTGGCCGCATCCCGGAGCGCGGGAACGCCGGGAGCGTCCGCGGCGGACGGCGGGATGTCCGCCTTCTGGCGCGTGCGCGCCGACGACCTGGCCCGGATGACCGCCGGCACGGCGGACGGCGCCGCCGACGGCACGACGCTCTCCCTGCCTCTGCAGGCCGGCGGCAGCGTGCTCGGGGTCCTCAGCGTCCGTCGGTCCGCCGCGCCCTTCTCCCCGTCCGACCACGACGTGCTGCGCCTGATCGGCGCCCAGGGGGCGATCGCCATCGAGAACATCCGCCTGTTCAGGCGGCTGCGCCGCTCCTACTGGAACACCGTGTACGCCCTGGCCGCGGCCGTGGACCTCCGGGATCATCCGACCCGGGGGCATTCCGACCGCCTGGCGCACTACGCCGAACGGATCGGCCGGCGGCTGGGGGTGAGCGGGGAGGCCATTGAAGATTTGAAGATTGCCGCGCTGTTGCACGACATCGGGAAGATCGGGATCGGCGACGGCATCCTCCTCAAGCCGGGCGACCTCACCCCGGAAGAGTACGACTGGATGAAGATGCACACGCTGATGGGCGCCAGGATTCTGGCCATGGCCGATTTCTCGCGGCGGGTCGTCGAAGCGGTGCTGTTCCACCACGAGCGGTGGGATGGCACCGGGTACCCGCTGGGCCTGCAGGGCGAGCAGATTCCCCTGGAAGCCCGCATTCTCACCGCGGCGGATGCGCTGGAGAGCATGACCAGTGCCCGCCGCTACCGCGAGGCGCTGCCCCTGGCCCAGGCCGTGGCGGAGCTGACCCGCTGGCGCGGGACGCAGTTCGACCCCCGGGTGGTGGACGCGCTGCTGGCCTGCCTGGAAGCCGGAGAGCTCTCGCCCCTGCCGGGCCTGGTCGCCGCGGCCGCGGACGCCGGGTAGGGAGCGCACCATGGACCACCGTCTCCGGACGACCGCCGAGGCTCGGCCGCTGCTGCAGCAGCGCATGGTCCCCAAGCTCATGCTGGTGAACTCGCTGCTCGTCCTCCCGATCAATGAGATGCTGGCCCGCATCGAACAGGAACTGAGCGAGAACCCCGCCCTTGAGCTCGACGACCGGGCCGCGCCGGAGACGGATCCGTGGGCCGCAGAGGGGACGTCGCTGACCCGCTGGACACCCGACGACGAAGAGTACGATCCCTACCAGCGAATCGCCGCGCCGGTCTCTCTGCAGGAGCACCTGCTGATGACGCTGCAGGCCCAGGGGCTGAGCCCGCGCGACCACGCCATCGGCGAGCGGCTGATCGGCTATATCAACGACAACGGCTACCTCGAGGCGACGGTCGTCCAGGTGGCGCAGGAACTCAACGCCGCCGAGGAGGAGGTGGAGGCCGTGCTCGGCCGCATCCAGCGCTTCGAGCCGGTCGGCGTCGGGGCCCGGAACGTGGAGGAGTGCCTGCTCCTGCAGTTGCGGGTGATGGAGCCCACGCCGGTCAACCGGCTGGCGCAGCGCATCGTGGAGACACACCTGGCCGACCTGGCGGCGCGGCGGTTTGAGAAAGTGGCGCAGGCGCTGGGCGTCAAGGTCGCCGAGGTCAGGGATGCGCAGGCGTTCATCAAGGCCACGTGCTATCCCTATCCCGGCGAGCGGTACCGGCTGGAGCGGGAGGAGGGCACCGTGCGTCCCGGCGAGGTGGCGCGACCGGACTTCGTCATCCGCCGCACGGAGGAGGGGTTCGCCGTCGAGCTCGTCCGGCAGGACGCCTATCAGCTGCGCGTCAACGCCTTCTACGAGGACCTTCGCCGGCAGATGCGCCGGGCCAGCGCCGGCTACTCCGCCGAGTCGCGGGAGCACGTCCGGGACTACGTCAGCCGCGCCAAGCTCTTCATCGAAGCCGTGCAGCGCCGCAACTGGACCATGGCCAACATCGTCCAGGCCGTCGTGCGGACCCAGTGGGAGTACCTGGAGCGCGGCGATGCGTACCTCAAGCCGCTGACGAAGGCCATGGTGGCGACAGAACTGGGGATCAGCGAATCCACCGTGAGCCGGGCCCTGGACGGGAAGTTCGTGCAGCTGCCGAACGGTCGGGTGGTGAGTTTCGACATCTTCTTCGATCAGTCGCTGCCCATCAAGGACCGCATCCGCGAGATCATCGCCGCGGAGACCCGTCCCCTCACCGACGAGGAGATCGCCCGCCTCCTGCTGCGGGAAGGGATCAGGATCGCCCGGCGGACCGTCACCAAGTACCGGGAGGAGCTGGCCATTCCGCCGTCCACGGCACGCGGGGGCGGGCCGCGCGCCGTCGCCGCGTCGCGCTGAGACGCCCCGCCTTCCGGCCGGGCCGCCCCGGCACGCCGGTTGCTTCCAGGATCGGGTGAGGTCGAGACGATGGCAGCGCACAGGCCCGGCAAGCCGACGCGGGCGGACGGGCCGGTTGCGGAATCCGAGCTCGTCGCCGCAGCCGAGGAGACGGTCCTCCGGCTGGAGCTGACCGCCCTGGCGGAAGAGGACCTCCCGCTCGGCGTGGCCTACAAGCGCTTTCTCGACCTCGTGCACCGCGCCGTCGGCTTCGAGCACGGGACCCTCTACGTCACCGAGTGGGGGAGCGGCCGACTCGTCCCTGTGGCGGTGCGGGGCAACCGCATCGACCTCGCGGAGGAGGTCCGGTTCGCGCGGGGGCGCGGTCTGTCCGCCTGGGTGGCACAAGAAGGCCGGCCGGTGGTGATCCCCGATCCCAACGAGGGGGACGGTCGGTCGCCGTTCCCCGACGGTGCGCTGCGGGCCTTCCTGGCCCTTCCGCTGGTGCAGAACGGCATCGTCGCCGGAGTGCTGGCCCTGGCCCGCAGCGCCCGGCCGTTCACCGCCGCGGAGTTCGGGCGCCTGGGTCGCTCCGCCGACGCCCTGGGCGGCTGTCTCGGTCGTCTGCGGCGCACGGCCCGGCTGCAGGAGCTCGCCTATCAGGACCCCCGCACCGGCCTAAGCAACGGTCACCACTTCCGGGCACGCATCGAGGAGGAGATGCAGCGCGGGCGGCAACACCCGGCGGAATTCACGGTGGTGATCCTGGAACTGGGCGGCGCGGACTACGGCGCGCCGGGCGTTTCGGAGGAGCCGTCGCTGATCCAGCGGGTGACGCGGCGCCTCCACGAGGCGATGCGCTCGTGCGATCTTGCCGCCGCGCTGGCCCCCGGGCGCTGGGGGATCCTGCTGGCCGGGGTGGGCGGGGCCCGGGCCGCATCGGTGGTCGAGCGGATCACGGCCGACGTGCGTGGCGCCCTTCCCCGCGAGGCGCGGGGCGGCCTGCGCATCGGGGCGACGTCGAGCGCCGGCGCCTCCTCCGCCGAAGAGCTGCTGGACCGTGCGGCGGCCGCGATGCGCGAGGTCGGGTAGACGGGATCGATGGCCATGGCCGATCACCGCGAGGATGCCGGGGAACTGTGGGCGCGCCTGAAGACCCGGCGCGACGGGGAAGCCCGCGAGCGGCTGGCGCTCCTCTACCTGCCGCTGGTGCGCGCCCAGGCCGGCCAGATGGCCGGCCGGCTGCCGCCTTCGGTGCGGGCGGAAGACCTGGAAGGCTACGGGATCGTCGGCCTCCTGGAGGCCATCGATCGGTACGATCCGGATCGGGGCATTCCCTTCGAGGCCTTCGCCCGCCTGCGCATCCGGGGCGCGATGTACGACTACCTCCGCACCCTGGATCTGCTGCCCCGGGTGGCGCGCCGGACGGTGCACCGTGTGCAGGCCGAGGCGCAGCGGATGATGCGGCGGCTGGGCCGCCCGCCCACCGACGGCGAGCTGGCTCGGGCCACGGGATTCACCCCCCGGCGGCTGGGCCGCGTCCTGCAGGACGCCCGGGGGGCCTCCCTGCTCTCCCTCGAAGGCGAGTTCGCCGAGACCGACCGGCTGTCGGCGCAACTGGCGCGCGACGCCGGCGACGATGTGCTCCTGGATGTGGAGCGCGACGCCCTCGACGCCGAGCTGTGGCGAGCCATCGCGGCGCTTCCGGTGCGCCACAAAGTGGTGGTCGGACTCTACTACTGCGAAGGCCTGACCCTGGCCGAGATCGGGCGCATCCTCGGCGTCACCGAGTCCCGGGTCGGCCAGCTGCGGCGGGAGGCGCTCCACACCCTGCGGACACACCTGGCGCTGGCGCACTGGCTGGAGGAGACGGAAGAGCCGGGGCCGCGGACGGGCCCCGGACAAATCACGGTCTGAGGGACCGATCATGCCACGTCTGGCGGCGATCTTGAAAGGACTGAAGGAACAGTCGGGGGCGGCCGCCGCCCTCATCTCCTCCGCCGACGGCCTCCTCCTGGAGGCGGTGGACGACGCCGGAGTGGACCTGGAGTCTCTGGCCGCCTATGCCGCGAGCAGCGTGATGGTGTCGGAGCGGTTGGGGGAGATGACCGCTTTCGGCGGGCCCGAGGCCGTCGTGATCCTCTATCGGGGGCGTCCGCTGGTGATCACGCCCATGGGTCCCATCGTTGTCGCCC
This sequence comes from Armatimonadota bacterium, assembly GCA_031459765.1. Lineage (NCBI taxonomy): Bacteria > Bacillati > Candidatus Sysuimicrobiota > Candidatus Sysuimicrobiia > Candidatus Sysuimicrobiales > Candidatus Kaftiobacteriaceae > Candidatus Kaftiobacterium > Candidatus Kaftiobacterium secundum. The sequence continues at coordinate 179,540 of JAVKHY010000002.1, read as the reverse complement.
TCGTGGGCACAGCCCAGACACCGGCCGGCGCCCTGCGCATGCACCTCCGCCACGCCACCGTCGACCTGGTCTCCGCGGTGCAGGACGAACTGCAGGCGCCGCCCGCTCCCCGCAGTGCGGCGGGTCCGGCCGCGGCCGCCTCCTGAGCGCGAACCGGCCGGAGGCGGACGGGAGGTGCTTGCCAGAGGCCCGGTCCGCCCCATACCGTAGAGGTATGGGGGTGTCCATCCAGGTCCAGCCCACGCCCAACATCAACGCCCTGAAGTTCGTGCTCGACCGACAGGTGACGGCGGGCCGGGGCCAGACCTACCGCGCAGGGGAAGAGGGCACCGCGCCGCCGCTGGCCCAGCGCCTCCTGGGGATCCACGGCGTCGTGCAGGTCTTCTTCCTCAACGATTTCATCACGGTGACCCGGAATCCCGAGGTGCCGTGGGAGACCCTCGCCCCGCAGGTCGAGGCCGCCATCCGCAGCCACTACGCCTGAGGCGCATCCACGAACAACAGGAAGGGATTCTCCAGGAGGCGCTTGATCTCGCCGAGGAAGCGCGCCGCTTCGGCGCCGTCGGTGACGCGGTGGTCGGCGGAGAGCGTCAGGGCCATCGTCGTGGCCACGCCGAGTTGGCCGCCGCGCACCACGGCCCGCGGCTGGGCGGCGCCGACGGCCAGGATCGCGGCATGGGGCGGGTTGATGATGGCGACGAAGTTCTCCACGAAGTCGAACATCCCCAGGTTGCTGATGGTGAACGTTCCCCCCTCGTAGTCGTCGGGCCGCAGGTGCCCGGAGCGCGTCCGCTCGGTCAGGGCGCGGGCTTCCTCGCTGATCTGGAGGAGGGACTTCCGGTCGCAGTCGCGCAACACCGGCGCGATCAACCCGTCGGGTAGGGCCACGGCCACGGCGATGTTGATCCGTCGAAAGCGGCGGATCTTCCCGTTCACGAAGGCGCTGTTGAGATTGGGGAAGGCGCGCAGGGCCAGGGCGGCGGCGCGGATGACGAAGTCGTTCACGGTGACCCGCCGCTCCTCCTTGAGGTCCCGGTTGAGCTGCTGACGCGCCCGCAGCGCGTCGTCCATCACCACCTGCACCGTCACGTAGAAGTGAGGCGCCTGCAGTTTGCTTTCGGCCATGCGCCGCGCAATCGTGGCCCGCATGCGGCCCGGTGTCTCCTCGGTGTAGTCCGGCCCGCCTTCCTCCGCCGCGGCCGGGGCGCGCGGGCCCAGGGCCAGGTGCGCTTCCACATCCTCTTTGGTGATGCGCCCGTCGGGGCCGGTGCCCTGGAGGCGCGAGAGGTCGAGCCCGTGTTCCTCGGCCAGGCGCCGCGCCAGCGGTGAGGCCTTCACCCGCGTCCTGGGGGCGCGGGGCTCGGCCTGGAGGGGGCCGGTCGGCGGCGCCGGAGCGGGGCGTGGAGCCGGCGCTGTGGGGGGCGCGCCCGCAGGCGTCGGTTGCGCTCCGGGCGCGCCAATCACCGCGATCCGCGCTCCGACGGGCGCACTCTGCCCCTCGGGGACGACGATCTCCAGCAGCGTGCCGCTCTCCTCGGCTTCCAGGTCAACGTTCACCTTGTCGGTCTCGATCTCCGCGATGGCCTCGCCGGCGCGCACCGGATCTCCGGGGCGTTTCCGCCACCTGAGGACCCTGCCCTCGGTCATGGCGTCGCCCATCTTCGGCATGATCACGTCACCCACGGCCGCGCCTCCGCTATCCTCCGGAAGGGACCTTACGCCTTGTACAGCGTCTTCTTCACGGCCCGAACGATGTCTTCCTCATGGGGGACCGCCAGGAGCTCGAGGTTGCGGGCATAGGGCATCGGCACGTCGGCGCCGGTGACCCGTTCCACGGGCGCATCGAGCTGGTCGAAGGCCTGCTCGTAGATCGAGGCGGCGATCTCGGCCGCCGCCCCGAACAGCCGCCACTGCTCCTGGACCACGACGGCGCGGTGCGTGCGGCCGACGGACTCCGCGACGGTGTCCACGTCCAGCGGGCGCAGGGTCCGCAGGTTGATGACCTCGGCCTGGATCCCCTCGCCCTGCAGGCGATCGGCCGCCGCCAGCGCCACATGGAGCATCCGGCTGTATGCGGCCACGGTCACGTCGCGCCCGCGGCGGACGACCTCGGCCCGGCCGAAGGGCAGGGCGAACTCGCCGTCGGGCACCTCCCCCTTCATGCCGTACAGTGCGGCGTTCTCCAGGAAGATCACCGGATTGCGGCCGCGGATCGCCGTGCGCAGGAGCCCCTTGGCCTCGGCGGGCGTGGCCGGGGCGACGACGTAGAGGCCGGGGATGTGGGCGTACAGGGCCTCCAGGCTCTGCGAGTGCTGGGCGGAGAGCTGGACCCCGGCACCGTTGGGGCCCCGGATCACCAGCGGCGCCTCCACCTGGCCGCCCGAAAAGTAGCGCAGCTTGGCCGCGTTGTTGACGATCTGGTCCAGCGCCAGCAGCGAGAAGTTCCAGGTCATCACTTCCACCACCGGCCGCAGGCCCAGCATCGCCATGCCGATCGCCGCCCCGACGAACCCCAGCTCGGAGATGGGGGTGTCGATGACACGGCGCGGGCCGTAGCGCTCCAGCAGGTCTGCCGTCACCCGGAAGGTGCCCTGGTAGAGGCCGATGTCCTCGCCCAGCAACACCACGGTCGGGTCGCGATCCATCTCCTCGATGAGGGTGGTGCGCAGGGCGTCGCGGTAGGTCAGTTCCGCCATGACCACTCAGCCGTAGACATCGGTCCAGAGTTCGTCCCGGTCCGGTTCCGGGCTCTCCTCGGCGAAGCGCACCGCCTCGGCCACGGCGGCCGCGGCCTCTTCGTGGATGCGGACGACCTCTGCCTCATCGAGCACCCCGGCCTCGCGCAGCCGCCGCTCCAGGAGCGTGATGGGATCGTGAGCCCGCGCCTTGGTCACCTCCTCCTTGGTGCGGTAGGGCTGAAACAGATCCGCGGCGCCGTGGCCGGCGAACCGGTAGGTGAGCATCTCCACGGCATAGGGACGGCCGGTGCTGCGCACGCGGGCGATCACCCGCCGGGCGAGCCGGCGCACGGCCAGGAAATCCATGCCGTCGGCCCGCTCATGCTCGATGGCATAGGCGGCGAAGCGGGAGGCGAGGTCGGGGACGGCGGAGGCGCGCGCCACCGAGGTCCCCATCCCGTACTGGTTGTTCTCGACGATGTACACCACGGGGCACAATCCGTCGCGGCCCCACAGGCCGGCCATATTCACCGGCTCGTGGAAGGACCCGCTGTTCATCGCGCCGTCGCCGAGGAAGCACAGGCAGATCCGGTCGGTGCCCAGATAGCGCAGGGCGTAGGCGGCGCCGGTGGCCAGCGGGATGTGGCCGCCGACGATCCCGTAGCCGCCGTAGAATCCGCGGGGCACATCGAAGAGGTGCATCGAACCGCCCTTGCCTTTGGCCACGCCTGTGGCCTTGCCGAACAGTTCGGCCATCACCGCCCCGGGCGGGGTGCCGCGGAACAGGGCGTGGGCGTGGTCGCGGTACGCGGTGAAGAAGATGTCGTCGTCGCGCAGTTCGGCCAGCCAGCCCGCGGCCACAGCTTCCTGCCCGCTGTAGAGGTGCAGGTAGCCGCCGATCTTGCCGCGGCGAAAGGCGCGCTCAGCCTCTTCCTCGAACCGGCGGGCCAGGACCATTTCCGCGTACCAGCGCCGGGCGTCCCGCAGGTCCGCGGGCATCGCGTCCTCGGATCGGATCGGTTCAGGACCGCGCCGCTGGGCGCGGGATGCCTCGGCCATGGTCGGTGGGCTCAGCCTCGATGGACCTGTCCTCTCGATGCAGGCGCAAAACGATGCCATAATACTAGCATGACCTCGGCGGATTCCTCCAGGGCGCTGCTGGAGCGGATGCTGGCCAGGGTGCGCGAGATGCGCCTGGCCCTGCGCGACGCCGCGACGGCGGCGCCGCCGACCGGCGAGATCGATTTTGACCGGGCCCTGGCCGCGATCGACGATCTGGAGCGCCGCGTGCGCCAGGTGCTGGAGCGGGAGACCCCGGCGGCGGAGCGGGCGGCGCCCCCGTTACAGGAGGGCGCCCGGGAATGACCGGGTCGGGAGTGGCGGCCATCCGCGCGTTGCCCAAGATCGAACTGCACCTCCACCTGGAAACTTCCCTGCGCCTGCGGCGCCTCGCCGAACGGCGCGCCGCGACGGAGCCGTCGCCCGCTCCGCTCATCGCCGACCCGGCCCGGTTCGCCGGCTACGACCGGTTGCGTCGCATGCGCTACGCGCTGCGCGCCGGACGCGTGCCCGACGCCCTCTACACCGCCGACAATATCGAGACCATTACCTACGAGCTGCTCTGCGAGGCCGCCGCGCACGGATCCCGGTATGTCGAAGTGCGTGTCGGCGGCCGGCGCGCCTTCGAGTTGCTCGGCATGCGCCGGATGCTCGAGGCGATGGCGCGGGCCCGCACGCGGGCCGAGGTCGCGGTGGGCATCCGCAGCGGAATCATCGTCACGATGGTCCGCGAGCGGGGGCCGGAGGAGGCGGAACGGCGCGTGCGTGAGGCGCTGGACTGTCGCCCCTGCGGGGTGGTGGGCGTGGACCTGGCCGGCGACGAGGCCAACTATCCGCCCGGTCTCTTCTCCCGTCCGCTGGCCCTGGCCCGCGAGGGCGGGCTGGGCATCACGGTGCACGCCGGAGAGTTCGCCGGACCCAGCTCCATCTGGACGGCGATCTACCAGCTCGGCGCCCGGCGCATCGGGCACGGGATCCGCGCCGTCGAGGACCGCCGGCTGCTGGACTACCTCCGGGACCAGCGGATCACCCTGGAGATCTGCCCCACCAGCAACGTCCGACTGGGGCTGGTGCGATCTCTGGCCGCCCATCCGCTCCGTCGGCTGGTCGATGCCGGCGTCCCCGTGACGATCAACAGTGACGACCCGATGCTCCTGGGTACCGACATCTCGCAGGAACTCACCCTGGTGGCGCAGGCGCTGGCCTTGCGAGACGGAGCCCTCGCCGACTTCATGGCCGCCGCCGCCCGCGCCGCGTTCCTGCCGGAGGAGGAGCGCCGGAGGTTGGAGGGCCTTGTGGCCTCGCCTGCCCGCCGCAGTCCCGGTTGACACCCTCGGGGGGCCGGTGACACAATAGGCCTGGGATTTGTTGACTGAATTACTCCAGAATAGCGTTGGAGGCGACCGTGGCTGATCTGGAGATCCGGGACCTCACCGTCCAGGTGGAGGACAAAGTCATCCTGAAAGGGGCCAACCTGAGCATCAGCAAGGGCGAGATTCACGCCCTGATGGGTCCCAACGGCTCGGGGAAGTCCACGCTGGCCAACGTCCTGATGGGCAACCCCTTCTACCAGGTGGTGAAGGGGGAGGTGCTCTACAAGGGCGAGGACCTGCTGGCGATGAGTCCCGATGAGCGGGCGCGCAAGGGGCTGTTCATCGCCTTCCAGTACCCGGTGAGTATCCCCGGGGTCACGATGTCCAGCTTCCTGCGCACCGCGGTCTCCGCCCGCCGCGGCTATGACCGGGAACTGATGCCGGTCGGCGAGTTCCAGAAGCTGCTGCGCCAGAAGATGGAGGAGCTGCGCATCGAGCCCTCCATCGTCACCCGGTATGTGAACGAAGGATTCAGCGGCGGCGAGAAGAAGCGCGCGGAAATCCTGCAGATGGCGCTGCTGGAACCGGAGATCGCCATCATGGACGAGACCGATTCCGGACTGGATATCGATTCGGTGAAGATCGTCGCCGACGGCGTGACCCGGATGTTCCAGCAGGCCGCCGGGCAGATGGGGATCCTGGTGATCACCCACTACTCGCGCATCCTGCACTTCATCCGGCCCTCCTACGTCCATGTCATGTTCGACGGCCGGTTCGTCGTCTCCGGCGGGCCGGAGCTGGCCGAGGAGCTGGAGCAGTCCGGGTACGAGGGAATCAAGGCGCAGTTCGAGGTGATCGCCGCCGAGGTGGCGGACGAAGGCGCGGTCCGGCGCGCCGGCAAGGTCTTCTGGGTGGTGCACTGATGGCGACGACCAACCCCCTGGGCATCAACGTCGAGAAGTACAAGTATGGCTTCTTCGAGCCCGAGACCTACGTCTACAAGGCCCGGAAAGGGCTGGACGCCGGGATCGTCAGCGAGATCTCGCACCTCAAGGGCGAGCCGGACTGGATGCGCGCCTTCCGCCTCCACGCCTACGAGCATTTCGTCCGGCGGCCGCTGCCGCGGTGGGGCGCCGACCTGAGCGTCATCAACTTCGACGACATCTACTACTACGTCAAGCCGACGGAGCGGCCGGTCTCGTCCTGGGAGGACCTGCCCGACGAGATCAAGCGCACCTACGACCGCCTGGGCATCCCCGAAGCGGAGCGGAAGTTCCTGGCCGGCGTGGGTGCCCAGTACGACTCGGAGGTGGTCTACCACAACCTGAAGCAGGAGTGGGAGAAGCTGGGCGTGGTGTTTCTGGACACGGACAGCGCCCTCCGGGAGCATCCCGACCTGTTCCGCGAGTACTTCGGGACGGTGGTGCCGCCGGAGGACAACAAACTGGCCGCGCTCAACTCCGCAGTGTGGTCCGGCGGCTCCTTCATCTATGTGCCGGAGGGCGTAAAGCTGGACATCCCGCTGCAGGCCTACTTCCGGATCAACGCCCGGAACGTGGGCCAGTTCGAGCGGACGCTGATCATCTGCGAGCCCGGCTCCTACGTCCACTACGTGGAGGGCTGCACCGCGCCGGTGTACAGCTCGGACTCCCTGCACGCCGCCGTGGTGGAGATCATTGTTAAGGAAGGCGCGCGCTGCCGGTACACGACCATCCAGAACTGGTCCACGAACGTCTACAACCTGGTCACCAAGCGCGCCGTCGCCTACCGGGACGCCACCATGGAGTGGATCGACGGGAATCTGGGCTCCAAGCTCACGATGAAGTACCCCTCGGTCTACATGGTGGAGCCGGGGGCCAAAGCGGAGATCCTCTCCGTGGCCTTCGCCGGCCGGGGGCAGCACCAGGATCCCGGGGGCAAGGTCATCCACGCCGCCCCCCACACCCAGTCGGTGATCGTCAGCAAATCCATCGCCAAGGACGGCGGCCGGGCGGGGTACCGCGGCCTGGTGAAGATCTACCCCGGCGCCGCGGGCAGCCGCTCCGCCGTGCGCTGCGACGCCCTGATCCTCGACGAGCATTCGCGGAGCGACACCTATCCGACGATGGAGATCGACGAGGAAGACGTCTCCATCACCCATGAGGCCACCGTCTCCAAGGTCTCCGACGAGCAGCTCTTCTACCTGATGAGCCGCGGCGTCAAGGAGGATGAGGCGATGAACATGATCGTGCGCGGGTTTGTCGAGCCCATCGTCAAGGAGCTGCCCCTGGAATACGCCGTGGAGCTCAACCGCCTCATCGCCCTGGAGATGGAAGGCTCGGTCGGGTAGCGTCCCGATGGCTGCCCGGACGTCGGTGCTGCCCCTCGACCGCACCGGGGTGGAGGCGCTCTCCGAGCGTTTCGACGAACCCCCCTGGATGCGGGCGTTTCGCCTCCGGGCCTACGAGGTCGCGGAAGCCCTGCCCATGCCCACGACCGCGGAGGAGGAGTGGCGCCGCACCGACCTGAGCGGCCTCAACCTCCAGGCGTTCCACCTCGACCCCGCGGTGCCCAGCGGTCCCACGGCGGTCCCGGAGCTGCCCCCGGGCGTGATCTTCACGAGCCTGGTCCGGGCGGTCCGCGACCACCCGGACCTCGTAGGGGAGTACTTCATGCAGCGCTGTGTGCGCTCGGAGGAGTCCAAGTTCCGGGCGTTGCACGGCGCGTTCTGGACCGGGGGGACCTTCCTCTACGTCCCCGAGCGGGTGCAGGTCACCGTCCCGCTGACCAGCGCCGTCTGGATCCAGGCGGCGGGGGTGGCGGTGTTTCCCCATACGCTGGTCATCGCGGAGCCCGGCAGCACGGTGACGTTGCTCGATGACTTCGGGTCTATGGTCGGCTCGTGGGAGGCCTTTGTGGACCCGGTGGTCGAGCTCATCGTCAAGGACGGCGCCACGGTGCGCTACATCTCCCGGCAGGACTGGCTGGCCGCGGTCACCGAGATCGGCATCGTCCGCGGCCGGCTGTTCCGTGACGCGCAGCTCTCCACCCTGCTGGCCGGGTTCGGCGGGCGCATCACCAGGCGGAACGTCGAGTCGCTGCTGGAAGGCCCCGGGGCGAGCGCGGAGATGCTGGGGCTGTTCTTCGGACACGATGGACAGCACTTCGACCTGCAGACCCTGCAGGAGCACCGGGCCCCCCACACGCAGAGCGACCTCCTCTACAAGCATGCGGTGAAGGACCGGGCCCGGTCCGTCTTCTCGGGGATGATCCGCGTCCATCAGGGCGCCCAGAAGACCAACGCCTTCCAGGCCAACCGTAACCTGATCCTCTCCGCCGGGGCCAAGGCCGATTCCATCCCGAACCTGGAGATCATGGCCAACGACCTGCGCTGCACCCACGGCTCGGCGACCAGCCGGCTCAACGAGGAGCAGCTCTTCTACCTCATGAGCCGCGGGCTCCCCCGCCGGGAGGCGGTGCGCATGGTGGTCGAAGGCTTCTTTGCCGAACTGTTCGATCGCGTCCCCCTGCCGGAGGTGCGGTCGGCCCTGGAGCAGGACATCGACCGCAAGATGGTACAATAGCGGCGGGCAGGGAACGATGGCGGAGTACGTGAGGGTCGCCGCGGCAGACGAGATTGCGCCGGGCGACGCGCTGGTGGTCGCGGTGGAGGGCCGGACCATCGCCGTGTTCAACGTCGGGGGGACGCTGTACGCCGTGGACGACATCTGTACTCACGAGTACGCGTCGCTGTCCCAGGGGGCGCGCAACGGCGAGATCGTGACCTGTCCCAAGCACGGCTCGCGGTTCGATGTCCGCACCGGGCGCGTCCTGTCCCTCCCCGCGGTGGTGCCCCTGAACACCTATCCGGTGAAGGTCGACGACGGCCAGGTCTACGTCCTGCCCGTGCCCCAGCGCGGGCGCGGGATGCCCCACAAGGTGTAGACCCGCCGATGCTCGGCCCCCGTATCCGCGACGACTTTCCCCTCCTGGCCCGGCAGGTGCACGGCCGACCCCTGGTGTACCTGGACAGCGCCGCAACCTCCCAGAAACCCCGGCGGGTCATCGAGGCCCTGGTGCGCTACTACCAGGAGTACAACGCCAACGTCCACCGCGGCATCTATCGGATGGCGGAGCAGGCCACGGAGGCCTACGAAGGCGCCCGGGCCAAGGTGGCGGCCTTCATCGGCGCGACCCGGCCGGAGGAGCTGATCTTTACCCGCAGTACCACCGAGGCGATCAACCTGGTGGCCTACAGCTGGGGGCGGGCGAACATCCATCCCGGGGATGAGATCCTGCTCACCGAGATGGAGCACCACAGTAACCTGGTGCCCTGGCAGCTCCTCGCAGCCGAGCGTGAGGCTCGGCTGCGTTTCGTTCCCTTTGACGAGCAGGGACTGCTTCGGATGGAGGAGTTTGACCGTCTTCTCAGCGAGCGCACGAAGCTCGTGGCGGTCACCCACCAGTCCAACGTCCTGGGCACCATCAATCCGGTCCGCGAGCTCGCGGCGAAGGCGCACACCGTGGGGGCCGCGATACTGGTGGACGGCGCGCAGAGCGCGCCCCACATGCCGGTGGACGTGCGCGAGCTGGGGGTGGACTTCTTCGCCTTCTCCGCCCACAAGATGTGCGGGCCGACCGGCGCCGGGGCGCTGTGGGGGCGCTACGAGCTGCTGGAGGCCATGCCCCCGTTCCACGGCGGCGGCGAGATGATCATGCTGGTCCAGAAGGAGCAATCCACCTACAAGGACCCCCCCCACAAATTCGAGGCCGGGACCCCCAGCATCGCCGACTGCATCGTCTGGGGCGAGGCCGTGGACTACCTCCGGGAGATCGGCATGGAGGCCATCCGCGACCACGAGGTCCGGCTCGTCCGCTACGCCATGAGGCGGCTGGCGGAGATCCCGGGGCTGCGTCTGTTCGGGCCGGAGAATCCCACCCGTCGCGGCGGGACGCTGGCCTTCGACCTGGAGGGGGTCCATCCTCACGACGTGGCCCAGGTCCTCGACCAGGAGGGGGTTGCGGTCCGCGCCGGCCACCACTGCGCCCAACCGCTGCACCGCGTCCTCGGTGTGGCCGCCACCACCCGGGCCAGCCTCTACCTCTATAACACCGAGGAGGATATCGACCGCCTGGTGAGCGGATTGCAGGCCGTGCGAAAGGTGTTCTCTCCCCCGGCCACCCGCGTCCCCGGATCCTAGCCCGGGCGTGCTCTCACCCCCCAATCGCCGGCCCGCCGCCGGATCTCCGTTCGATCGGCTGTCCAGGTTTTGTTGAGGTGCCCCTGGTACCTTCCGGGGCATGAATCGGCGGGGCGGGCAGGAACGGGTGCTCCGGGCGGCCGGGGCCGGGGGCCTGGCCGGCGGCGCCGCCCTCGTCACCCACATCGTCGGGGGCGTCTCGCTGCGCGCCGCTCTTGCCGCGGCGATCCTCATCGTCGTCCTCGGCGTCGCCGCGGTCTTGCGCCGGGCGGGCCCCATTGAGCGGAAGCGTTTCGGCCGGGCCGCGGCGGTCGGCGCGGCCGCGGGCCTGCTGGCCACGGTGGCCTACGACGCTTCGCGGACGGTCCTCGCGTACTTCGACCCGTCGCCGTACAACCCGTTCGAGGCGATCCGCGTCTTCGGCACGCTTCTGGCTGGTGAAACGGCGCCCCGGGCGCTGGTCTCCACGGCGGGCATCGCCTTCCACTGCATCAACGGGACGGGGTTCGGCGTCGCCTTCGCCCTGCTGCTGGGCCGCCGCGGCCTGCTGGCCGGGATCGTCTGGGGGCTCGGGCTCGAGCTCTTCCAGCTGACGCTGTATCCCGGATGGCTCGAGATCCGGGCCTTCAGGGAGTTCGCCCGGATCTCGGCGGTGGGTCACCTCGTGTATGGCGGAGTCCTGGGCAGCTCGTGCCGCCGATGGCTCGACGCCGTGGGAGGGAGCGGATGAGGACTCAACCCGAACGAGAAGGAGCGATAGAGCGCTTCTGGCACGTCATGGTCCCTCGATGGCTGCAACCCTGGGCTCCGCGCGCCGCGGACGCCGTCGCCGACGGGGCATGGACCGCCGCATGGCCGTGGGTCGGTGCGGCGGCGCCCTTGGCGGGCATTGTTGTCGGAGCGCTCTTGGCCCGAAGCGACGCGCTCCGCACGGCCCACATCTATACTCAGTCCATCGCGTTCCTCGCCGTGATCGTGGTCCTCGCCTTCCTCCACGGCGCGGCCGCCGTCGCAGCGATGGGCGGCTTCATCGTCCTCGATGTCATCAGCGCATGGAGCGGGTTAGAGAGATTGTTCCGGGGGGCCTTTCGTGATCTACCCTGGATCGCGCAGGCCGCGCGGCTGTACGGCAGCCTGCTCGTCGGATACCTCCTGCTGACCATGCTGGTCGTCCGCGCACCGTTGTTCGCCCGCCGCGCCGCGGATGGGGTGCCCATAAACCGCGTGGTTCGCCCTCAGGCCGCTGCGGCGGTCCGGGCAGTTCTCTACGGTATCGTCTGCGGCGTCCTGGTGTGGCTGTGGTGTCAGGCGATGATCGTCCTCGCCCGGCCGGCCTTCACCTGGCTGAAGGACGCCCCATACGTCGCGGCGATCCTCCCCGTGCAGACACGGTGGCCCCTCCTGGTGGTCCTGGCGGGCGTCGCCGGGGCGGGGCGCATCCTGCTGGAAGAGATCGCCCTGTCCCGCGCGCCGCGCCGGGACCTCGTGCGCCGCCTCGCTGTGGAGCGGTCCCGCGATGCGGCCGCCGTCCCGCTGCCGCCCGCGACGGGGCGCGTGACAGTGCAGGCCGCGGTCACCACGCTGCTGCTGGCGGGAGCGTTCACCACCGCACTGGACGGACTGATCGTGTTCGTCCTCACCGGCCTGCTGGCCGCCTGGGCGTATGGGGTAGCGGGCCGGCCTGCCCTGATGTGGGCGGGCATCGTCCAGCGGGTGCCGGCGGTGGTGCGCCTGATCGCGGCGCTGGCGCTGGGCTACTGGCTCGCCGGGACCCTCGTCGCCCGGCTGTGGGCGACACAGACGTTCCGGCCTGTCCTGTTCGGCGGGCTCGCCGTGATGGCGGTGTTCTACCTGCTCTTTCCTCAGATCGGCCTGCCGTCCGGCGGGGCAGATAGGAGGGAACCGGCGTGAACCGGTGGATCGGGTGGGCAATCGCGGGGCTGTGCGCCTTCGGCTTCGTGCTCCTCGTGCCGGCGATCGCGCTGGCGGACAACTGCAGCGGGCTCATCGACTGCTTTGGGAGCGGCGGCGCCGCCACGGCGGCAGCGGCCGGGGCGGGAGCGCTTGCCGGCGGTCTTGCCGGAGGCCTCGGCGGCGGCCAGCGCGGGCCCGGGCGGACGATGCCCGGGGTGGGAACGGATCGCGAGCACGCGGGAGGATCGAATGTGCCGCGGGACGCGCCGACCGGACCCAGCGGGCCGGAGCGTGAGTACGCTCGTCAACAGCGGGAGCAGCAGGAGCGGGCGGCCCGCGAGGCGGAGCGCGCCCGCGAGACGACGGTCGAAGCACGGGAGGAAGGGGCCTTCGAACAGGGGGCGCCGCCTGAGGCGGGGATGGGGGCGACGGATGAGTTTCACGGCGAGGGGGCTCGCGCACCGGGATCCAATGTCGAGCGCGACGACGACACCCGGCCGCGATGACACGGCGCGGCAGAGCGTCCGGTGCGGCCATGGATAGCCGACGATCGCTGAATCGGCTGCGAATCCCGGCTGCCGCGGCCCTGGTCCTGATCATGGGCGCCGCGTGCAGCCGCGGCCAGCAGGGGGGGCCGGCCTCCACTCCGCCATCGCCGCCCACACCCACCCTTCAGGCGCTGGCGGCTCCGCAGAACCTCTCCGCCAACCTCGAACGCGCGGGGGGGATCGCCGCGGCGGCGCCGGTGGCCGGTTACGACGTCTCGGCCAAAGCCCGGGAACTGGGCTCGGACGTTGACAAGGTGTTCGCCTTCGTCCGCGACCGTGTGCGGTTCGAGGTGTACACAGGTGTGCTGAGAGGGCCCCGGGGGACTCTCATGACGCTCGCCGGGAACTCCTACGACAAGTCCGCTCTCCTCGGTGCGCTCCTCACCGCACACGGATTTCGGGTGCGCTATGCCCGCGCCCGCCTGAGCGAGGAGCAGGCCGGAGTACTCGTGTCCCGGATGCTTGCCATGGCCGCCGGGGCACCGCGTGATCCCCGGCCTCCCGGCGCTCAGGACACCGCAGCCGGCGTGTCCGGCGGCCTCCAGGAGTTCGAGCGGGCCGTGTTTGCCCGCTGGGTGGCCAGCGCGGATGTCGTGCGCGGCGCTTTGGAGCGCGCCCGGGCCAGATTGGGGGACCGGCCGGCGGAGCCCGCCGGCGTCCTCGCCGCGGAAGCGGTCGACCATCTCTACCTCGAGTACCAGGACGGCAGCCGGTGGGTGCCGCTCGACCCGGCCTTCGCGGGCGCCCGGCTCGGACAACGGTTCGCGGATGCCATCGAGACGTTCGAGGCCCCGCCGCAAGACCGTTACCATCGGGTCACCATCCGCGTGCGTGTCGAGCGGCGGACGGGTGACCAGGCGTCCACCGAGGAGGTGCTGCGCTACGAAGCGACAGCGGCCGAACTCTACGGCGTCGAGGTCACCCTGACGCACAGGCTGCTCTCCAATGATCCCTGGAGTGCCGCCCCGATCGTTCAGGTCGGAGACGAGATCGTCACGGGCCGAAAGTTCGGCGACCAGACGGTCGGAGAGATCGTCGGCGGACGGGTCCTCCAGGGGCTGGACCGGCAGGCCTCCGGCGTCGGGACGGTGACCGCGGTCTGGCTGGAGTTTGACTTTACCCACCCCTTGGGGCAGGTCGAGACGGTGCGGCGCGAGGTCTTCGACCGCGTCGGCCTGGCGGCGCGCCAGGCGGGGGATCCCGCTGCCGCGCCCCTGGCGCCGCTGCCCTCGGTCCTGGGGATTCCCGCGCCGCTGCTCCAGGCTTTTGGCCTTTCGGTGGCGTCAGGGATCGTCTATCCGCTCGGGGATATCTCGGGCCATGAAGCCTCGATCGCGCCCGTCGCGGCTCTCCTGGCCTCCCGCAGCCAGACCGGAGGGACGGTTACGGAGGAGGTGATGTGGCGCCTGGTCCGGGGGCTCACCCCTGTCATCCCCACGGCGCTCGGGGCGCTGGCCCGATCGTTTCACATCCTTTCCACGGCCGCACTTGGGCTCAGTTCCGGGAGCGACGCGCTCATCTACGCGGCGAGCCCGCGACTGGCCATCGTCACCGTCGGCCTCACCGTTGCGCCGGACGGTATGACGATCATCCCCAGCCTTTCTTTGGATCTCCGCCGCAACGCGATGCGCGCGGTGGCCCGACAGTCCTCGAGGCCCGGGGTCGTCTGGGCGAACGTCCGCCGCGGGCTGTACGACGGAGTCCTGGAGCACGGCCTGATCGCGGACCTGGGCCAGGGCTGGCCGGGTCAGGTTGCGGTTGGCCCGCTCGGTGTCTTCGAGGAAGCGCGCAGGCGCGGGATCGATGTCGTCGCTGTCACAGACCCCGAGGGGATTTCCAAGCTGCGGGCGGCCGATGCCGTCAAGGCCCGCCTGCGGGAGGCGTTCGGGGAAGACGTCCTGCTCGTGGTCCCGGCGCAGGCGGTGCCGCTCAACGGTCTAGAGCGTCTGGGATGGTGGCGCATCGACCTGCGCACGGGGGAGACCCTGGCCGTCATGGACACGGGGTTGCACCAGACGGGAACCGAGCAGCAGATGCAGCGCAGGCAGGCGGAGGCGACGCTGTGGGCGCTTTACGAGAGAAATGTCGTGAGATTCTTTGGCGGTCACCCCTTTTTCGAGGAGATCGCCAGAGGCTATGCGATGGCATTCTACCAGATGGGGATGCACGCCGGAGCCGGCCCGAGCGTGTGGCCCCTGGTCATCTCCTGCAGCGGGCTTGCCGCGGTCATCGCCTTCCTTCTGGGCTGGTATGCCAGGGGCAGCCAGATTCCGCCCCCTCCGCCGCCGCCCCCTCCGCCACGCATCTGAGCAGGCCGTCCGTCCGGTTCAGGGACACGATCCTGACGATGTCCAGCTTTTGTTCAGGTGGCCGGGCTAGGATGCCATTGTGTGGCGGAGAGGACTGTGAGTCGCGAGCAGCTTGAGGAGATCCTGGTGCGGGCGATGGAGGACGACGCCTTCCGGGCCCGGCTGCTGGCGGCTCCGGCGGACGCCCTGGCCGGCTACGAGCTGTCCGCCGAGGAGCGTCAGGCCTTTCTTGCCGGGAGCCTGCGCGAGCTGCTGCTCACCCTGGATCACGATCCGGGGCGATAGGAGGCACTATGGGGACCTGGGGGCGCGGTTTGCTGCTCGGCACCGCCGTCGCAGTGCTGGTCGTCGCCGGCTGCAACGGCGCGCGGCGCGTTTCGCCAAGTGTGCCGGTCCCGTCCGGACACCCCGAGCGCTCCGCTCCGCCGACCCCGGCGCCGGTCCCGCCCCCCGCGCCGGCCCCGGCTCCGTCTCAGCCGCCCCCGCCGCCAGCGGCCGCAGACGCCAATCATTACGGCGCCGTCCTCGCCGCGGGAGTGACCGACGCCGGTGATCCCGTGTCGGCCGGGACGGAGTTCCCGGACACGATTGACCGACTGTACATTGTGTTTCGCGCGGTGTCCTCGGATGATCCCAACATCTTTGCCTACTTCAGGGCCGTAGCCGTCGAGGGGTTCACGCCAGACGCGGATCTGGGATCCCTGTGTATCCGCCCGGGCTGCGACGGCGCATCCCGCACCCCGAAGGGGTGGGTCCTGGCCTGGAAGGGAAGCCTGGCGGGATTCGTCCCCGGCGAGTACCGCGTGCGCCTGGAGGGACCCGGCGATGATGTCATCCTCTCGTTCACGATCACCCCGGCGCTGCCGAAGGCCGGCAGCGCGGCCGAGGCTGCGGATGCGACCGGCTACAATGTCGCCCTCGCCGCGTTCGGCGGCCGTATCGTTGCCGTTACCTCGGAGGAGAACGACGGCGACCGGGGGGCCCGAAATCTCATCGACGGCCTGCCGATGGTGATCAGCGGCCTCCGGGCGTGCCGGCCGTCCTGTGGATGGGTCTCCGCGTCCCGCCGCGCCGACACCGTCGAAGCCCACCGGCAGCTCTTCCCGCAGGATGTGGTCTTCGGCTTCCACCAGGACCGCGAGGCGCAGATCCATGCGCTGATCGTCGACACCACGTCCTACCAGCAGTTCATCAGTATGGCCCATCGGCCGCGGCAGGTCGAGGTCTGGGTCTCCCCCCTGTCGCCCACCGAGGGCTTCACTCGCGCCGCGGCGGCCTGGCTCGAGGCCAGGCAGGGGGAGCACCTCGTCGCCTTTCCGGCGGTGCGCGCAAGATATGTCCGCCTCCGCATCCTGTCCAACTACGGAGGCCGGGCGGTGCACGCCGGCGAGGTCAAGATCCTCGAGTCGCCGGAGGCCCCCTCGATCCTGGCGGATGTGCCGAAGAACATCGCGCTGGCCGCCGACGGGGGCGCGGTGGCGCGCTACAGTTCCCTGCGGCAGCACTACCAGGCGGGGGCCCTGATCGACGGCAGCGTGACGGGCCTCCCCTGGGTGTCGGCGGACGGCTACCTGCCCCAGGACTTGGTCCTGGCCTTCCGAGGCGACCGGGAGGCGCTGGTGGACCGCGTTGTGATCACCCCGGGGGGCGAAGGGTCGTCCTACGCCGGCCAGGAGAACTGGCCCAAGGTCGTCGCCATCTCCGTCTCCAGCATCTCGCCGCTCGGACCATTCGAGGAGGTCGGCCAGTTCACGGTCCCGCAGGAGGCGCGCGGCCACGCCTTTCCGGTTTCGCGGCGCGCGCGCTTCGTCAGGGTCCGCATCCTGAAGAACTACGGCGGGGCGCAGACAAGCCTGGCGGAGCTGGCGGTCATCGAGGGAGCGGAGGCGGGGTACCAGTCTATCCTCCTGCGAAGCTCCGACCCGGCTGCGGCCGCCGGTGGGCCCGCCGCGCAGACGGACGAGCCGGGGATCGCGCTCGAGCGCGAAACGAACAATACGGCCGCCGAGGCCAACACGCTTGAGCTTGCTCGCCGCCTCAAGGGCATCATCGATCCGCTCGGCGAGCAGGACCACTTCCGCCTCACGGTGCCGGGCTCGACGCCGCAGGTGCTGACCTTCGAACTCCTCGGCCGGCCGTACCTCCGGACATCGCTGACCCTGAGCGACGCCTCCGGGCAGGCGCTGCGCCGCTTCGATCCCGCCCAGGCCGCCGGCGCCCGCGCGGAGTTCTCCTGGCTGGTGCGGCCCGGCGATCTCTTCGCCCAACTCACCGAGCCACCGGTCTCCCTGGTGATGATCTGGGATACGAGCGGGAGCATGGGCGAGGACAGCGTTGCGAACCTGCGCCGGGCCGTGGACGCCTACCTGTCGCAGGTCACCCCGAGCGAGCGGCTGAACCTGATCCGCTTCTCAGGGCAGGCCCAGGCGCCCGATCCGCCGCATGTCGAGGTCCTGCTGCCGGAGTTCACCGGCGACCCGGCCCGGCTGCGGGCGGCGGCGCAGGAGAAGTTCTTCGCCAAGGGCGCCACGCCGTTCTATGACGCGGTGGCGAAGGGGATCGAGCTGCTCGAGGGCCGCACCGGGAACCGGGCCATCGTGGTCATGACCGACGGCGTGGACACATCCAGCGCGCTCGACCGCGCCGGCTTCTGGAGCCTTCTGGCCAGGCACCGCATCCGCCTCTACACCATTGGCCTGGGGACGGAGCTGCCGGTCTACGATCCGCTCTCCGGCACGAGCGGCCGGCGCTTCCTGGCCCACGCCGCCCTGGGCACAGGGGCGCGGGCGTTCTTCACCGAGAACCCGGAGCGGCTGGCCAGCATCTACCAGGAGATCGCCGCCGAGATGCGCACGCCGACGCCGTACTACCTCCGGGCCACGCTGAGCGGCGGACCCGGCACGCTGGCCGTGACCGCCAGCGGCGAACGGATCGCCTCCGTCTCGGCGCCGAGCGCGATCGAGCTGATCCTCGACGCCTCCGGGTCGATGAAACGCCCGATCGGCGGGCGCCCGATGATGGACGTCGCCAAGGAGGTCATGGCGCAGATCATCACGCAGCTGCCGGACGACGCCCAGGTGGCGCTGCGCTTCTACGGCCACCGCATCCGCCAGGGGCGGAGGGGGGACTGCCAGGACAGCGAGCTGGTCGTGCCCTTCGGCCGGATCGACAAGGCCCGGCTGCTGGCGCGGGTGCGGTCCGTGCGGGCGCTCGGGACGACGCCGATCGCCTACACCCTGCGGCAGGTGGGGCGGGACTTCGGGGGCGCTCCCGGCGAGAAACTCGTCGTCCTCGTCACGGACGGCAAGGAAGAGTGCGGCGGGAGCCCGTCCGCCGTCGTCGCCGAACTCGCCGCCCGGGGGCTCAAGGTCAGGCTGAACATCGTGGGGTTCGCCCTGGCCGATGAGGCGGTGAAACGGGAGATGGAGCGCGTGGCTCGCATCACGGGCGGGCGCTTCTTCGACGCGAAGGACGCCGCCGCGCTGCGGCAGAGCATCGAGCAGGCGCTGGCCGTGCCCTTCGACGTACTGGATGCGGCCGGGGCGCGCGTGGGCGGAGGGATCACCGGCCAGCCGGTCCGCGTGCCCGCGGGCGTGTACACGGTCATGGTCCGGGCCGCAGGCCCGCCCATGACCGTGCGCGAGGTGCGGGTCATCCCCGGCGGCTTCACGAAGGTGGCGCTGCGCAAGGAAGGCCAAGAGGTCGGGGTGCAGGTGATCGGTCCGTAAATCCGGAGGGGGAACCGCGATGGGATGGCTGGACAAGGTGAAGCAGGGGATGGACCGGGCCAGGGAAGAGGCCGGGGAGATGGCCGCGATCGGCAAGCTGAAGGTCGAGATCCGCGCGCTGCACGGCAAGATGGAGGACGTCTTCAAGGCCATCGGGGCCAAGGTCTTCGACCTGTCGGAGACCGGCACCCGTTTTCCCGAGGAGATCGCCGCGCTCTGCCGTCAGGCGGACGCCCTGGCGGATGCGATCAAGGCCAAGGAGGCGGAGATGGCCAGGCTCCGGGCCGCCAGTTGAAAGGCATCAAGGCCAGACCGGGACCGCAACTCATGGGAGATGACGAGGTATCTGGAGGGAGCGAAGATGGTCTACGCATCCATCGGCTGGCGCGTCGTCGACGGCATCGTCTTCTCCATCCTGGGCGCCATCCTGATCGCCCGATCGCCCAAGGGGCAGCGCCTGGGAGATCGCGTGGCGGACACCGTGGTCGTGAAGGCCACGTCCCGAGCATGATCGCCCGGCAGCCGCAGGTGGCCCGCCGACGAGGTTGCGAGCATCCGCTGGGGACTGCTGAGGAGGTGCGGCGATGAGGCGTCATCTGACATCTGTGGTCGTGATCGTTGCGGCCGGCATCGCTCTTGCCGCGTGCGGGGGCAAGTCCGCGCAACCGGGGCCGCGCTTTGCGTCCGTGGTGCTCACGGACAATCCGGAGAGCAAGACGGAGAAGACGATCTTTGCGCCGGACACGCCGCGTATCTACGTCGTGTTCACGCTGGCCGCCGTGGCCCAGGGGACGGCCGTCAAGTCCGTGTGGATTGCCGAGAAGACCGGGGTGGCCGATCTCAACACCAAGATCGACGAAGCGATGCTGACGATGGGGGGCGCGCAGACGAGCGGCCGCTTCTGGTACTCGCGGCCGACGAACGGGTGGCCGGTGGGAGAGTACCGGGTCGAGCTGTACATCGGCGAGCAGCAGGCGGCGACCCGCCGGTTCCGGATCGAAGGACAGGCCACCTCGACGCCGGCCGCCCCGGTCCCCTTTGCCTCAAAAGGATGGACGCTGGAAAACGATGTGTACGTCAACCAGCGCCATGGCCTCCGGATTGCGGTACCTGAGGGCTGGAAGACCGGCGACGAGGCGCGGTTCAGTAAGCGGATCCTGTGGGTCATGAGCAAACTCGACGGTGCGGGCCGCGAGCGCATGGGGGTGAACATCACCCATGTGTCCATCGGGCAGGCCGATGCCGAGGAGTTCTTGAACAGCGACCTGGAGAGCTTCAAGCAGGCCACGTACGAGGAGGACGGAGCGACCAAGTCCTTGTTTACCGTCCTCGAGACGGGCCAGATCGGGTCAAACCCCGCCGTCCACTTCATC
Source organism: Armatimonadota bacterium (assembly GCA_031459765.1). NCBI lineage: Bacteria > Bacillati > Candidatus Sysuimicrobiota > Candidatus Sysuimicrobiia > Candidatus Sysuimicrobiales > Candidatus Kaftiobacteriaceae > Candidatus Kaftiobacterium > Candidatus Kaftiobacterium secundum. The sequence goes on along the minus strand of JAVKHY010000002.1, from coordinate 159,438 downwards.
CGGAACAGCGACCAGAGCCGGGGGCTCAGCCTCTATTCGGCGCGCAACGGTTTCGGGTACATCGTCATCTTCAAGTGGGCCGCCGACGCCGCGACTGAGGACCTGTCGCAACTCCAGTCCGTCGCGCGATCCATCGGCTACGGCGACCTGCCCTTTGCCACGGCCGGCCCGGGCGCGCCCGGTGCCGTTTCGCCGCCGGCATCACCGCCGGCGGCAACCCCGGCGGTGCCGTCCACAATGCCTGCGGCGCCCTCTCCCCGCTCGGCGGGCGTGGACACCGGCACGCCCATCGTGTTCGCCACAGGCGTGCAGAACGCGAAACCGGTCGGGGCTGCGAGCACATTCCCAACGGGGACGCGCCGGGTCGACGCCTTCGTCCGCTATCAGCATCTCCGTCGAGAGGATCGCCTCGACGGCATCTGGTTCCGGGATGACCGGCAGTTCATGCGGCAGTCGACGACAGGAGCGGAGATCTTCGGCGGCGGCACCATCCCTCCGTCCGGCAGAGTGTGGTTCTGGGTGGAGTGGAAGGAGGGGGCACCGGCCGGGTCCTATCGGTTTGAGCTCCAGTTCAACGGGCAGGCGATCACGCAGGGTACCTTCGAGATTCGATAAGCGGGCGGCGATGGTCGGTCCGGGGAAAGGGCGCGGTGGAGATCTCCGTCAGCGAGCAAAAGGTGTTTTTGGTAGATCGGGAAGGCGATTGCCGACCGCCGCAGGCCGAAGAGCTCACCGGGAGCATAGGGCCCGCGCGCCGCAGGATGGCGGAAGGGCGCGAAGTTCGATAGGCCGTCCGGTCACCCGGCGAGACGCCTGGCCAGGCGGAGCGTCTCCTCGCTCGGTGCCAGACCGAGCTCTCGCTGGAGCGTCTCCGAGAACCGCTGGAACAGGCGCAGGGCCCGGGCCGGGTCGCCGGTCACAACGAGGAGGCGCATCAGGCCCTGCAGCGCGGGCTCGCAGGTGGGGTCGATCTCGAGCGCCCGTTCGAAGGCCTGGCGCGCCGAGGTGTGGTCCCGTTGGGCCAGGGCGGCTTCGCCGGCGCCGACCGCAGCGTCGATGAAGCGATTCCGGAACGTATCGCGGGCCAGGAAGCACCACTCGGCAAGCGGCAGATCGGCGAGGAGATCCCCGCGGTAGAGCGCCGAGAGGTCGGCCCAGCGCGGGGGACGGATACTTAGGGCACGCGTGAAGGCCTCGGCGTCTACTGCCACGCCGGGCCCCAGGCGGTATCCCGTGCCGTCCTTCACCACCGTCTCTCTTCCCAGCACGCGGCGCAGGCGCGACACGGTCGTGTAGAGTGAGCTCTCTTCGATGGTTTTGGCCTGCGGCCAGAGTGCTTCCACCAGTTCGGTCGCGGGCACGGCGCGCGGGTGGTGCAGGGCGAGATAGCCGAGGAGCTGGCGGACCTGAGGACGGCCGAAGGCGTCCTCGTCGATCGGCGTCCCCTCACGCTCCACCCGGAGCGGGCCCAGGATGCCCACACGGATCTTTGGTTTTGCATCCTTCGCGGCAGGTGATCCAAAACGCTCGAGGAGGGACGCGGCGTATCCGCGCTCGATTCCCTCCCGGCGGGCGAATTCGAGCACGGGCACCGCAGCCCACGTTTCGCGACCCCACAGCGCCCCGAGGTCGGCTTCGGAGCGCCAGGACAGCAACATGGTCAGATCCGCCTTCACGTCTTCCGGGCGTCCATCGAGAAGTCTGGCGTAGGCCCGGTGCAGACGGGGGAGGTAGCTTTCGACGCGCAGCGGGCCGTCCCAGAGAGCCTCGACGGCCGGTTCCAGCAGGCGCAGGGCCCGGGCCACGTTGCGCTCGACCAGGTGCAGCGCGCCTTCTTCGACCTCGAGCCGGAGCCGATAGGTTGGTGATAGCGGAGCCAGCAGCGGCCGTGCCGCGCCCAACTCCTGCCAGGCCCGGTGGAGTTCGCCCTGACGGCGGGCAGCGCGCGCGGCCAGGAGGCGCCAGAGGAACAGGTCCCTTTCCGATTCATGTGTCTCCGGAATGTCGGGGATGGTTCCGTTGACCTCGACCTCGACCTCAGCCCGCGCCAGCAGGATCTGCTCGACCATGCCCATGAGGCCGTGGCGCCTGGCGATGGCCAGCGCGGTCTCCAGTTCAACGCGGGCCTCGGTGAAGCGGCCGGCCCACAGGAGAGTCTGCCCCATGTTCATCGCCACGTTCGCTTCGCCAAGCGGCTCGCGCATCTGTCGAAAGCGCAGCAGGGCCCGCTGCTCCCATCGAACGGCCTCGGCCAGCTCGCCGCGCATCGAGTGCATCGCGCCCCGCCGCCGGATCAGGATGGACTCCTGCTGCCTGCTGTCGTGCTCGGCGAACCAGGCCCGCGCGCGCTCGATCATCTCGAAGGCCTCCTGGATCTGCCCAAGCTGGAACAGCTCATAGGCCAGAAACCCCTCGAGCTCCGCGCGGCCTGCCGGATCCCGGTTCCCGATCGTCGTCAGGGCGCTGCGCAGGGCGAGCGCCGCGTCGGCGAACGCGCCGCGATGGCCGTGGATCTCCGCCTCGTAGGCCGAGGAGCGCGCCAGCATCCGCCAGTTCCTGGTCTGCGCGGCCCGGGTCTGGGCCAGGTCCAACCACCGCAGCGCCTCGTCAAAGCGGCCCTCCAGATTGTCCAGGCGTCCGCGGAGGGTGATGATCTCTGCGGGCTCGCCGGGGTCGTAGGGCAGCTGCTCCAGGGCGTTCCGGAGCGCCGCCGCGCCGCCGGCGCGCGCGATCAGCGCGCCGTGGCTGACCAGGAACCGCCGGCGCACCTCGATCGAGCACAGCGGGCTGACCGCCCCGGCCTCCTCGGCCTCACCCCGTTCCACCCACCACTGCAGGGCGCGCCCGGCGAGGGCCGTGCGGTCCCGCTCGGGAAGACGGGTCAGCACGAACTCCCGGAACAGATTGTGCATCTGATACCGGTCTTCCGCGCTGCGACTCAGCCATCCCCGCTGTGTGAAGGCCTCCAGGACCGCCCCTCCCGCGTCCCGGCCCAGGAGATGCCCGACGAGGTCGACGGTGACGCTCCCGGCCACCGCCGCCGCCTGCAGGACCAGGCGCTCGTCGGGAGCGAGGCGGGGCCAGACCTCCTCGGCCAGCAGGGTGAACAGATCGCGGCGCGTGGCCGAGGGATGCGCCTCCGCGCCCAACCGCAGCAGGACGAACGCCGCCGGCCAGCCCTGGGTCTGGCGCAACAGCGCATCGGGATCTCCGCTGATCCCGAGGGCCAGGATCTCATCGCGCGTGAAGGCCAGATCGGCGGCCGTGAGTTCGACGATCTGTCCCTGGATGCGCAGCCGCGCCAGCGGGAGGTCAACGGCGTCGCGGCTGGCCAGGACGAGATGCAGGCGGGGGTGCTCGAGCAGCGTCCGGATCACCGTCAGTCCCTGGGGGCCGAGGTGGTGGACGTCGTCCAGCACCAGGACCACCTCGCGCTCCAGGCCGTCCAGGACTTCCTCCAGCGACCGGGCCGGGCGCTCGAGCGCGACGAACTCCGCCAGGAGCGCCGCCAGCCGCCGTGTGAAGGTGCGGGCGACGGCGTCGGTCGAGCGCGCGCCGTACCACACCTGCGCGATGTGGGTGGGAAGCGTTGCCCCCCACTGCGCCAGGAGCGTCGTCTTCCCGTAGCCGCTGTCGGCCACGACCAGGACGAGACGCTTGCGTTCCGCGCCCGCGAGCCGGGCGAGGAGGCGGGGCCGCGACACGGCGGACGCCGGTACCGGGAAGGGCCTCGACGGGCCGCCCGATCCAGAAGGAGCGCGCGCCGGGGTGGGGATAGCCATAGATATCCACGGGGGTTCTCCGCCTGAATCCGGGCTCCTGTTCGCCCGCGTCCAGGTTTTGTTCAGGTCCTGCTGGTACGGTGGGACCCGAGATCGGGCCCGGCGGGGCTCTGAACCGTGGAGGTGACGGGTGCAGCGATACGCGCGGGCGATCGCCGCATGGGCGGCGAGTCTGGCTCTGGTCGCGGCGGTACCCGCGGGCGCGTCGGCGCAGTCGCCGGAGGAGAAGGCGACACGGATCAAGGCGGCCCTGGAACGCGAAGGCCTGGCCGTGGTCGAGGTCACCTTCCTGCCGGCCGACCGGGAGGGTCCGCCGCACTGGTTTGCCCTCACGCGGGCCGCCTATCTTCGACCGAACTGGCCCGACGTGGCGCAGCACGCCCTGCGGGCCTGGCTGGCCGTGAACGGCGTCGTCGGGGGCGACGACCCGCAGACGATCATCTTCTCCAGCCAGCTCTGGACGAAATATGTGGTTCAGCTCGGGCAGCAGAACGAGAAGATCAGCGAGTTCGCCCGGGCCCTGCGCGCGGCGAGGTCCGACGCCGACCGCGATCGGGCGGCCCTGATCGTGCTCAAGCGGTTTCGCGTCCGGATCTACGACGTCGAGGCGCAGCGCTTTCTCGACGTGAAGGATTTCGTCAACAAGAACTTCATCGACTGAAGGGGAGGCAGACGCGATGACCTGGTTGGTGGCGTCCATCCTGCAGGCCACGCCGCCCTTTGGCATCCCGACCGGTCCCGACTACGGCCGGGTGCTGCTCAACGCGGCCTTCATGATCTTCTGGGTGATCGTCTCCGGCGTGGCCTTCGCCATCATGGCGCCCATCGCCATGCGCGTGTTCAACCGCGTGACCCCCGGCATCGACGAGATGGCCGAGCTGAAGCGCGGCAACACGGCCGTGGCCCTGGTCCAGGGGGCGACGATCCTGGCCATGGCGCTGCTGGTCGTCGCCGTCATCCTGAAGTAGGGTCGTCGTGACCGGCCTGGCGGAGCTCTTCCTGCTCTTCAAGCGGGACTTCTGGGCGCTCTTCGGTGCGATCTGGCTGCTGTGCGGCGTCGGGTTCCTGGTCATCGGGGGCGGCCTGGCCCTCGCCGAGGGCTCCCTTCTCCCGCTGGCCGCCGGTGTCGTGATCACCGCCGTCGGCGGGACGGTCGTGCGGCGGGCCTACGAGCGCATCCGGCTCGAGCAGTACCTGCGCCGCGAGGGGCGCGCCGTGGAGGGCGAGGTGATCGCCGTCGAGCAGACCCGCATGCGCTACAACGGGCGCTTTCAGTGGAGACTCACCTACCGGTACGCCGATGGCACGGGGGAGCAGCACCGCGGCCAGAGCGGATACCTGGAGCCGGACGAGGCGGCGGAGTGGAAGGTGGGGGATGCCGTCCTCGTCCGGATTGATCCCAGCCGCCCGGCGCGGAGCGTCTGGGTGGGCAGGCCGGAAGAGTCGCCGACCTGACCTCGGCGGAGGAGGCATCGCCGTGGACATTCGGATCATGGCCCTGCTGGCGGCGCTGGTGCCGGCGCTGCTGTGGCTGTGGTTTTTCTACTCGCGCGACCGCTACGAGCGCGAGCCGAAGTCCCTCATCGGCAAGCTGTTCCTGTGGGGGCTGCTCTCCGGATTCTGGGCGGCGGGATTGAACGACTTCCTCTCCGCCCTCTTCGGCCCGCAGGTGAACGCGGCGGCAGAAGGAGGGGCGATCACGCTCGCCGTGACCTTGCTCGCGGCGATGGTCGTCCTGGCCGCGCTGAACGAGGAGACGATGAAGTATCTCGTCACCACCAACAGCACGCGGAACGATCCCCGCTTCAACGAAGTCGTGGATGGCATGATCTACCTGACCACCGCCGCCCTGGGGTTCGCCGCGGGGGAGAACTTCGGCTACATCATGCGGGCCTTCGTCGGGACGTTTCAGTCGGCGACGGAAGCCGGCGCCTCCGGCGGGCAGGCCGGTGCCAGCGCCCTTGTCGCCGCTCTTGCCGTGACGGCGCCGCTGCGCGCTCTGCTGTCATCCCTGGGGCACGTGAGCTGGTCGGGGATCACCGGCTACGTGCTGGGGCGGCGGATCGTCGGCGGGGGATCGGCGCGCTCGGTCGTCTTCGGGTTGCTGGCCGCCTCCGGCCTGCATGCTGCCTACAACCTGCCGCAGTTCCTGGATCCCGACGAGGCGCTGCTCACGCCGTACTTTGGCCTGGCCGTCGCCGTCTGGGCGTTGGGCGTCGGGATCTACTTCCTCTTGCTGCGGAAGGCGCTCCGCGCCTCGCCCTTCAGGCGGGATCAACTGGCGCGTCGGCCCCTCGCCGCCGCCGAGGCCGAACCCGGCGGATAACCCGCCGGCACCAGGCGGAGGGCGCGGGCGGAGGCCGATGTCGGACCTGCTGGAGCGCGGGTTCCGCACCGCCCTGCGCCTCGGCCTGATCCTGCTGGCGGTCGTCGTCCTGGGCCCGCTCGCCGAGCGCAGCGAGTGGTTCCGCGCCATCGATCGGGTCATCGCACGCCATCGCCCGGCCTTCCTCGGCGGAGCCATCCTGGTGACCGTCGTCGGCTTCACGGCGTTCATGGGGACGATCCTCTACGCCCTGATCACCCAGGACCCGGGGCAGGGCGCGGGCCGCTCTTTCGGCGCCGAGGTGTCGTTCCGCGAGATTAAACACGCCTATCGGGCGCAGGCCTGGCGCACCGACCGGTTCTGGCGCCTCCTCTTTCTGACGATCCTGGGCGCGGCGGCTATGACCCTGGGAGCCTTCGGCCTGGTCTTCGTCCTCGGACCCGCACTCGTCCGCGCCCTGGTCGCCTTCGCCCTGCTCTACGCCCTCTGGCGCACGAGCCGGGCCTTCGCCCAGATCTGACCCCTCTGCGCATGGACAAACCCCGGGCGCCGGTGCAGAATGGTCTGGTGAGGTTCGGCCATGGCGCTCGATGACCTCTACCGCGAGCTGATCCTCGACCACTACAGCCATCCGCGCAACCGCGGAGAGTTGCCCGACCCCGACATCAAGGTGGAGGGGGCCAACCCCCTGTGCGGGGACGAGCTCGCCATCTACGTGAAACTGGCGGAGGGAAGGATCGCCGAGGTGCGCTTCGTCGGCCGTGGCTGCTCCATCAGCCAGGCCTCCGCGTCGATGATGACCGAGCAGATCAAGGGCAAGACGCTCGAGGAGGCCCGGCGCCTGTCCGGCCGGTTTCGGGCCTGGATGGCGGGCGAGGCGGTGGGGGAGGAGGACCTGGGCGATCTCCTGGCCCTCCAGGGCGTGCGCAAGTTCCCCGTCCGCGTGAAATGCGCGACGCTGTCCTGGGTGGCGCTGGAGCAGGGCGTAGACGAGTTCCAGCGCGGGAAGGGCATCGCCGCGACGAAGGCCACCTCGGAGTAGCGACCCGGTGTCTGGCGCCAAGGAGACGACGATGGTCAGTGAAGAGCGCCGGCGTGAGCTGGCGGCGCAGCTGCGCGTGGACAGCATCCGCGCCACCACCAGGGCCGGCTCCGGACACCCGACCTCCGCGCTGTCGGCGGCCGATCTCATGGCCGTGCTGCTCGACGGCCATCTGCGTTACGACTTCAGCAACCCGAAGGATCCCGACAACGACCACCTGATCTTCTCCAAGGGCCATGCCTGCCCGCTGCTCTACGCCATGTTCAAGGCCGCGGGCGCGATGACCGACGAGCAGTTGATGTCCCTGCGCACCTTCGGGAGCCCCCTGGAAGGCCATCCGGCCCCGGTGCTGCCCTGGATCGAGGTGGCCACGGGCTCGCTGGGGCAGGGGCTGGCCATCGGGGTGGGCCTGGCCCTGGCCGGCAAGTACCTGGACCGGCGTCCCTACCGGGTGTGGGTGCTCTCGGGGGACAGCGAGATGGCCGAGGGCTCGGTGTGGGAAGCGGTGGAGCATGCCGCCTTCTACCGGCTGTCCAACCTGATCTGCATCGTGGACGTGAACCGCCTCGGTCAGCGCGGCCCGACGATGCTGGGGTGGAACACCGCCGCCTACGCGGCGCGGGCCCAGGCCTTCGGCTGGCGGACCATCGAGATCGACGGCCACGACCTGGGAGAGATCGACGACGCCTACACCCGCGCCGCAGCCTCCACCGACGCCCCGGTGATGATTCTGGCCCGAACGGTGAAGGGCAAAGGGGTGGCCGCCGTGGAGGACCGGGACGGCTGGCACGGCAAGGCGCTGCCGGCCGCCGAAGCGGAGAAGGCGATCGCCGCCCTGGGAGGCGTGCGCTCCATCACCGTGGAGGTCCGGCGCCCCGCGCCGGCGGCGTCCGGCCCCATGCCGGCGGCCGCCGGCCCCCTGACCCTCCCGTCCTATCACGTTGGCGACGCCGTGGCCACGCGACGGGCCTACGGCGACGCCCTGCGCGCCCTGGGGGCGGCCCGACCGGAGGTCGTCGTCCTGGACGGGGAGGTCAACAACTCGACCTACGCCGAGGAGTTCGCCCGGGCATACCCGGACCGGTACTTCGAGATGTACATCGCCGAGCAGCAGATGGTGGCCGCCGCGGTGGGGCTGCAGGTGCGGGGCTACATCCCCTTCGCCTCGACCTTCGCCGCCTTCCTCACCCGCGCCTATGACTTCATCCGCATGGCCGCCGTCTCGCGGGCCAACCTGCGCCTGTGCGGCTCGCACGCCGGCGTGAGTATCGGCGCCGACGGCCCTTCGCAGATGGGCCTGGAGGATCTGGCGATGATGCGGGCCGTCGGGGGCAGCACGGTGTTGTACCCCTGCGACGCCAACCAGACCGCCAGACTCGTCGCCGCGATGGTCGACCGACCCGGGATCGTCTACCTGCGGACGACGCGCGAGAAGACGCCGGTGATCTACGGGCCGGATCAGACCTTTCCCATCGGCGGCAGCGTGGTGGTGCGACGCTCTCCCCGTGATCAGGCCACCATCGTGGCCGCCGGCATCACCGTCCACGAGGCCCTGAAGGCCGCAGAGCGGCTCACGGCGGAGGGGGTCGCCGTCCGCGTCATCGACGCCTACTCCGTCAAACCCATCGATCGGGACACGCTGCGGGAGGCGGCGCGGGAGACGGGTCGAGTGGTGGTCGTGGAGGATCACTGGCCGGAGGGCGGGCTGGGCGAAGCCGTGCTCTCCGCGCTCGCCGGCACGACCCCGTTTCCCCACGTCGTGACCCTCGGCGTCCGCGGGATGCCGGGGTCGGGGACGCCGGAGGAGTTGCTGGACGCCGCCGGGATCAGCGCCGGGCAGATCGTCCGGGTCGTGCGCGCCCTGGCGCCGGTGGGCGGTCCCGTCCGCGGATGAGGTCCTGACCGGGATGAACCGGCAGGCCGGCGGCGTTGAGCGGAGGGAGGACATCTCCGCCGCTCCGGAGTACCAACTGGACTGAGTTGTCCTCAGGAGGCGCCCGTGTCGGCTGACCCCAAAGCCCTCCCGCGCAGCACCGTCCTGCCCCTGGATCGGGCGCTGGAGGTCATCGACGCCCTGCCCGGCGGCGGGGTGATCCTGACCAAGGTGGAGGAAGTCCTGAACTGGGGGCGCGCCGCCTCGGTCTGGCCGCTGACCTTCGGGCTGGCCTGCTGCGCCATCGAGATGATGCAGTTCATGGCCACCCGCTTCGACGCCGACCGGGTGGGCATCATCCCGCGCGGCACGCCACGCCAGGCCGACTGCATCATCGTCGCCGGTCGGGCCACGATCAAGATCGCCCCCATCATCCGCCGGCTGTGGGAGCAGATGCCGGAACCGAAATACGTCGTCTCCATGGGATCCTGCGCCACCTGCGGCGGGCCCTTCTACTACGACAACTACTCGATCCTGAAGGGGATCGACCAGATCATCCCGGTGGACGTCTACGTCCCGGGCTGTCCGCCCCGTCCCGAGGCGCTCTATGAGGGGTTCCTGAAACTGCAGGAGAAGATCCGCAAGGAGCCCTTCCTGCGCCGCCGGATCGCCGCCGCGGCGCAGGCCGGCGGATAGCCCGATGGCCCTCCGCACCGAAGAGCTGATCCTGAACATGGGCCCGCAGCATCCCAGTACCCACGGCGTGCTGCGCCTCATCGTCACCCTGGACGGCGAGAACATCGTGGACGCCCAGCCGGACATCGGCTACCTCCACTCCTCCGTGGAGAAGATGATGGAGTCGCGCACCTACCTCCAGAACATCGCCCTGGTGGACCGCGGCATGGACTACCTGACGGCGATGGCCAACGAGGAGGTCTGGGTCCTGGCCGTGGAGCGCCTGGCGAAGATCGAGGTCCCCCTGCGCGCCCGCTACATCCGCACCATCATGCTGGAGCTGCAGCGCATCAGCAGCCACCTCATCTGGTGGGGGACCTTCGGGATCGATCTGGGCGCCTTCACCGCGTTCCTGTGGGCGATGCGCGAGCGCGAACGCATCATGGACCTCTTCGAATCCAGCACCGGGGGCCGGCTGCACCACGTCTATTTTCGGCTGGGCGGAGTGAACGAGGACCTGCCTGAAGGCTGGACCGACCGGTGCGCCGAGTTTTGCGACTACTTCCTCTCCCGGCTGCCCGAGTACGACCAGCTCCTCACCGGCAACCCCATCTTCCAGGCCCGGACCAGGGGCGTGGGCGTGCTGCCCCTGGAGAAGGCCGTGGCCATGGGCGCCTCCGGTCCCGTGGCGCGGGCCTCGGGGCTGGCCTATGACGTGCGCAAGGCCCATCCCTACGAGGTCTACGACCGCGTGCAGTTCGACGTCCCCGTGCGCACCGCCGGGGACTGTTTCGCCCGGTACGAGGTGCGCATGGAGGAGATGCGCCAGAGCGTGCGGATCATCCGGCAGTGCCTGGAGCAGCTGCCTCCGGGGGAGATCCGCAGCAAAGTCCAGGTGAACGTCAAGGTGCCCGCCGGGGAGGTCTACGCACGGACCGAATCGCCGCGCGGCGACCTGGGGATCTACCTGGTGGCGGACGGCTCGGAGAAACCCTACCGGGTGAAGATCCGGGCGCCGGCCTTCAGCAATCTCTACGCCCTGACGGAGATGATGCGGGGGTGGAAGGTGGCGGACGTCATCGCCATCCTGGGGAGCATCGACATCGTCCTGAGCGACGTGGACCGATGAACACGGCGGCCGTCGACGGGAAGAAGGGGCGTCTCGAACAGGCGTGGGAAGCCGCCGTGGGTCTTGTCGTCGGGCTGCGGGCGACGCTGCGCACGATGTTCGAGCCCAAGGCCACCGTGGTCTACCCGCTGCAGAAGGTGAACGTCAGCCACCGCTGGCACGGCCTGCTGGCGCTGCCCATCGATCCCGAGACGGACAACGACAAATGCATCATCTGCTTTCAGTGCGAGCGGGTCTGTCCCGACCGCTGCATCCACATTGAGGCTACGGGCAAGGGCAAGGAGCGCGTGCTGACGCGCTTCGACATCGAGATGGACAAGTGCTGCTACTGCGGGCTGTGCGTGGAGGTCTGTCCGACGGAGGCGATCGTCTTCGTCCCGCACTACGAGGCCAGCACCTACAACCGGGCCAACCTCCTCTACACACTGGACGACCTGCACCGGGCCGCCCCCAAAGAGCCCATCGCCACGGGGATGATCAAGGTGCGCGGCGACCTGGGGGCGGCCGGAGGCCGGCCATGAGCTGGGAGCTCGCCGAAAAGTTGCGGGCCAGGTTTCCGGACCTCGAGCTGTTCCCCCGGCCCGGAGCGGCGGAGCATCACGGGGAGCCGGCCGGCCCCGCCCCGCCGGCTCCGTCCGCCGGTCCGGAAGGCGGCGCCTCCCCCGGCGGAGCGCCCGCCCGTCCGGCCCCCCGACGCCCGGCCCACGAGGCCCCGCCGGCGTTCCTCACGCCGGGGGTCTTCGTCCCGCGCGAACGCCTGCTGGAAGTCTGCCGGGCGCTGGCGGGCGACCCGGAGTTCGGCCTGTCGTACCTGTCCTTCGTCAGCGCCATCGATCGCCCAGCGGCGGGGCAGCTGGAGGTGCTCTACCACCTCTACTCCCACCGAACGAAGGAGGAACTGGCCCTCAAGGTGCGCGTGGACCGCGCCCACCCCGTCGTGCCCTCGGTGACCTCGATCTGGGACGGCGCAAACTGGCACGAGCGGGAAGCCTACGATCTGTTCGGGATCGTCTTCGAGGGACATCCCAATCTCCGGCGGATCATGATGACCGACGACTGGGTCGGCCATCCCCTGCGCAAGGACTACGTCTACCAGGATCCGCCGTGGCTGGTCGAGGCGGCGAAACAGCGGCAGAAAGACCTCGAAGGCCTGGGGCTGGGCGAACGCGCCTGAAGGCGTGCCTGCCGCGAGGAGGGAAGGAACGGCGCCGCCGTTCCTTCTGTCTTTGTCGCCCCGGCTTGATCGTCCCGGCTCCGTGACACCGACGCGTCCTTTTCCTCCGGGCATCGGGAAGGCCTTCGCCCACGGAGGCCGCCCCTAGCGGGCGCAGACGGGCCCCAGGAGGCCACGGTGGACGGCAGGTAATTTGGGGTATACTGGAGCTGAAATGTCCCGTTCGATCCGATCGGGATTCATCGCGGGCGTTGGAGCCGGGGGGATTGCCACGGCGGCGATCTACCTCGGCCTCTTTACGTCCGGGATCCCCGCCGTGGCCCTGGCGCTGTGGGACCGGATGCTGCGGGCGATCCCGATGGAGGTCTTCTCCTACTTCATCGTGCGCCTGAAGTTCGCGGCGAAACCGTCCGCCTTCTGGGGCATGTTGCTGGGCATCGTCGTGCTCTGGGGGGTGCTCGGCGCGCTCCTCGTCAGGGTGCGCCCCTGGCCGCGGCTCCTCCTGGCCTGGGCCGTCTCCGCCGGCGTCCTCGCCCTGCTGACCTGGGGACCGGCGAGCGCCACCCTGGCCGCACGGCACCAGGCGCTGGGGGCGGCGGACGGCGGCACCCTACCGGTTGCGCTGGCTATCGCCGGGTACGCGACGCTGTACGCGCTCGTGTACGCAGTCACCGTCGGCCGGCCACCGCGGCCTGTGGCCGCGGCTCCGAAGGGCGGTGTCACCCGCCGTGAAGTACTCACCCGCGGCCTGCTCCTCTTCGTGGCCGCCGCGGCCGGAGCCTCGGCGGCGCGATGGATGTCAGCGGTCGGCGGTCGAACCCGCGCCGTTGCCCAGTCCCTCTTCGCCCGGGTCCGGGATCTCCCTCCGGAGATCACGCCGACCGACCAGTTCTACGTCGTGAGCAAGAACCCCCCGGGATTCGACCCGGTCCTGAACGCCGACCGCTGGTCGCTCGAGGTCGGCGGGCTGGTGGCGCGTCCGCTCAAGCTCGGCTACGAGCAGCTCCGCCAGTTCCCGTCCGTGGAGCAGTTCCAGACGCTGGAGTGCATCAGCAACGAGGTCGGCGGCGACCTGATCGGCAACGCCCGGTGGAAGGGCGCGCGGCTGCGCGACATCCTCCAGCAGGCCGGCGGGCCCGGGGCGAAGGCGGTGAAGGTCGCCTTCCGCTGCGCCGACGGCTACACCGAGTCGATCCCCATCGCCGACGCGCTGAATCCCACCACGCTGCTGGCCTACGAGATGAACGGCGAACCGTTGCCTCCCAGGCACGGCTTCCCCGTGCGGCTCCTGGTGCCGGGGCTATTCGGCATGAAGAATCCGAAGTGGATCACCCGGATCGAGGTGGTGGACTACGACTTCCAGGGCTACTGGGAGCGCTCGGGCTGGAGCGATGAGGCGGTGGTGAAGACGATGTCCAAGTTCACCACGCTGCCCCGCACGGTGGCCCCGGAGGAGGTGCCCCTCGGCGGCGTGGCCTACGCCGGCGACCGGGGCGTCCGGGAGGTCGAGGTGAGCACCGACGGAGGGAGGAGTTGGCAGAAGGCGGAGGTGAAGCCGGCGCTGGGTCCGTTCACCTGGGTGCTGTGGGCGGCCCTGTGGAAGCCCACCGGTCCCGGGGAGTACACGCTGAAGGTCAGAGCCAAAGACGGCGGCGGGGTGCTGCAGACGGCGAAGGAGGCGCCGCCGCTGCCGGACGGCGCGTCGGGGTATCATACGCTGCGGGTCCGGGTACGCAACTAACACATGCGGTATTTCACGGTGGCGGAGGCGGTGGCCGTCCTTCCCGAGGTGGAGCAGCTGGTGCGGCGCCTCCGCAGCCTGCGCGACGAGGTCCTGGCGGCAAAGGGCCGGCTCGACGGATGCTGGGAGCGGCTGGGCCGGGGCGAGCCGGTGCTGGACGACCTCCTCGCCGCGCAGCGGGACGTGGAGCACCGCGCGCTGCGGGCGGCGGAGGCGGCCTCGCGCCTGGAGGAGATCGGCTGTGTGTTGCGCGACCTCGACCTGGGCCTGATCGATTTTCCCGCGCGGGCCGGAGAGCGGGAGGTCTTCCTCTGCTGGCGTCTCGGCGAAGACACCGTGCGGTTCTGGCACGGGGCCGACGAGGGCTACGCCGGGCGAAAGCCGTTGAGCGAACTGCCGCGGGGTCGCGGACATTGAGCGGTCCGCGGAAGGAACGGGTCGGATCCACCCGAACACACCTGATGATCTGTTCCACCTCCGGCCGCATGACGAGCATGATTCCCGCCGCTCCACGAGCCGCGCCGATGCCTGCCGAGGGCCGGCTGCGGCCTGAGCGGTGTCCATGAGGGGCAGGAATGCCGGAACCGTATGATGTGGTGATCATCGGGGGCGGACCCGGCGGTTACGTCGGGGCCATCCGGGCCGCCCAGCTGGGGCTGCGCACCGCGCTGGTGGAGCGCGACAAGGTGGGCGGGACCTGCCTGCACGCCGGCTGCATCCCGACAAAGGCGCTGCTCCAGACGGCGGAACTCCTGGAACACCTGAAGGATGCTCCGGATCTCGGGGTGCGGACCGGCGAGGTCTCCGTGGACGTCGCCGCGGCGCACCGACGCAAGGCCCGGGTGGTCGAGACCCTCTACAAGGGGACGCAGTTCCTGATGCGCAAGAACAAGATCGACGTCTTCACCGGGGAAGGCCGGTTCCTCAACCGGGAGACCATCGGGGTGGCCCTGGCGGACGGGTCGGAGACGGCGCTCACGGCCAGACACGTCATGATCGCTACCGGCTCCGCTCCCCGCAGCCTCCCCGGCATCGCCATCGACAACGTGCGCATTCTCGACAGCACCGGCGCCCTGGGGCTGACGGAGGTCCCGCGGTCCATCGTGATCCTGGGCGCAGGGCCGGTGGGGGTCGAGTTCGCCAGCCTGTACCGGGCCCTGGGCAGCGAGGTGACGGTGGTCGAACTGCTGTCCACCCTGCTGCCGCTGGAGGATGAGGAGATCGGCCGGACGCTGGAGCGATCCTTCGCCCGCCGGGGCATTCGCGCCATGACGGAGACGGCCGCGCAGAGCGCGCGGGTGAGCGGCGACCGGGTCGCGGTCACGGTCGTCCAGGGGGGCGAGACGCGGACGCTGGAAGCCGACTATCTGCTGGTGGCCATCGGCCGCGCGCCGGTGACGGCGGGGCTGAATCTCGACGAGGCCGGGGTGGCCGTGGAGAAGGACGCCCCCGTGGTCGACGAGCACCTGCAGACCACGGCCCCGGGGATCTACGCCATCGGCGACGTGCTGACGGGAGCCCGGCCCTTCCGCCTGGCCCATGTGGCCAGCGACGAGGCGATCGCCGTGGTCGAGCGCATTGCGGGCGTGGGCGGCCATCCCCTCAACTACGACGCCGTCCCCCGGCCGACGTACTCCCTTCCCCAGGTGGCCACGGTCGGGCTCACCGAACAGCAGGCGCGCCAGCAGGGCTACGACGTCAGGGTGGGGCGCTTCAGCTTCCAGGCCAACAGCAAGGCGGTGATCCAGGGGATGCGGGAGGGGTTCGTCAAGGTGGTCGCCGACGCCAGGATCGGCGAAATCTTGGGGATCCACATGATCGGGCCGTCGGTCACCGAGTTGCTCGCGGAAGGCGTGGTGGCCAAGTACGGCGAGGCGACGGTGGCGGAGCTGGGTGCGGCGGTCCACTCGCACCCCACGCTGTCCGAGGCGCTCAAAGAGGCGGCCCTGGATGCCATGGGCAGGGTCATCCACGTCTAACCCGGCGGACTGGATCGGAGGGGTGGAGCGACGATGAGCGCGATGGAGGCGAAGCCCCGGGTCTCGGCACGGCACGCCCAGCTCGGGCTGAGCGACCGGGATGTCCTGGAGATGTACTACTACATCGCCCTGGCCCGGGCCCTGGACGAGCGGATGTGGGTGCTGCAGCGGGCCGGAAAGGCGATGTTCGTCATCTCCGGCCCCGGCCACGAGGGGTGTCAGGTGGCGGCGATGTGGCCGATGGACAAGGCCCAGGACTGGTTCGTGCCGTTCTATCGGTCCATCGCGGCCTGTCTGGTGAAAGGGATGACCCCGACCGACATCCTTTTGGGGCTGTTCGCGCGGGCGGCCGATCCCAGCAGCGGCGGCCGCCAGATGCCGGGTCACTACGGCCATCCCCGGGTGAAGATCTTGAGCACCAGCAGCCCGGTGGGCACCCAGTACCCCCACGCGGTGGGCATCGCCTACGCCGCCAGGGTGCGCAGGACCGGCGAGGTGACCATGGTGGCGATCGGCGACGGCGGGACGAGCCAGGGGGACGTCCACGAGGCGATGAACTGGGCCGGCCTCTACCGGCTGCCCGTGATCTTCGTCGTGGAGAACAACGCCTACGCCATCTCCGTTCCGCTGCACAAGCAGGTGGCCGGAGGCAGCATCGCCGCCCGGGCCGCCGGCTACGGCTTCCCCGGCGTGGTCGCCGACGGCAGCGACGTGCTGGAGTGCTACCGGGTGGCCCGGGACGCCTACGAGCGGGCGAAGCGGGGGGAGGGCCCGATGCTGCTGGAGTTCCAGGTGCCGCGGCTGGGGTCGCACAGCAGCGACGACCAGCAGGAGCGCTACCGGACGAAGGACGAGATCGAGGCCGATCGGGCCCGGGACCCGCTGCGCGTCTTCGGCGCCTACCTGGAGAGCGTGGGGCTTCTCACCGACACCGTCCGGCAGGAGATCGCCGCGCGTGTGCGGCGGGAGATCGACCAGGCCACCGAGGCGGCGGAGCGCGCGCCCCTGCCCGAGCCGGCCAGCGCGGCGCGCTACGTGTTCTTCGAAGGGCGGTGAGTCCCGTGGCGGAGCGGCGGTATATCGACGCGATCAACCTGGCCCACCACGAGGAGTTCGCCCGGGACGACCGGGTCGTCGTCCTGGGCGAGGATGTCGGCCGCAAGGGCGGAGTCTTCGGGGCCACGGCCGGGTTGCTGGAGAAGTACGGCGAGGAGCGGGTCATCGACGCGCCGCTGGCGGAGTCCTCCATCGCCGGGGTGGCCATCGGCATGGCCGCCAACGGCCTGCTGCCCATCGCCGAGTTCCAGTTCGCCGACTTCATTCACCCGGCCTTCAACCAGATCGTCAGCGAGGCGGCCCGGATGCGCTACCGCTCCAACAACGCCTTCGGCTGCCCGGTGGTGTTCCGCACGCCCTACGGCGGGTCCCACGGCACCGCCCTCTACCACTCCCAGTCCATCGAGGCCTTCTACGCCCACGTCCCCGGGATCAAGGTCGTCGCCCCCGCCACGCCCTATGACGCCAAGGGGCTGCTCAAATCCGCCGTGCGCGATCCCGATCCGGTGCTGTTCCTGGAGCACAAGCGCATGTACCGGATCGTCAAGGGCGAGGTGCCCGACGACGACTACACGGTGCCCATCGGCCCGGCCGCCGTCCGGCGCGAGGGGAAGGATCTCTCGGTGTTCGCCTACGGCTGGATGCTGCACGAGGCGCTGCAGGCGGCGGAGACGCTGGCCGGCGAGGGGATCGACGCGGAAGTGGTCGACGTGCGCACGCTGGCCCCGCTGGACACGACGACAATCCTCCACTCCGTGGCCAAGACCAACCGGGCCTTGATCGTCTACGAGGACAACCGGTTCTGCGGCTACGGTGCCGAGATCGCGGCGCTGATCGCAGAAGAGGCCTTCTACGACCTGGACGCTCCCGTGATCCGCCTCGGGGGGCCCGACGTCCCGGGGATTCCCTTCAGCAAACCGCTGGAGGAGTGGTTCTTCATCGACCGGCACAAGATCGCCGACGCCATCCGCAGGCTGGCCGCGCTGTAGGGCCGGGAGGCCATGTATGCCGACGGAAGTGAAGATGCCGCAACTGGGAGAGAGCACCTACGAGGGCACGATCGGCAAATGGCTGAAGGCGCCGGGCCAGCGGGTGGAGCGGTTTGAACCCCTGGTGGAGATCATCACCGACAAGGTCAACGTCGAGATGCCGGCGCCCTTCGGCGGCACCCTGACCCAGATCCTGGTGCCGGAGGGGACGACGGTGGCCACGGGCACGCCGATCGCGCTGATGGAGACCTCCGAGGCCGCGACCGGGGGGGAGACGCCCCCGCTCTCCGCGGCATCATTGCCACCCGCCGCCGGGCGCCGCGACACCGCCGTCGCCGCGGACGGGGAGCGCGTCAGACTCTCTCCGGTGGTGCGCCGGCTGGCCGCAGAGCACGGCCTTTCCCTGCAGGAGGTGGCCGCGCTGCCGGGATCGGGCGCCGGCGGCCGGGTGACCAAGGAAGATGTGTTGCGCTATCTCGGGCGGCGCGCCACGCCGCCCGGCCCCCCGCCGCCCCCCGCGCCCGCCGGGCCCGCGCTGGCGGCGCCCCCCGCTGCCCCTGCCGCGGCGACCGGGGATCAATTGATGAAACTGACCCCGCTGCGCCGGTCGATCGCCCAGCGCATGGCCCAGTCCAAACGCGACATCCCCCATGCCTACGGGGTGGTCGAAGCCGACGTCACCTCCCTGGTGCGCTGGCGCGAGGCGCACAAGGAGGCCTGGCGCGTGCGGGAGGGGGTGAACATCACCCTCACCGCCTTCTTCGTCCGGGCCGCCGTGGAGGCGCTGCGCGCCTTCCCCGTCGTCAACGCGGTGTGGACGGAGGAGGGGATCCTGCTCCGCAAGGCGATCAACATCGGGCTGGGCATTGCGGTGGAGGACGGACTGATCGTGGCCGTGATCAAGCAGGCCGACCAGAAGAGTCTGGTCGGCGTGGCCCGCGACATCGACCGGCTGAGCCGGCGGGCCCGGGACGGGACGTTGACGCTCGAAGACGTGCAGGGCGCCACCTTCACCATCACCAACCCGGGCGTCTTCGGCTCGATCTGGTCCATGCCGATCATCGTCCCGGGGCAGGCCGCGATTCTCGCCACCGACGCCGTGGTGAAGCGGCCGGTGGTGCGGGACGACGCCATCGCCATCCGTGATATCATGCACCTGGGACTGTCCTTCGATCACCGCGTTTTCGACGGGGCCGTCGCCGTGCAGTTCCTCAACCGGATCAAGGCCAAGCTGGAGGGCTTTGCCGGCGGTGACGCCACGCTGACCGACTTCTGAGCGATGAGCACCGAGGTCGCCCGACGCCCGGAGTGGCTCAAAGCGCGGCTCCCCACCGGGGAGAACTACCGCGAGCTCCTGGGGATCATGCGCCGGCAGACCCTGCACACGGTCTGCGAGGAGGCGCGCTGCCCCAACCTCGGGGAGTGCTGGCACCGGCGGACGGCCACCTTTCTCATCCTGGGCAACATCTGCACGCGCTCCTGCGCCTACTGCGCCATCGTCCACGGCCTGCCGACGGAGCTCGACCTCCAGGAGCCCGAGCGCGTGGCCGCGGCGGTGCGGGCCATGGGACTGCGCCACGCCGTGATCACCTCGGTGAACCGCGACGATCTCTCCGACGGCGGCGCCGCGGTTTACGCCGCCCTCATCCGGCGCATCCATGAAACCAGCCCGGACTGCACCGTCGAGGTGCTGATCCCCGACTTCAAAGGCGACCCCGACGCCCTGCGCACGGTGCTGGAGGCGGGACCGGAGATCCTGGCCCACAACATCGAGTCCGTGCCGCGCGTCTTCAGGCGCGTGCGCCCCGGCGGCGACTACCGGCGGACCCTCACGCTGTTGCGCCGGGCGAAGGAGTGGGGGTACACGGCCTTCACCAAGAGCGGGATCATCGTGGGTCTGGGCGAGACCTGGGACGAACTGCTGCAGACGATGGACGACCTGCGGGCGGTGGACTGCGACATCCTCACCCTGGGCCAATACCTGCGCCCGGGGCCTGACCACCATCCCATCGACCGGTACTACACGCCGGGCGAGTTCGCGGCGCTCCGCGAGATCGGACTGGAGAAGGGATTCCGGTACGTGGAATCCGGCCCTCTGGTGCGCTCCTCGTACCGCGCCGACATCCAGGCCGCCGAAGTCCGCGCCTTCCGCGCCCGGATCGGCCGGGCCGCGGCCACGACCTGAGGCCGACACTCGCCCGCCCCGCTGCACCCTTCACCCCGTGCCGGCCGCCAGTTGTCTTTGGCCGGCGGAACGCCCCCGGACGAACCGGGAGAATGTCGACTGTGGCCCTCTCCTCCTTTCGGCCAGATCGCGAGATGCGGCGGCCGGCCGACGACCTGGCGCATCAGGTGTTCCGGATCACCTGGAAGTTCCTCCACAGCGACCCGGCCCTGGCCCAGCGGATGCGCGACGCGGCGCTGGTGATCGGGGCCGGGCTGTCGCCGGAGCAGTCTGCCGGGGGGCGGCTCCCGAGCCGGCGCCGCCTGCAGGCCGCGCTCACCGAACTCGGCTACTACCTGCGCTTCGCCCGCCGGTCCGGCCTCCTCGGGGAGGCCGACCATCACCGCATCGCGGCGCTGCACGCCCAGGTGGCCGCCGCGCTGGTGACGCAGGAGGCGCGGCCCGCCGCCGCCGAAGACGCCAGGCGTCACTCGGACCACCGGGAGGGAGTCATTGTGCCGCGAGAGATCGTGAAGTCGGAGGGTGCGCCCAACGCCATCGGACCGTACTCGCAGGCGGTGAAGGCCAACGGGTTCGTGTTTGTCTCCGGGCAGATCGCCCTCGATCCGCGGACGGGGCAGATGGTGGGACAGGACATCAAGACCCAGACCCGGCGGGCGCTGGACAACGTCAAAGCCATCCTGGAGGCCGCCGGGTCGTCCCTGGACCGTGTCATGAAGTGCACGGTGTTCCTCAAGGATATGAACGACTTCGGGCCGATGAACGAAGAGTACGGCAGCTACTTCAAGGAGTTGCCGCCGGCCCGCAGCACGGTGCAGGTGGCCAAGCTCCCGCGAGACGCGCTGGTGGAGATCGAGGCGATCGCGGTGCTGTGATCCCGGAGAACCATGCCTCAGCGGGACTGGGTGAACTCGTCCCGGACCCAGTTCCGGGCCGGCCCGTCGGGGTTACCGAACACCATCGGCGATCATGGGAGCGGTCGGCTGGAGGGGGCATGCGGCGCGCCGCTGCACCTGTGGTACGATCAAAATGTTCCTCCGGAAGTACTGCGGGGTCGGCTAACTGGTAGGCCACCAGCCTTTGGAGCTGGGAGTCCGGGATCGAAGCCCGGCCCCGCAGCCACCTTCATCTCGCGCAGGCGCCGGCTCTCGGGGGGTCGCCGGAAGACCGGGGTGCCATGACCGCGGAGAGTTGTGGTCAGTCGCCGATGAGCCGCACAGCGCAGATCCGCCGGCCGCTGTAATCGCTGTACCAGAAGCGGGAACCGTCCCAGCACAGGCCGGTGGGACGGCCTTCCAGCTGAAAGCGGGCGAGTTCCAGGCCGGAGGGGCGCTCGACGGCAACCAGCAACGCCTCCTGGAAGTCGGTGAACCACAGCACACCGGCCCGCATCGTCAGCCCGGCGATGGCCGGCAGGGCCGGGTACGTGGCCAGGACACGGTGGGAGGCGCGGTCGCGTTCCTCGATCATCGCCTCCTCCTGCCATCCGATCCAGTAGCGATCCCGCTCGACGTGCAGGCCGGAGGCGTTCTCGCTGGCTTCGCCGAGGGGCACCTCCTGCACGACCCTGCCGCTCCGGGGATCGATCGCGACAATCCGCTTCGGATGGCCGGCGATCTGCCAGAGGTCCGTGCCGTCGTGGGCCAGGTCGGTCCGCACGGCCGGGCAGGGAATCTCTCGCGTGACGCGGCCGCTGGACGGGTCGAGGCAATAGATGCGTTCGGTCTCCGCATCGGAGTGCCACAACGCCGCGCCGTCCCAGGCCATCCCGCAGAGGTGGGTGCCGGGAGCGGGGAAGGCGCGTTCCGGAGGAAGGCGGGGAGGGACGAGCAGCACGCCGCTAGCGCCCCCGCCAGCCCGGTCCGCGGACGACCCGTCCCGGCGTGGCGCCGGTGTGCTCGCCGTCGCGGATCACCGGCACACCGTTGACAAAGACGTGACGCACCCCGGTGGCGTACTGGTGCGGCCGTTCGTAGGTGGCGCGATCGGCGATCGTGGCGGGATCAAAGAGCACGAGATCGGCAACGTATCCGGGCGCCAGGCGGCCCCGGTCGGTCAGGCGGAGCACCGTGGCCGGCAGCGACGTCAGCCTGCGGACGGCTTCTTCCAGGGTGAGCAGCCGCTCCTCGCGGACGTATTTGCCCAGAACGCGGGCGAAGGCGCCGTAGGCACGGGGGTGGGTGCCGACGGAGAGGAAGACGCCTTCGGCGGCGTACGACCCGGCGTCCGAGCAGAAGCTCACCCAGGGGCGCGCCATCACCGCCCTCACGTTGTCCTCGGACATCGTGAAGAATACGGCCCCCACGTCGCCGTCGTTCTCGACGATCAGGTCCATCACCGCGTCCTGCCAGCCCGTCCGACGTTCTGCGGCGACGTCGGCCAGCGTCCTGCCGGTCAGGGGTTTCAGCCGTGCCTGCTTGAACCCTACGACCAGGATCTCCGAGGGATCGGCGAACAGCGCCATCTCCTGGCGCAGGCGACGTCGGATCGTCGGATCCCGCAGGCGGGCCAGGAGCGCCGCCTCGCCCCCCTCGTGCGCCCAGGGCGGGATGGCCGTGTCCAGGCCGGTGGAGGAGGCGGTGTAGGGATAGACGTCGGCGGTCACCTCGACGCCCTGTGCGCGCTCGGCTTCGATGCGTTCCAGCACGCCGGCCATGCGATGCCAGTGGGCTCGCCCCGAGACTTTGAGGTGGTAGATCTCCCCCCGCGCGCCCGAGGTGTCGAGGACGGTGAAGAACTCGTCCAGCGCCTCGTCGATGCGGGCTCCCTCGTTCCGGAGGTGGGAGATGTACAGCCCGCCGGCCTCCGCCGCGCAGGCCGCCAGCGCGATGAGTTCGGCGGTGTCGGAGTAGGTGGCCGGCGGGTAGATCAGGGCGGAGGAGACGCCCACGGCCCCCTCGGCCATCGCCTCGTCCACCACCGCCCGCATCCGGTCCAGTTCGACCGCCGTGGGCGGACGATTCTCGTAACCCAGGACGTAGATGCGGGCCGTGGTCGCCCCGACGAAGGAGGCGACGTTGCACGACACCCCTTGGGCGGCGAGGTGGTCGAGATACCCGCCCAGCGTCGTCCAGGTCACCGCGTAGCGGAGATCGCCCTGGCGCTCGCTCATCTCCCGCGCCATGGCCTCGGTGAGCGGTCCCATCGACACCCCTTCGCCCAGGACCTCCAGCGTCACTCCCTGCCGGAGGTCGCTCTGCGACCGGCCGTCGATCAGCAGGGAGGCATTGGCCCAGCTCAGCATGTTGATGAACCCGGGAGCGGCGGCCAGACCGCGGGCATCGAGGTCGGCGTGCGTGGGGCCGCCCAGGTGCGGGCCGACGGCGGCCAGGCGGTCGCCTCGGAGGGCCAGGTCCCCGACAAAGGGCGGCGAGCCGCTCCCATCGTAGACGAGGGCGTCGCGGATGATCAGATCGAACATGGCCGGGCAGTCCTTTCTCCGGGCGGTGCGTTTTGATGGCAGGCAATGTCCGCGGTACGATTCGGGGGGAAGGATTCGTTTTCCCACCCAGGGAAGTGCAGACGGGACGACTCGCGGAGCGGAGAATGGGGCAAGCACGCGCCGTGGTGCTGGCGGCAGGGCAGGGGAAGCGGATGCGCTCCGACCTTCCCAAGGTCCTCCACACGCTGTGCGGCCAGCCGCTGCTGAGTCACGTCCTGGACGCGCTGGAGGGGGCGGGGCTGTCCCGTCCGGTGGTGGTGATCGGCCACGGCGCGGACAGCGTGCGCACCGTGGTGGGAACGCGGGGGGAGTGCGTGGAGCAGCGGGAGCCGCTGGGCACGGGGCACGCCGTGATGCAGGCCGTCCCCCTGCTCGACGCCGGCGACGGCCCGATCCTGATCCTGTACGGGGATACCCCGCTGCTGCGGTCGGCGACCATCACCGCACTGCTGGAGCGGCACCGGAGTTCGGGCGCTGCGGCCACCATCCTCACCGCTCATCTGGCCGATCCCGCCGGCTACGGCCGGGTCCTGCGGGCCCCGGACGGCAGCGTGGCGCGCATCGTGGAAGAGGCGGATGCCTCGGCCGGGGACGCCGGGGTCCGCGAGATCAACGCCGGCAGCTATGTGTTCGAGCCCGAGGCGCTGCGCGAGGCGCTGACGCACCTCCGGCCGGACAACGCCCAGGGGGAGTACTACCTCACCGACACCGTCGCCTGGCTGCTGGGGGCGGGCCGCAAGGTGAGCGCCCTTCCGGCGCCGGCGGAGGAGGCGATGGGGGTCAACTCCCGCCGCGACCTGGCGGCGGCGGAGGCCGTGATGCGGCGGCGGGTGCTGGACCGCCTGATGGACGAGGGGGTGACGATCGTGGATCCGGCCACGACCTACGTCCATGTAGGCGTCGTGGTCGGGCCGGACACCGTCATCCACCCGCAGACCTACCTGGAGGGGAAGACGACCATCGGGCGGGCCTGCGTCATCGGACCGCAGGCGCGCCTGCAGGACAGCCGGGTCGGGGACCGGGTCGTCATCGAGGCCTCCACCGTCGTGGGCAGTGAGATCGGCGAGGGCTCGCGGGTCGGTCCCTACAGCCGCCTGCGCCCGGGCAGCCGGATCGGGCGCTTCGTCGAGATCGGCAACTACGCCGAGATCAAGAACTCGACCATCGGCGACTACACCAAGGTCCACCACATGAGTTATATCGGGGACGCCACCCTGGGCGCGCGGGTGAACATCGGCGCCGGCACCGTGACCTGCAACTACGACGGCCGCCGCAAGCACCAGACGGTGATCGAGGACGAGGCCTTCATCGGCAGCGACAGCATGCTGATCGCGCCGGTGCGCGTGGGCCGCGGGGCGGTGACCGGCGCGGGCTCGGTGGTGAACCGGGACGTTCCCCCGGGCGGCGTGGCGGTCGGCGTCCCGGCCAGGGTGATCAGGTATGTCTCGACAGACGCTGCCCGCTGAGCCCCGCCCGGCGCCCTCTCCGCGGAGCGCGGGTGCGCGGCTGAAACTCTTCAGCGGCAGCGGCAATCCCCAGTTGAGCCGCGAGATTGCCGAGGCGCTGGGCGTCCCGCTGGCCGACCTGAGCATCTTTCGCTACGCCGACGGCGAGGTGGGGGTGCGGATCGAGGAGAGCGTGCGCGGCGAGGACGTGTTCGTCATCCAGCCCACCTGCCCGCCGGTCAATGAGAACCTCATGGAGCTGCTCGTCATCGTCGACGCCCTGCGCCGCGCCTCCGCCGACCGCATCACCGCAGTGTTGCCCTACTTCGGCTACGCCCGCCAGGACCGCAAGATGCGTCCCCGGGAGCCGATCTCGGCCAAGCTGGTGGCCAACCTGCTCACCGCGGCGGGCTGCCACCGCCTTCTGGCCGTGGACCTGCACGCCGGGCAGCTGTGGGGCTTCTTCGATATCCCGCTGGACCACCTGCCGAGCCGGATGATCCTGGCCGACTACTTCGCCGCCAAGCACCTGGAGAACGTCGTCGTGGTCTCTCCCGACGTCGGCGGGGTGCCGCGGGCGCGGGAGTTCGCCAAACACCTGGGGGCGCCCATCGCCATCATCGACAAACGCCGGGATCGGCCCAACGACGTGAAGGAGGTCGTCCATGTCATCGGCAAGGTGTACCGGCGGACGGCGATTATCGTGGACGACATCATCGACACGGCCGGCACGCTGACCATGGGCGCGCAGGCGCTGTGGCGGCGCGGCGTGGCGGCGGTCTACGCCTGCGCCACCCACGCCATCTTCTCCGGTCCCGCCGTGCAGCGCCTGGCGCACAGCCGGATCGCCGAGGTGGTGGTGACCAACACCATTCCCCTTCCGCCGGAAAAGCTCATGGACAAGGTGACGGTCCTCTCGGTGGCGCCCCTCCTGGCCGAGGCCATCCGGCGGATCCACCTGGACACGTCGGTCAGCGAACTCTTCGAGCGCGCCTGACGGGGTGGAGCCGTCGCTCCCGGGGTACGTCCTAGAGTGACACCATGAGCCTTCCTGCCTACGCCCTGGCCGGTCTCCTCGCCCTGCTCGTCACCTACGCCCTGAGCGTGGAGATGCAGTGGATCGGGCGTCGGCTGGGGGCCGTCGCCCTCCCCGGCGGCCGACACATCCATACGGCGCCGATCCCGCGGATGGGCGGGCTGGCGATTTTTGCCGGCGTCATCCTGGCCCTGCTGATCGGGTTGCCCATCGACCAACCCGTCACCCTGGTCCGCGAGCCGCGCTATGTAATCCTGGCCGTGCCCTACCGGCCGCTGTCTGCTCCGCTTATGGGGCTGCTGCTCGGCGCCGTCGCCGTGACCGGACTGGGGGCGGTGGACGACCTCCGTCCCCTCCCGGGACGGGTGAAGTTCCCGCTGATCTACGCCGCGGCGTCGGTCCCGGTCTTTTTCGGCATGACCACGCCCTTTCTGACCAACCCCTTCACCGGCACGGTCATCCCCCTGGGGGTCGTCGGCCACCTCTTCACCGTCCTGTGGCTGGGTTCGCTGGCCATCGCCATGAACGAGATCGACGGGGTGGACGGGCTGGCCGCCGGGGTCTCCGCGATCACGGCGGTCACGCTGCTGCTCGCCGCCGCCGCCCGCGGCGATACCGGGATGATGACCGTCGTGGCCGCCGTGGCCGGGGCCAGCGTCGGATTCCTCCGGCACAACTTCCACCCCGCACGCATCTTCATGGGGGACAGCGGATCGATGCTCCTCGGATACCTCCTGGGTGCGGCGGCGGTAGAGGGGTTGTTCAAGTCGGTGACGGCGCTCAGTCTGGCCGTGCCCGTTCTGGCCCTGGCCATCCCGATCCTGGACACCGGCTATGCCATCATCCGGCGCTACCGCACCGGGGTCTCGATCTTCCTCCCCGATCGCGGGCACCTCCACCACCGCCTGCTGGACCGCGGACTGACCCAGCGCCAGACCGTGCTCGTGCTCTATCTCTGCAGCGCCGTCCTCGGATTGGGCGGGCTGGCTGTCGCCGGGATCAACCGCAGCGCCTCACTCCTTCTCCTGGGCGCGATCGTCCTGCTGCTCCTCATCGTGGCCCGGCATCTGGGCCTGCTGCGGGCGCGCCGGCGGACGAAGGAACTCACCGAGCCGCTACCCTGACCCCCCATGGCGGCCATCCCCATCATGACCGTTTTCGGCACGCGGCCTGAGGCCGTGAAGATGGCTCCGGTCGTTCTCGGGTTGCGGGAGGCCGAGGAGTTCATGCCCATTGTCACGGTCACGGGCCAGCACCGAGAGATGCTCGATCAGGTGACACGTCTGTTCGGGATCACCCCCGACCACGACCTGAACATCATGCTCCCGGAGCAGTCCCTGGTAGACATCACCACCCGGGCGCTGCGCGGGCTGTATCGCGTCCTGGGTGAGAGGCGTCCGGCGATGGTCCTGGTGCAGGGGGACGCCCACACGACCTTTGTCGGGGCCCTCGCCGCCTTTTACCACCGGATTCCCATCGGCCACATCGAGGCCGGGCTGCGCACCGCCGACAAGTATCAGCCCTTCCCCGAAGAGATGAACCGGCGGATGACGACGGTGCTGACCGACCTGCACTTCGCGGCGACCCCGACGGCCCGGACCAACCTGCTGCGGGAAGGGGTTCCCCCGCAGGCGGTGGTGGTCACGGGGAATACGGTGATCGACGCGCTGCACCTGGTCAAGGATCGACCCGACATCCCCCTCCCCCCGGGCCTGCCCGAGCTGCGGGGCCGGCGTCTCGTGCTGGTCACCACGCACCGCCGCGAGAACTGGGGGGAGCCCCTCCGGGAGATCTACCTGGCGCTGGTGGAGATCCTCGACCGTCATCCCGAGGTCGAACTCGTCTTCTCGGTGCACCGGAATCCCGCGGTGCGGCGGGTCGTGGGACAGGTGCTGCACGGGCACCCTCGGGCGCATCTCATCGAGCCCCCCGACTACGGCCCCTGGGTCCGGTTGATGCAGCAGGCCTATCTCATCCTGACCGATTCCGGGGGGATCCAGGAGGAGGCCACGGCGCTGGGGCGTCCGGCTCTGGTCCTTCGCCGGGTGACGGAGCGCCCCGAAGGTGTCGCCGCCGGAACGCTGCGGCTGGTGGGGACCGATCGGCGGCGGATCGTGGAGGAGGCCAGCCGGCTGCTGGGCGACCCCGCGGCCTATGAGGCCATGGCCCGCGCCCACAACCCCTACGGCGACGGGCGGGCGGCGGAACGGATCGTCCACGCCCTGCGTTACTACTTCGGACGCACCTCCACGCCTCCGGAGGAGTTCGCGGGCTAGCCGGCAGGCGGCCCGAGGCTGCGGCGACAAGGGGTATAATTCCGATGATGAACCGAGCGGTTCTGGCCCTGGGGGCGGTGGCGGTGATCGCCGTGACGGCGGCGGCGGGGCCGCAGTCCGGCTGGCTGGACGTGAAGAGCACATTGGCCGGCACGGTGCTCGCCGACGACCTGGTGGAGGTCGGCGCGCGCGTCGAGGACGGCCAGCCGCTGGTCTACGTGCGGACGGTGCTGACCGGGACCAAGGCGGTGGCCGCGCGGGCACCCCGGAACGGGACGGTGCGCGAGGTCCTGGTCCGCCCGGGCCAGCGTGTCAGACAGGGGGATGTCGTGGTCCGCATCGAACCACGTTGAATTGCGGCGGCACGGCATGGACGCCGGGAGGCGCCCCGGCGTCTTTTCCTTTTCTTGCCGGGGCGCCTCCCGGCGGGGGATTTGGCCCGCCGGGACGCGAATGTCACTCAGACTGGTGTGAGGGGAGGCAGGGTCGTGGTGCGGTTGGTAGCAGTTCTCGTGATGCTCGCGGCGCTGGTGGTGCCCGGACGCTCCTGGGCGCAGCCCGGCGCCGGGCTGCCGCCGATCATGGCGGTCTCCGAGGTCAGACCGGGGATGCGCGGGATCGGCCGGACGGTGATCAAAGGCCAGCAGATCGAGCAGTTCGACTTCGAGGTCGTCGGCACGCTGCGCGGCGGGGGCGGCGTCATTCCGGTGAAGCACCTCGTGCTGTTCCGGATCTTCGGTCCCGTGGCGGACCGCTCCGGAGGGACCGCCGCGGGCATGAGCGGCAGCCCGCTGTACATCAACGGAAAGTTGATGGGCGCGCTGAGCGCCGGCTACCTGTTCCAGCCCGAGAAGCGTGACCTGGCCCTGGCCACGCCTATCGAGGAGATGCTGCCGCTCCTCGCGCTGCCTGCGGGCTCGCCGCGGGCTGTGTGGCCGCGCACCTACGTCGCCGAGCGCCCGCTGACGTCGGGAGCGGCCCGGGTAGAGCGCCTCGTGATCGCGGAGAGCCCGGCCCAGGCGCGGGCCATCGAGGCGGCGCTGCCCGGGGTGACCGCCTTCGTCCCGGCCGCCTTCGACGCCACGGCGTCCGGCCTCTCTCCGCGCGCCCGGCGGATCCTGCAGCGGGCGCTCGGGATCCAGCAGCCGATCCTTCCTTTCTATCAGGAGACCGGCGACCCCACGGACTTCCGGCCCGGACCGATCACCGGTGGCAGCTCGGTGGGGATCCTGCAGGCCCAGGGGGACCTCAACTTCGGTGGCATCTGCACCGTGACGCTGCGCGTCGGCGACCGGCTGCTCATCTGCGGGCATCCCTGGGACAACCTGGGCGAAGTGGAGTACGTGCTGACCGCCTCCGAGATCATCACGGTGGTGCGCACGTTGGAACGGCCCTTCAAGGAGGGCAACCTGGGACAGATGATCGGGAAGATCGATCAGGATCGGGGTCCCGGCATTCGCGGGATCCTGGGCCAGATGCCGCGGCTCTTCGCCGTCCGGGTCACGGTGATCGATCAGGACACCGGCCGGCGCGTGGAGAAGGGCACCCAGGTGGTCCGCCGGCCGGATCTGGCGAAGATTTTCGCCACGGCGATGGCGCTCACCGCCATCGACCGCTCCCGCGACGCCCTGCTGGGCGGCGGCACGGCCACGGTCACCACCAGCCTGCGCGGCAAGGGGCTGCCCCGCGTGCTCACGCGCAAGAACCTCGTCTACAACAGCCGGGACATCGCGCTGGCCTCGATCCTGGAGCTGCCCCAGGCCCTGAACTTCCTCCTCTACAACGATTTCGTGCAGGTCGACCCCATCGACGTCAGCATCGAGATCGGCCTGACGTCGAGACGCCACACCGCGGCGCTGCTCGAGGCGCAGGTGGAACACCGGGAGGTGGCGCCGGGGCAGTCCCTGCGCGTCCGCCTGAACCTCCGACCCTTCCAGGAGGATGCCGTGACCTCGCGGGTCATCGACGTGCAGATTCCGCAGAACTTCCCGCGCGGCCCGGCGGTGCTGGTGGTCGGATCGGCCGGCCCGCGGATCCCGACGGAGTTCCCGCTGGAGGAACGAGTGACCCAGTTCCTGCTGGAGGAGCCGCAGCCCAGCCCGGTGGACAATCTGGACGACGCGATCAGGTTGTTCGAGGACTTCGGCAAGAATACGGACATCCTCATCCAGCTGGTGCCCTTCGGGTTGCCGTCGGACGGCACCGAGTTCGTCAAGTTCGACGTCTTCGCCGGCCGTGTCGTGCGCACGGACTGGGTGATCCAGGGGGAGGTGCAGGTCCCGATCCTCGTTCGCTGAGCGGTCCCGGCCTGCCCGTGGGAATGAGGAGAGCAGGGGGGCCTCACCCCTGAGACGCCGCTGCGGTCGGCGGGGCAGGGTGAGCGTGTTCCCCGCACCGATGCGCAGAGCTTCGATCATCGTCGTCATCGTCGCCCTCCTTGCGCCGCTCCTCGCTGCCAGGGGCCGGACGGCCTTTGCCGCCCCCCTGGACTGGGTGCGGACCCGCGTCGTCGAGGAGGCCAGCCGGGCCCTGGGTCGCGACGTCGAGGTGGAGGCGATCTCGGGAGACCCGGTTCGCGGGCTGGTGTTCTCCGGCGTCCGGGTCGCCGGTCCCCCGGGGCGGCCGGGCGGGCCGATCTTCGCCGCAGCGCGCATCACCGTGACCTTCGATGTTCCCCGCCTGCTGCGGGACCTGGCGCTGCGCCGTGGGGTGAGTGCCGGCATCACCTCCGTGGTGCTGGAGCGTCCCCTGCTGGCGATCTCCCGTGATGCCCGCGGACGGTGGAACGTCGAGGATCTCGCCCGCCGCAGAGGCGTCGTTCCTGCCCAGATCGCGTTCCGCGGCGAGGTGGTGTTTCGCGAGGGGTCCGTCGTCTTCTCGGATGCGCGCCGCCTCCCGGCGCCCTCCGCGGCTCCGTCGTCCCCCTTCTCCGCGCACTTCGACCGCGTCACCGGCGCCCTGGATTTCAGCCGCCTCCCCTCCCTCGGCTTCGTCCTCGATGCGGTGAACACCGACGGGCGGACGCCGGCGACCCTCCACGCCGCCGGAACGGTTGCCACCGGGGGAAGGACCCTCGCCCTCGACCTCACGACCGGCGGAGCCTCCATCGACCACTGGGGCCCGTATCTCGTGCCGCTGCCCTGGCTGGTCTGGGGCGGGGGGACGTTCGACGGCACCCTGCACCTGCTCGTGTCACCCTGGCGCCGCGCGCGGGCCCTGGACTACCGCGGCGTCATCCAGGTGCGGGACGGCAGGGCCGTGCTCCTTCCCCGCAGGACGGTCCTCTCGGCCATCGACGGCCGGCTCGCCGTGGACAACCTGGGCGTCGCGACCGAGGGGATGACGATGACCGTGGGCGGCTCGCCGCTGTCCGTCCGCGGCACCGTGACCTCTGTCGGAGGGGTGGCGGTAGATCTGGCGCTGCGATCTCGGGCGCTGGACCTGCGCACCCTGCAGTCCCTGCTGTTCCCGCGGGCCGGGGTGCGGATCGCCGGCCGGGCCGGGGGCGAGGTCCGTGTCGTCGGCCCGCTGGACTCTCCCCGGGTGGAGGGCGAGGTCAGGGAGGCTTCGGGAAGCATCAACGGGCACCCGATCCGCGACGCATCCGGCCGGCTCACCTACTACGGCGGCGTGGTGGTGTTCGATCACGCCACTGCTGCGGCAGCCGGCGGGCGGCTGCAGGGGCATCTCCGGCTGGACCTGGACTCGAGGCGATTCTTCCTGTTGGGCAGCGCACGCTCCGTCGAGCTGGGCGCCTTGGTCGCGGCGGGCGGGCCCCTCGGTCCCGCGCCGGCCGGTCGCGTCAGCGGAATGGTCGCTGCGGCCGGCGACGCCGGGTCGATGGTGATCCAGAGCCGCGTCACGGCCGGGGCCGGCCGACTCTTCGGCGAGTCCTTCGACGGGATCGAGGCGCTGATCGGGTACGATCGCGGCCGGATCGAGATCGACCGTTTTGAAGCGCGTCAGGGGAGGAGTCGCCTGCATCTCTTCGGCACGGCCGGGCGGTCCGGTTCCCTCGACCTTGCGGTTTCGGGGACCGACATCAACCTGCGAAGGGTTGGAGACCGGCTCACGGCGCCGCACCCGGTGACAGGGATCGCCGATGTGCGGGCGCAGATCCGGGGATCGCTGCGCTCCCCCGTCGCCGACGGCGTCCTCCGCGCGCGGGGAGGCTCGCTGGGCCCGCTGACCTTCGATGAAGTGCGCGGTCCGTTCCAGGTCACCCGGACGGATCTGAGCACGACCGGGCTGGTCCTCACCGAAGGGAAGGCCCACGTGACGGCCCGGGGCGGACTGCGCTGGGCGCCGCCGGGGAGGATGGATCTGACCCTGGACGCTGCAGGCTGGCCTGCGGCCCGCGTGGTCGAGATCGCCCGGCTACCCCTCCGGGCCGCCGGGACGGTGCAGGGCAGCCTGCGTCTTGCGGGACCACTCCGGAATCCGAAGATCGAAGGGACGGCGACGCTCCTCGGTGGGCAGGTCGCGGGGCAACGCATCGATCGCGCCGAAGCCGCCTTCCGCTGGACGGGCACCGCGCTCGACCTGGAGGCCCTTCATTTCCGGACGAACGCCTCGACGATCGGAGCCCGGGGCCGCGTGGCGCGGAACGGCCGGATCGACCTGACCTTCGCCGCCCGGGATCTGGATGTGACCGACATCGCGGCCATCACCTCGGACGCTGTGGCGGCGGCCGGACACCTCGATCTCAGCGGAACGCTCTCCGGCACCCTCCGCTCTCCCGCGGTCAGCGCCACGGTGGCGAGCCGGGACCTCGCGCTCAACGGGCAGCGGTTCCCCGCCGCCGAAGGCCTCATCCGCTACCAGCAGGGGAGGCTGACCCTCGCCCCGCTCACGCTGCGGCAGGACGACGGGGCGTTCACACTGTCGGGGACCGTCCCGCTGCGTGCCGATGCTTCCTTCGATCTCGACGTCGCGGCGCGCCAGGCCCGTCTGTCCACGCTGCTCGGGCTGGGGCGCATCCGGTCGCCGGTGGCCGTCCAGGGCACCGTCAGCGGGCGGCTCCGGACCTCGGGGACCCTGACCCGGCCCCGCGCCTTGCTGGACGTCACCGT
Organism: Armatimonadota bacterium; assembly: GCA_031459765.1. Taxonomy (NCBI): domain Bacteria; kingdom Bacillati; phylum Candidatus Sysuimicrobiota; class Candidatus Sysuimicrobiia; order Candidatus Sysuimicrobiales; family Candidatus Kaftiobacteriaceae; genus Candidatus Kaftiobacterium; species Candidatus Kaftiobacterium secundum. The sequence continues at coordinate 126,216 of JAVKHY010000002.1, read as the reverse complement.
CTCGGACGCGCAGCTGGGAGACCAGCCGATCTCCGAAGCCGTCCTCCGGGCCGAACTGGCCGACGGTATCGTCACCCTGCAGGATCTGCGTGTGAGGCCCGAACGGGGAGAACTCGTCGGGGCGGGGCGCATCGACCTGCGGGGCGAGAGCGAGGTCGAGGTCGGTGGGACGGGTCTGGACCTGGACCTCCTGCGCCCCCTGCTCAATGTCCGCCGCCCGCTGGGCGGGACGATGGACGCGACGGTGCAGCTCAGCGGGACGCTGAACGACCCGGTCGTGGGGTTGTCCTTCAGCGCGCAGGAGGGCGCGGTTGGCGCGGCCCGATTCGACCGCCTGATCCTGCAGGCGTTCTACCGCGGCGGCCAGCTGCACATCGAGAACGCGCTGCTGCAGGAGGACCGCCACAAGGTCCGGCTCACGGGAACGGTCCCCTTCAACCCCGCGCGGTTCCGTTTTGACGAGAGCCGCACCATGGCGCTGCATCTGGACCTGGTGGACTCCGACCTGGGAGCCGTCGGCCTGCTCACGGACCGGGTGGAGGAGGCCTCGGGACCGCTCACCGGGGAGGTGGACATCACGGGGACCGTGGCCCGACCGCAGATGCGGGGGACGGTGGCCACCAGCGGCGGGACGCTGAAACTGCGGGGCGTCGCCCCCGCGCTGGAGCAGGTCACCGGGGAGGTTCGTCTGAGTGAGGACACCCTCCACACCGGCGGCGTCACCGCCCGGATGGGCGGTGGAGAAGTCTCCCTGACGGGTTCAGCCGGGATCCGCAACTTCCGCCTGGACCGCTTGGCCCTGGACCTGAGGGCGTCGGGAGTCCGCCTGGAGATCCCGCAGCTGTACGCCGGGTTGGTGGATGCGGGGCTGCGGATCGGAGGGACGGCGGCGCAGCCGGAGATCGCCGGCACCGCCACCCTCTCCCGCGGCGACCTTTATGTCGGCTCGTTCGCCGCCAGGACCCCCGACCGGAACGGCCGGTCGGGCATCGATTCCCGGCTCAACGTCGAGCTCGTCGCCGGCGACGCCCTGTGGGTGAACGTGGGATCGCTTCGGCTGCCGGCCCACGGCGCCGTCCGTGCCGGGGGGACCTGGCGGGCGCCGCGGCTGGCCGGAGAGGTGACGGCCGACCGTGGAACCTTCGTGGCCTTCAACCACAACTTCACCCTGACCGAAGGCCGCGCCACCTTCACCGAGTTCCAGGGGGTGATACCGACCATCGATGCCCGGGCCGAGACCCGGGCCACCGTCATCCGGCCGGGTGCGCAGTCGACCCGACCCGAGGTCGTGCCCGTGATCATCTACCTGCACGTCACCGGCACGCCCGACAATCTGACGCTGGCCCTGAGCTCAGAGCCGCCTCTGGACCGGGCGGAGATCGTGGCCGCGCTGGCCCGTCAGGTCGGCGTCACCCGGTTGCTGGCCGGCGAGTCGTTGGAGACCGTGCTGCGGGCGGAGCTCAGCGCCGCCCTCTTCGGCTCCGTCGGCCGCGCCGTGGCCCGCGCCCTGGGCCTGGACGAGTTCACCATCGAATACGCCACGGCGCGCCCCCTCACACTGCGCGTGGGACGACTGCTCATCCGGGATCTCTACGTTACCCTGACCACCGAGTTCACCGACCAGCGGCGCTACATCTGGGGCCTGGAATGGCGCCTCACGCCGATCACCATGTTCACCCTCTCGGTGGACAACCTCGGCGCGCTGGAGTTCCTCTACCGGCTCACCTACCGCTATTGACTTCGGAAGAGGAGTTCGGTCCGCGAAGGGGGAATGGGCAGCGAGGCGGTTCTGAATACCCGCGGCGCATCCGGAGGGATTCGTGCTTGCCGACTACCTCGCCGAACTCCAGAAGATCGATCTGCTCGACACCGCGGAGGAACGTGACCTCTGGTACCGCTACCGGCACCTGGGCGACGGCGACAGCCGCCTGCGCCTGATCGAGGCCTACCAGCCGCTGGTCTTCAAAGTGGTGATGCGTCTCCGACCGCCCGAGCCGGTGGTCATGGACATGATCCAGGAGGGCACCATCGGGCTGATCGAGGCCGTGGAGCGCTTCGATCCCCGGCGGGGCGTCCGGTTCTCGACTTTCGCCACCTACCGCATCCGCGGGCGCGTGCTCAACGCGCTGCGGCGCGGCCAGGATGTGTCCCGGCAGACGGCGCTGAACGCCGGGCTCCCCGATCCCTCCGCCGAAGCCGCCCTGCTGGCGGTGGAGGATGCTGCGGCGGCGGAACGCATGCGGGCGGTCCTGTCCACCCTGCCGGCGCGGGAACGCACCATCCTCAACGCGACGTATGTGGAAGCCCGGGAGCCCCGTCGGGTCGCGGAAGAGTTGCGCATCAGCCTGTCGCACTTCTACCGACTCCACAAGCAGGCGCTGGTCCGGCTCCGGGGCCTGGTGGGCGACGGTCCGCATCATCTGGGGCAGGCGCGCGGATACTAATGGTCGCGGGGGAAGGCGTCTGAGTCGGGAGGGTACCGATGAACGGTCAGCGGACGGGGCAGGAGGTCGTCTCGCGCATCGGATACGCCGAGCAGTGGCTGCGGCGGGCGAAGGGTCAGGTCGCCGGCGGGCACCTGAAGCGCGGAGTCCTGACGCTGGTCCTGGCTGACGCCGAAGTCCGGCACGCCATAGAGATGGCCGGACTCCCCCCACGCCCGGCGCGGCCGACGGTGGGCGTCCTGCCGGTGCTGGGACTTTCGCTGGCGGCGGCCCTCGTGCTGGGTCTGGCCCGGACCGCCGTCGCTCCGGCGCCGGGGGCCGTCGAGACGGGGCCGCCCATCCTGCGGTTGTCGTTGTCGGGAGACCTGCTGCGGCCGATCGCTGTCCCGGTGAAGACGGCGCCGGCCGTGGGGACGGCGCCGGATCTGCGGCCGACCAGGCCCCGTGTGCTTTCCGCGGCGCGGACCGTCGTTCCGCCTCCGGCTTCCGCCCCTCGCAGGCCTGCTCCGGGGACCCCCGTCCCGGCATCGGGGAGGCCCTCGCCTCCAGCGGTGCCGCCCGCGGCCACCGCTCCGTCCGCTGACGCAGCCGCGCCGTCACCGGCGCCGACCGCAGCCCCGGCGACGGTCCCTGCGGCGACGACATCGCCTGCGGGCATGATCCTGTCATCCGACGACCTCATCGATCTCGTCCTCGCCGCCGAGCGCGCCCTGCGCGGCGACCCGATGCGCCGCTGAGACGCCGCGGTCGACGGAGCCCAGGAGGTTCAGCCGGTTGATGCCTGCTCGCCGCCAGTCCGCCCTTGCGGTCATCCTGCTCTTCCTGCTCCCCGCTGTCCTGTCGGGATATGCGGTCCGGGCGCAGACACCACCGCCCCCGGCCCAGCAGCCTCCGACGACCCCGCCCGCGCCTCCGGGCCAGCCGCCTTCCGCGCCACCAGGGCCGGCGGGCCCGCCGGCGCCGCCCGCCCAGCCAGCGCCGCCCGCGCGACAGCGGGTCGTCGCCCTGGAGGTCAGGGGGAACCACCGGATCCCCGCCGATCAGATTCTGGCGGCGGTCACCCGCACGAAAGTCGGCGAGCTGCTCTCCGAGGAGGCGCTGCGCGAGGACATCCGGGCCATCAACGTCCTGGGATTCTTCGCCGACGTCACCGTCAGAACGATGTCCGAGCCCGAGGGGGTCCGGGTGATCTTCGTCGTGACCGAGAATCCCGTCGTCGCCGAGGTGGTGATCGAGGGGGCCACGGTCATGCCGGTAGACGAGATCCGGCGGACGCTGAACATCCCCACGGGGGAGGTCCTGAACATCGTGCGGCTGCGCGAGGGCACACGCGCCGTGCAGAAGCTCTACGAAGACCGGGGCTATGTCCTGGCGCGGGTGGCCGACACGGCGACCGTCCCGCTGGAAGGTGCGCCGGACCAGGCCCGGCTGCGGCTGCGCATCACGGAGGGCACGATCGAGGAGGTCCGCTTCTCCGGCGTGCGCCGGACGCGTCCGGCCACGGCGCTGCGCTTCGTCCGGGAGACGGAGAAGGGGCGCGTCTTCAACGCCACGGCCCTGAACCGCGACCTGCAACGGCTCTTCGACACCGGGCTGTTCGAGTCGATCCGGGCGCGGCCGGAGCCGGGCACGGAGCCCGACACCGCGGTGATCATCATCGAGGTCGTCGAGGCGCGCACGGCGCAGATCGGGGGCGGCGTTGGCTACAGCACCACGGAGGGGGTCCTCGGCTTCGTCGAGTACCGGGATCGGAACTGGCGCGGACTGGGACAGACCTTCGCCGCGACCCTGGAGCGGACGATTCAGGTGGAGCAGACGCGCACGAACTACGAGCTCACCTTCACCGAGCCCTACCTCGACCGCCTGGGCACCGTGCTGACGCTCAGCCTCTTCAGCCGTTCCGCGGTGAACTACGAGTTCGACGACGCGGGAGGCCTCTTCTCCCGCTTCGATCTGATGCGTTCCGGGTCAGCGGTCACGGCGACGCGGCCGCTCGACGCGCTGACCACCGGGGCGCTGCGCTTCAAGAGCGAACTCACGGACATCACCCCCCTGCCCCGGGACGCCACCTGCGACCCCGCCGACCTGGTGACCTGCACCGTGGCGCCCACGTTCCTGGCCCAGAGCGAGGGGCGGGTGGTGAGCCTCGCCTTCACCGCGACGCGCGACGCACGGAACGACCGTCTCAAGCCCACCCGCGGCTATCGCGCCCAACTGGGGACGGAGTTCGCCCTGACGTCCCTGGGCAGCGACTTCGGCTTCACCAAGTACACCGCCGAGTACCAGCAGTTCTTCCCGGCCTGGCGGGAGTCGACGTTTGTCGCCCGGCTCTTCGTCGGTGTCGGATCCGGCACGCTCCCCTATCAGGATCAGTTCATCCTCGGCGGCCCCAGTACGGTACGGGCCTACCGCGCCGGACGGTTTCGCGGCGACAGCATCGTCGTCGCCACGCTGGAGTACCGCTTTTCGCTGGGAACCATCTTCCGTCCCCTGGGCGACCTGCAGGGCATCCTCTTTGTCGATGCCGGGAACGCGCCGCTCTCCTTCGCCAGCCCGAAGACCGGGTACGGGTTCGGGGTGGCGATCAGCACGCCCGTCGGGCCCATCCGCATCGACCTGGCCTTCGGCCCGGAAGGGCGGCAGACCTGGGTCTCGCTGGGGGCGCCCTTCTAGCGGTCCGCTGCGATGCGCCGCCGTCCCGGCAGGTTCCCCGTCGATCTCGCACTGGCTGCGACGGTCCTCCTGCTGGGGACCCTGCCCGTTGCGGCCCAGGTCGTCGTTCAGCGCGTCAGCGTGCAGGTGACCGTCGACGGCCCGTTGCCGCATCCGCTGGTACAGGATCGCCTGCGGGCGACGGTGCTGAGCGTGAGCGAGCGGCTGCTGGTGGGGCGCGCGGTGGACCAGCTGGCGCCGCTGACGGCGCAGCTGGGGGAGACGCTGGCCGGGGTGGTCGATCGGGTCGCCGCGGGGTACGCCGTGACGGCGGTGAGTCTTCGCCTGGGGGCGGAGTCCGACGTCTCCGTCCGCCTGCGCCCGGTGGGGCCGGTGGTGGCGGAGGTGTCGGTGACGCCCGATCTCCGGATGGTGCCGGAGCGCCTCCGGCCGCTTGCCGGCGGCCTCCTCCAGGAGCGCGTCGCGCCGCCGCTCCGGTCGTTGTACGGCGGGCTTCCCGAAGCCGCTCTGCTCTGGGCCGGGCCGGTGCTGGAGCGGCGGGCCCAGGAGGCCGTGGAGGAGGCGCTGCCGGGGTATTCGGCCACGGTGCGGGTGGAGATCCGGGGCGCGACAGGGGAGGTCGCGGTGACCGTCATGCCCCGCGACACGCGGGTGATCCGGAATCTGGGGGTCCGGTTCCGATCGACGTCCATCCCCACGCTGCTGCTGGACCAGCATCGTCCCGCGGTGATCTCCATGGCCGAGTTCCTGCGGGGAGTGCCGGTGACGTTCGCTCAGGCGCATGCCGGTCCCCTCGCCGACCTCCTCCGGTCGGACCTGGCGGCGTATCCGCCGGCTCTGCGCTACGGAATCGCCGCTGTGCCGGTACTGGATGTGGGGGAGACGACGTACGTCAACGTGGTGGCCGAATCGCGGCGCTACCGGGGCCGGGCTGAGGCACACCTCAACGTAGGCACCCGCGCCCCGGGGCCGCAGCTCCTCGGTCGTCTCGGCGTGCTGGTGCACCCCCAGACCGAGACCTTCGCGGAGATCCGTCTCGCTCCGCAGACCCTTTCCCTGGAGTGGAGTCTGGGCGCCGAACTCGCCGTCCTGCCGACGGTGCGGATCGGCGCCGCCTACGGCCTCGTCGCGCAGGAGGTCCGGACATGGGCGCAGCTGCAGGTCGGGTTCGATACCGCCCTGCGCGGGACGTGGTTTGCCGGCCAGCAGGCGTTCGAAGGCGCGTTCATCTACCGCATCAACGAGTTCCTCTCCGGCGAACTCGTGGGCACCTCGCGGGGGGAGTGGTGGGTGCGCCTGGTCAGCAATCTGTAGGAATGGCCGTGAGCACCGCGGAAAGCAGGAGACAGGAGGATGGGGATCGCGGTTGACCCCTCGCGTAGAATGGTAACGGTTGCCTGCGCGGCGCGCAGGCCGGGAGGGTGATGATGCAGACTCGCAGACGGATCGCCCCGCTGTGGTGGGCCATCTCCGCCGTGCTGGCGGTTGCGGTGGCGGCCGCCGCGCTGGTCTTCTGGACCGGCACGCCCGTGATCGGCCAGTCGTTCACGGTGGGGTATGTGGACATGCAGAAGGCGCTGGACAGTCATCCCCGGAAGGCGGCTTCGGAGCGGGCCCTGCAGGAGTTCTTCCAGGCCAAGCAGCGCGAGTTCCAACAGCGCAGCCGCGGGATGACCCCCGTGCAGCGGCAGGAGCTGGACCGGCAGTTCCAGCAGCAGTTCCTGGCCCGGCGCGAGGAGCTGTTCTCGGGGCTGGACCGCGACATCCGTCAGGCCGTGGAGAAGGTGGCGAAGGACCGCGGCATCTCCGTGGTCCTGGACCGCACGGTGGTGCTCTACGGCGGGACCGATCTGACCGACGCGGTCATTGCGCAGTTGAGCGCGAAGTAATGGCAGCGGTCGGGCCATCCTCGGGCCGGTGGATCGGCCTCCTCCTGGCGGCCGCGCTGGCCGCCGTCCCCGGCTGCGGCCCGAAGACGACGACGCGCGTCTCGCCCACCGCGTCGTCCGCGCCGGCGCCCCGCGCCCTGCGGATCGGCGTGGTCGACCTTCAGGCCGTGGCCAGGGTGCACCCCCGGTGGCCCGACCTGGACGCCCTCACCAGGCGCGTCGCCCAGACGGAAGCGGAACTGGCGATGGTCCCCCCGCCGCCTCCCGTTCCGGAGACGGACGTGACACGCCAGCTGGACGAAGAGGCGGCGCGTCTGCGGGCGGTGTTCCAGAAGGAGCTGGAGGAGCTGCGCGCGCAGCGCCGCCGGGAACTGGAGGCCTACGCCCAGGACCTCCGCCGGGCGCAGGAGGCGAAGTTCGAGGCCTTCCGCAGGCAGCTCGAGGACCAGGCCCGCGCCGAGCTGGAGGCGAAGCGGAACGAGCTGCGTGCCCAGCTGGCCGCCGCCGAAGAGGAGATCATGGAAGAGTACCGCTACCCGCTGCTGAACCTCCGCCTGCGCGCGGAGGTGGCCGGTCTGCGTTCCGAGGAAGAGGGACGGGTGCTCCTGCGTCAGCTTCAGGCCCTGCAGCAGGAGCGCGAGGAGCGGATCCGGGTCAGGGGGGAGGAGACCGAGGCGCAGTTCAAGGAGATTCAGAAAGCGAAGGAGGCCGAGGTCAACGCGCGGCTGCGGGCGGAGCAGGAGGCGCTGTCCGCCGAAGGACGGCGGCTCGTCGAACTCCGGCAGCGCGAGCTGGAGGAGGCGCTGACCCGGGAAGGCGTCCGCCGCGAGCAGGAGTTCCGGCAGCGCCTGGAGCGCCGCCGCCGGGAGCTCATCGCCGCCGCCGCCGCGGCGCTGAGCGGCCAGCAGCGCGCCTACGCCCGGGAGGTCCAGGCTCGGGCCGCGCGGCTGCAGGCCCAGCTCGGCCTCCTGCAGGAGCAGCGGCTGCGCCTGGAGGACGCGATCCTCGCCGACGTCAAGATCGAGGTGGCGACGATTGCCCAGACCCGGCAGGTGGATGTGGTCCTGACCCGGTACATCGCCAGCCCCGGCCTCGGCGGAGCCGGCCTCGTCAACCTGACCCCGGACCTGATCCGCAAGATCCGGCGATGACGACCCTCTCGAGACGCGCCATCCTCCTCGTCGCGCTCCTTGTCACGCTTCTCGGGGCCGTCCTGGCCGCGGGATGCGGAGGGCCCCGCGTGGGCGTCGTCGCCTCCGGCCGGGTGCTGAAGGAGAGCGCGCTGGCCCTGCGCTACCAGAACCAGCTGGACGAGAGCGAGAAGCGAATGGCGGCCGATCTGCGCCTCCTGAGCGGACGGCTGAGCCCGGAGGACCTGGAGGCGCGGCGGCAATCGTACCTCCGGGATCTGGCCGAGCTGAAGAAGTCGCTGGAGGAACGGCTGAACGAGCAGGTCCGGATCGCTGTGGCCGAGGTGGCCCGACGGCGCCGCCTGCAGCTGGTCCTGGTGAAGGAAGCGGCGACGCTGGGCGGGATCGACGTCACCGACGACGTCATTGCCCGTCTGAAGTAGCATCGTCGGACGGAGAGATCGTGAGACTGCGCGCCATCGCCGAGGCCATCGGGGCGGAGCTTCTGGGGGCGGGCGACGTCGAGGTCACGCACGTCGCGGAGTGGCACCGCGCCGGGCCCGGCGCCATCGTCATGGTCCGCGATGCCCGGCACCTGGCCCGGGCGGAGGAGAGCGGCGCCTCGGCACTGCTGCTGCCCGCGGCGCTGTCGTCATCCCGTCTCCCCGCGCTTCGGGCGGTCAACCTCCGGCTGGCCTTCGCCAGGATCATCGGTCTGCTGCACCCGCCGCCGGGGCGCCTCCCTCCGGGGATCCATCCCACCGCCGTGCTCGGCACCGCCGTTCGGCTGGGCCGCGATGTGGCCGTGGGCCCCTACGTGACCATAGGGGACGCTTGCGTCATCGCCGACGAGGTGACCATCTACGCCGGCTGCGCCCTCGGGGCCCGGGTGCGTATCGGCCCGAGGTCGATCCTGCACCCGCGGGTGACCGTCTACGACGGCTGCACCATCGGCGCCCGCGTCATCCTCCACAGCGGCGTCGTGGTGGGCGCGGACGGATTCGGCTACGCCCAGGACGGCCGCGCGCATGTGAAGATCCCCCAGGTCGGGACGGTGGTGATCGAGGACGACGTGGAGGTCGGGGCCAACACCACCATCGACCGGGCCACGCTGGGGGAGACGAGGATCGGCGCCGGGACGAAGATCGACAACCTGGTGATGATCGGCCACAACGTGACCATCGGTCCCCGCGTCCTCGTCGTCGCGCAGGCGGGGGTAGCCGGCAGCGTCGTCATCGGCGCCGACGCCGTCCTGGCCGGCCAGGTGGGGGTGGCCGACCACCTGACGATCGGCGCCGGCGCCCAGGTGCTGGCGGCGTCGGTGGTGACCCGCGACGTTCCGCCCGGAGCGGTCGTCTCCGGACAGCCGGCCCGACCGCACCGGGAACAGCTGAGGCTGCAGGCCGCGCTGAGTCGCGTGCCCGACCTCGTCAGCAAGCGGGGAGGGCGCCGCCGCGACTGATGGGGCCGGTTCGCCAGCGGACGATCCGGCGGTCCGCCTCCGTCGCCGGGATCGGCATCCACAGCAGCCTGCCGGCCCGCGTTACCTGCCGGCCCGCACCTCCCGACGCCGGGATTGCCTTCCGGCGCCTCGATCTGCCCGACTCCCCGGAGATCCCGGCCGCCGCGGACGCGGTGGTGGACACCCGTCGCGGGGTCACGCTGGGCCGGGCCGGCGTCCGGGTGAGGACGGTGGAGCACCTGCTGGCGGCGGCGGCGGGACTCGGGATCACCAACCTGCGGGTCGAGGTCCGGGGTGAGGAGCTGCCCATCCTGGACGGCAGCGCCGCCCCGTACTGTGCCCTGCTCCGGCGGGCAGGCATCGAGGTGCAGGACGCCGTGCTCGAGCCCATCAGGCCGGAAGAGCCCTGCTGGGTCGCGGAGGAGGCGGCCTCCGTCCTGGTGGTGCCTGCGGGGTGCCTGCGGCTGACGTGCGTGGTGCCGCTGCACCACCCGGTGCTGGGCCCCGCCCAGGTGGCGGACCTGACGGTAGAGGAGGGCCGGTTCCTGCGGGAGATCGCGCCGGCGCGAACGTGGGGGTTCGCCGACGAGGTGGAGAAGTTGCGCCAGCAGGGGTTGGCCGTCGGCGCCTCGCAGAACAACGCGCTGGGTCTGGGGCCCGAAGGATACCTGAACCCGCCGCGCATGGCCGACGAGCCGGCGCGGCACAAACTCCTCGATCTGCTTGGCGACCTGGCGCTGCTGGGCCGCCCGCTGCGCGCCCATGTCATCGCCGTGGGCGCGGGGCACAGGCTCCACGCGGCCGCGGTGCGGCGGGTCCTCGGGAGGTAACGATGGAGCTCGGACGCGACGAGATCATGCGTATCATTCCCCACCGCCCTCCCTTCCTCTTCGTCGATCGGATCATCGAGGTCGAGGAGTCCCGCATCGTCGGCCAGCTGGACCTGCGCGGGGACGAGTGGTTCTTCCCCGGGCACTTTCCGGGCAAACCCATCATGCCGGGCGTGCTGATCGTGGAAGCCATTGTGCAGACCGGGGCCTGTCTGGCGCTTCGGCGGCCGGAGTTTGCCGGTCGGGTCCCGTACTTCGCCGGGATCGAACAGGTGCGGTTCCGCCGCCCGATCCGGCCGGGCGAGACCGTGACCCTGGAAGCCAGGCTGCGGTGGATCCGGGGCCGCACGGGGCGGGTCGCGGGCCGCGCCCTGGTCCAGGGCGCGGTGGCCGCGGACGGGGAGTTCACCTTCGTTATGGGGGAGGACCGTGTCTAGCGTGCAGGTGCATCCCACCGCGGTAATCGATCCCTCGGCCGAACTGGAGGGCGACGTCGTCGTCGGTCCCTACGCGGTGATCGGCCCGCGCGTCCGCATCGGATCCGGGACGCGCCTGGGAGCCCATACCGTCATCGAGTCCGACGTCACCCTGGGCCGTGACAACCAGCTGGGGATCGGGGTGGCCATCGGCTGCCGCCCCCAGCACCGGGGATATGCGGAGGAGCGATCCTACGTGCGGATCGGCGACCGGAACATCTTCGGCGACTACGCCACGGTGAGCCGCGGTTACGGCGAAGGGACGGCGACCGAGATCGGCGACGACGCCTACATCATGTCCTACGTGCGGATCGATCACAACTGCCGGCTCGGGAACCGGGTCACGATCACCAGCGGCGCCGGGCTGGGGGGGTATGTCAATGTGGAGGACCTGGCGTACGTGGGCGGCAACGTCGGGATCCACCAGTTCGTCCGCATCGGGCGGCTGGGGATGGTCGGCGCGGTGAGCATGGTGCGCCAGGATGTCCCGCCCTACATCCTGGCGGCCGGCATGCCGGCGCGCGCCCACGCGCTGAACGTCGTCGGCATTGAACGCGCCGGCATCCCTCCGCAGCACCGCCGGGCGCTGCGCCGCGCCTTCACCCTGCTGTACCGGTCGCGCCTGACGACTTCTGCGGCCCTGGCGCGGCTGGAGGAGGAACTGGGCGGCGATCCGTACGTGGCGCACATCATCGCCTTCATGCGCAGCGGCGGCCACAACCGGGGATTCGTGCGGTGGGCGGGCGAGACCTCGACGGAGTAGGAGTCGTCGGCCTGATCGCCGGCGAAGGACGGCTGCCCGTCCTCCTGGCGCAGGCGGCCCGAGCGGCCGGCTGCCGCGTTGTGGCCGTGACGGTGGAAGGCGATGGGGCCGACCTCGCGGCCGTCGCCGACGAATCCTACCGCGCGGGATTCGGGGAGTTCCAGCGCATCATCGCGATCCTCACCCGCAGCGGCGTCCGACAGGTGATCTTCGCCGGGCGCGTCTCGCGGGCGCGGCTCGTGGCCGAAGGCGACACCGCCTTCAGGGCGCGCGTCCTGCGACTGGGTGACCGGGGGGACCAGACGCTGTTCCAGCAGGTGGCGGTGGAACTGCTGGGCCGCGCGGGGATCACCGTCGCCAGTCCCCTGAAGTTCGTAGCCCACCTCCTAGTGGAGGAGGGAGTGCTCACCCGCTCGGCACCCACGGAGGACGAGGCCCGGGACGCGCGCGCCGGGCTGGACCTGGCGCGGAAGATCGCGGCCCTGGACGTGGGACAGACCGTCGTGCTCAGGCACGGCGCCGTCCTCGCCGTGGAGGCGGCAGAAGGCACGGACGAGGCGATTCGTCGGGGCGGGAAGATGGCGCCCGGCGTCGTCGTGGCCAAGGCCGCGCGCCCCCACCAGGACGATCGCTTCGACCTCCCCGCCGTGGGACTCGGCACCCTCGAGACCATGGCCGCGGTAGGCGCACGGGTGCTCGCCGTGGAGGCCGGCGCCACGCTGCTGCTTGATCGGGACCGCTGTCTCGAGTTCGCCGATCGCTCCGGCATCGCCGTCGTCGGCCTCCACCTGTGACGCGGTGCGGGAGCTGACGATCTTCATCATCGCCGGCGAGATCAGCGGCGATCTGCTGGGGGCCGACCTCGCCGCTCATCTGCGGTATCTGCGTCCGGACGCAGCGCTGGTGGGCATCGGCGGCGCGCGGATGAGCGCCGCGGGAGTGCGCTGCCTGATGGATAGCACGACGTGGGGCGTGGTCGGCCACGTCGACCCCGTCCTCCGGCTGCGCACCTACCTCCGCCGGCTGCGGGAAGTGACCGACGCCGTCCGCAGGGAGCGGCCGGACGTGCTGGTCCTGATCGACTTCCCCGCCTTCAACCTCCGCGTGGCCGAGCGCCTGAAGGGGCGGGTTCCCGTGGCGTACTACGCGCCCCCCCTGGTGTCGGTCCGTAGAGGCGATCGGGCCCGTAAGGTGGCGCACCTGCGGATGCGGCTGCTGGCCACGCTGCGGCCCGAGGCGGACGCGTACGCCGCCGCGGGAGCCGATGTGACCTTTGTCGGACACCCCGCCGCCGACCTCCCCCGGCAGGCGCCGGAGCGCGACCAGGCGCGCCGGATGCTCGGTCTGCCGGCACAGGACCCCGTTGTCGGCCTCCTTCCCGGCAGCCGGCTCCAGGAGGTCCGGGCCCACCTGCCCGTGATGCTCCGGGCCGCCGCCATCGCGGCCGGGACCGATCCACGCATCGCGTTCGTGCTGCCCGTCCCCGCAAAGCCGATCCGCCAGGCCGTGGAGCGCCTGGCCGACGGCCATCGGCCCGGCGTGCGCGTGACGGACGAGATCTACGCCGCGATGCGGGCCGCCGACGTGCTCCTGACGGCCGCCGGCACGGCGACGCTCGAGGCCGCGGTGCTCGGCGTGCCGATGATCGTCGTCTACCGCCTGCCGGCGCTGAGCTGGTACATCGCCAGGCGGCTCGTCGCCGTCCGCCACGCCGCGCTGCCGAACATCCTGGCCGGACGGGAGATCGTCCCGGAACTGCTGCAGGATCGCTTCACCGCCTCGGCCGCGGCGGCGGCGGTTCTGCGCCTCCTCCGTGATCCGGTCGGGCGCGAGGCGATGCGCGCCGGTCTGCGGTCTGTGGCCGCAACGTTGGGTCCTCCGGGCGCCGCGCGCCGGGCGGCGGAGGAAGTGCTGCGTCTGGGGGCGTTCGTTGCCCCCGCCGCTGGCGGGCGATAAGATGGGGCGGGCGATCCCGCGGAGTGCCGGGACGACCGACGGAACAATGACGAGACGCCCACCAGTGATGCGGCTGGCCGCAGTGGCCGCCGCCCTCGTGCTCGGCGCGCTGATCGGCGCCCGGTGGATGGCGGGACGGGTGCCCGCTCCGCCCGCGGCGCCGCCGGCGCCTTCTCCCACGGCGCCGGCGCCTGCGCCGTCCGCGGGACCGGCACCCGGAGGACCGGAGTCGCCGTTCCTCCGGATCGAGGGGACGACGCTTTCGGGAACGGATCCCCGGGGCAATCTGGTGTGGGAAATTCGGGCCACGACGCTGGAGGTCGATCGGGCTCGGGAACGGATCGTCATGACGTCGGTGACGGGACAGTTCTACCAGGCGCACAGACCCCGGCTGGCCTTCGCCGCGCCGACGGCGGTCTTTCACACGAGGCGACGGGACGTGGAACTGACCGGGGGCGTCACCGCGCGCACCTCGGACGGTCGGACGCTGCGCGCCGCGCGCATCCGCTACCTGCCGGCCGACCGGGTGATCGTGGCCTCTGGCGATGTCGTCCTCACCCAGCCCGGGGTCTGGATCCGGGCGGACGAGGTGCGCACGGATCCGGCGCTGAACCGCCAGCGGTTTTCGGGCCAGATCGTGGTACGGGCGACGGAATAGGGGAGGTGGCGGCGACGATGATCCGGGGTGTCGGGCTGGCCGCGCTGGCCGTCCTCCTGATCCTGTCCGCCCCCACACGGGCGCAGGCCCCGCCGGCGGTCGAAGTGACAGGGGCGACCTTCGCCGATCTCGACGAGGCCAGCGGCCTCTGGACGCTGCGGGGTTCGCCGGTGACCGTCCGGCGGGGTGCCGTCGTGATCCAGGCGCCGGCGCTGACCTATGAGCGCGCGGGGCAGGTCGTGCGGGCCACCGAGGGCGCGCGCTATGCCGATGACGCGTTCGCCGTGGACGCGCCGCGGATCACGGTCTGGTTGCGGGACGAGCGCCTCCTGGCCGACGGCGGCGTTGTGGCCCAGCAGCGCGACGCGCAGCGCCGCCTGACCGCGGAGCGGGTGGAGGCGTTCGGCCGGGAACGTCGGCTGGTGGCCACGGGCGACCCTGTGCTTACCGGTCCGGAAGGCCGTCTGGCGGCGGAGCGGATCGAGACCTTCCTCGCGCGCGGCGAGGCCGTCGCGGAGGGAAACAGCCGGATCGCCTACGACCAGATGGAGGGGCGCGCCAAGCGCATCACGGTGCGGCAGCACCCTCCGACCGCGGTGTTGACCGGAGCCGCGGTAGTGCGGCAGGGACCGCACGAGGTCCGGGCGACGACGGTGACGGTGGATTTGCAGCGGCGCCGCGTGACCGCACAGGGATCGGCGCAGATCACCGCCTATCCGGGGCGCTGATGGTCGAGATGCTGGTCGCGGAGGGACTGGTCAAGCGGTACGGCGACCGGACGGTGGTGAACGGGGTGTCCCTCCGGGTGGGGAGGGGGGAGATCGTCGGCCTGCTGGGGCCCAACGGCGCGGGCAAGACGACGACCTTCTACCTCATCGTCGGGCTGGTTCGTCCGGACGGCGGCGTGGTGTCGCTGGACGGGGTGCCTCTGACCCCTTATCCCGTCCACGATCGCGCCCGCCGCGGGATCGGGTATCTGGCCCAGGACCCATCGGTCTTCCGGGGACTGACCGTGGAAGAGAACATCCTGATGGTCCTCGAAGCCAAGGGCGTCCCCGCAGCGGAGCGACGGTCTACCCTCGGCCGGCTGCTTGAGGAGTTCGGCCTGACCCACCTGCGGCGCCAGAAGGGCCGCGTCCTGTCGGGCGGAGAACGCCGGAGGGTGGAGATCGCGCGCGTGCTGGCCATGAATCCGTCCTACGTGCTGCTGGACGAACCCTTCACGGGCGTGGACCCCCGGGCCGTCTCGGAGCTCCAGGACGTCGTCCGCTACCTGCGCACCCGGGGGATCGGGGTCGTGATCACGGACCACAACGTGCGCGACACCCTGGCCATCACCGACCGCTCCACCGTGATCAACGAGGGCCGGGTCATCCTGGAAGGGACCCGCGACCAGGTGCTGGCCGATCCCGAGGTGCGCCGGGTGTTCTTGGGCGAGCGCTTCGCGATGTGATCTCCGTGGCCATCCCCCTCCTGGACCGGTACCTCTGGCGTCAGCTGCGGGACCTCTTCCTCTTCGGGGTGGGCGTGTTTACCGTGCTGCTGCTGGTCAACCACCTGTTCACCCTGGCCCGGATGGTCCTCCAGCAGGGCGCGCCGTTTACGGCGGCCCTGGAGCTCCTCCTCTACCGGATACCGTACTTCCTGGCCTTCAGTTTCCCCATGGCCATGCTGCTGGCCAGCCTGATGACCATCGCCCGCCTCAGCGACGGCCAGGAGATCACGGCGATGCGCACCGGCGGGATCAGCCTGGGCCGCATCGCGCTCTCCGTGGTCGCCGCCGGTGTCCTGGTCAGCGGCACCACGCTGTTCTTCAACGAGGTGCTGGTGCCCGGGGCGGAAGACCGCTACCGTCGGGCCTTCCTGCGGGCCGTGGAGGCGCCGGTCGCTCCCGTGCAGGAGCAGGTGCTGTTCCGCGACCAGCAGGAGGGCATCGAATCGGTCTACTTCGCGCGACGGTTCTGGCCCGACCGAGGGCTAATGGAAGGGGTCGTGGTCAACCAGTTCGAGGGCGGCCGTCTGCGGCGGGTGATCGAAGCCCCGCAGGCGCGCTACCTCGGTCAGGAATGGGTTTTCCTGCGGGGCACGATGTACCTGTTCACCGGCTCCGCCACGGTGGCCACCTCCTTCCAGCGGCTCACCCTGGCCCTGCGGCGAACGCCGCGGGAGATCGCCCTCCCCCGGCGGGATCCCTCCGAGATGAGCATCCGCGAACTGCGCGCCTACATCCAGCTGCTGCGCCGCAGCGGAGAGAGCGCCGCCCGCTACATCGTGGAGGTGCAGACGAAGTTCGCCGTGCCGGCTTCCGCCGCGCTGTTTGCCCTGCTCGCCGTCCCGCTCGGCCTGCGTCCCCACCGCTCCGGGCCGTCGGTGGGGCTGGGGCTGACGATCCTCGTTCTCGTCGGGTACTACATTCTGATGTCCATCACGGTGACCCTGGGACAGAGCGGACGACTCCATCCGGTTGTCGCCGCCTGGCTCCCCGATGTGGTGCTCGGGGCGGGCGCCGTGGCCCTGCTGCGACGGGCCGATCGATGAGTCGCGCCCTGCTCGGCGTGCTGGTCGCGGCGGCCCTCCTGTTCCTGGTCGGATTGGGGCGCGGGACGCTCTTCGACCAGGACGAGGCCAAGTACACCCAGGTCGCCCGGGAGATGCTCCGGACCGGCGACCCCATCACCCTGCACGTGAACGGCACCCCCTGGTTTGTGCACCCTCCCTTCTACTTCTGGCTGGTGGCCGCCACCGGCCGCGTCTTCGGGTTTTCCGAGTTCACCGCCCGCCTGTGGTCGGCGGTCTTCGGTTTGGTGGGCGCCTATGCCACCTTCCTGATCGGCGCCCGGCTCTTCGGTCCACGGGCCGCCCTGCTCGCCGTCGTCGTCCTCGTCTCGATGTTCCAGTACTTTGCCCAGTCCCGCCTGGCGGTGTTCGACGGCGTGCTCGTGGCCTTCATGCTCCTCACCTTTTACGCCTTCCTGCGGGCGCGGGACGGCGAGAGCCATTCCCTCGTCTCCGCCGGGCTGTGGGCCGGACTCGGCACGCTGACCAAAGGGCCGATCGCGCTCCTCCTGCCCGCCCTCGTTGCCGCGGCGTTCCTGATCCTGCGGCGGGAGCGGTTGCCGATCCCGCGGCGGACACTCGTCGTCGCCGCCGCGGTGTACGCCCTGCTGGCCCTGCCCTGGTACGTCATCGAAACGGTGCGCCACGGTCTCCCCTTCCTCCGGACTGCCATCGGCTACTACACGGTGAATCGCTTCCTGGGCGTGGTCGAAGGGCAGTCCGGACCGTGGTGGTACTATGCGCCGGTGCTGGTGCTGGGGACGTTTCCGTGGACCGCCTGTGCCGTCGCCGCCGTCCTCTATCACCTCAGGCGGCGGATCGAGGGCAGCCTGCTGATCCTGGTGTGGATCGGCGTCACCCTGACCTTCTATACGGCGGCCGGGACGAAGTTGCCGAACTACGTGTTGCCGGTGTACCCGGCGCTGGCCCTGGGGATCGGGGCCCTCTGGGATGCGGCGATGGCGGGAGCGCAGCCGGCCCGACGGCTGGTGGGGTGGAGCCTGGGCGGGACGGTTCTGGCCCTGGGATTGTTCGCGGCCGAACTCGTCCTCTTCTCCCGGATGAAGTATCCCGGCTATCTGGCGGTCCTCCAGCAACACCTGGTGACGGTTGGGGCGGTCCTCTCCGGCTGGGTGCTGCTGGGCGTTGTGGCCTACGCCGCCGGCCGACCCCGCCTCAGCTTCGTTGTCCTGGCCGGCTCGACGTGGGTGCTGGCGGCGTTCCTCGTCTGGCAGACGCTGCCGCTGGTCGAGGCGCGCCGGCCGATCAAACCCGTGGCCGCCGCCGTGCGGGCCGGCCTGACCCCGGGCGTCCCGCTGGTCGGCTTCAGGATCAGCGACCACCAGACGTTGCTCTTCTACACCGACCACCCGGTGCACTGGCTGGACGAGGTCTCCGACGTGGTGCGCCTGGCCTGCCGGAGCAGCCGCGTGATCGTTGTCGGTCGGCCGGCCGACCTGCGGGAGGTGCGGCCGATGCTGGTTCGCACGGGCGCGGTCCTGACGGTGATCGCCACCGACGAACTCCAGGCGCTCGAGTTTCGCCGCAGCCGGGCCTGCCGGAGCCTCCCCGTCCCGCGATGACCCTCTCCGTCATCGTGCCGACCTATAATGAGCGGGAGTCCCTGCCGGAACTGATCCGCCGGTTGCAGGGGGTGGCGCGCGGCCTCCCGCTGGAACTCGTGGTGGTCGACGACGCCTCCCCCGACGGGACCGGAGCCATGGCCGAGCAGTACGCCCGCTCCGGGGTGCTGCCGATGGTCGTCGTGCACCGCGAGAGCAAGGCGGGGCTGGCCTCTGCGGTCCTGGACGGCGCCCGGGCCGCCCGGGGCGACGTGGTGAGCGTGATGGATGCGGATCTCTCCCATCCGCCCGAGATGCTGGTGGACCTGGCGGCGCAGATTCGCGGCGGGGCCGATATCGTCGTGGCCTCGCGCTACATCCCCGGCGGTGGGATCGAGGCCTGGCCCCTGCTCCGGCGGGTGGTGAGCCGGGTTGCCACCGCCCTGGCCCGGGCCGTGCTGGGCCTGCCGGTGCGGGATCCGCTGTCGGGATTCTTCGCTGCGCGGCGGGCGCTGCTCGTCGAGGGGCGGTACCTGGCGCGGGGCTACAAACTGCTGGTCGAAGTGCTGGCGACCCATCCGGAGGCGCGTGTGGTGGAGGTCCCGTACCGGTTCGCGGACCGCCTTCGGGGCTCGAGTAAACTCTCGGCCGGCGAGATCCTGGACTACCTGCGCCTCCTCCTGGCGTTGAGGACGAGGAGATCCCGGTGGAACTCGGCGCGCTGTTGATCCCCGTGCTCATCCTGCTGAGCGGCGCGATCGCGCTGGTCGGCAACGCCGTCGGCCGCAACATCGGCCGGCGCCGCCTCTCCGTCTTCGGACTGCGGCCCCGCTACACGGCGCAGATCGTCACCGTCCTCACCGGGATGCTCATCACGGTGACGACCCTGCTGGTGGTGTTGACTTTTTCCCAGGAGGCGCGTGTCGCGCTGTTCCGGCTGAACGAGGTCCTCCAGGAGACCCGGCGCCTGGAGGGAGAGATCCAAAGGCAGGAAGAGCGCCTCAAGCAGCTGGCCCTGGGCGATATCGCCTACCTGACGAACCAGGAGGTCGTGCGAGAGGTCATCGACGGGTCGCTGCCCACCAGCAGCGTCCGGCAGCGGCTGGAGGCCCTCGTCGAGCGCGCCGGCGAGCTGGCCCGCCGGAACGGCATTGGTGTCGATGCCTCGGGCCGGACCCTGCTCCTGACCCCACCCAACGTCACATGGGAGACGATCGCCTCGCTGGTGGACCAGCGCGACGCCGGCACCGTGGTCCGGCTCGTCGCCAGCCAGAACACGCTGCGGGGCGAACCGCTGCCGGTCTTCGTCCAGCTCTTCGATAACCGCCGGGTGTATCGCTCCGGTGCGGTGCTGATCCAGGCCGTGGTGGACGGCCGCAAGAGCGCCGAAGGGGTGGGCCAGGACCTCCTTCGCCTGGCGGACGAATCGGCCCATCGGGCGCGGGGCCAGGTGCTGGCTCCGCCGGGGACGATCGTGACGTCGCCTCCCAACGCCGTGATCGATGTGGACGACCACCGGGACGCCGTGGCGCGCATCGTGGCCTTGCGTCGGCCGGTCACGGTGCGCGTGGTGGCGGCCCAGGACATCTACACCACCGGCCCCCTGGCCGTGGCCTTCGTCGTCGTGCGCTGATCCGCTCCGGCGGCCGGCGACCTTCAAACCGACGAACTTCGACCCGACACCTCTGACCCGGCGAGGCAGGAACCCCGTCTCCCGCCGAGAACTCAGCGTGACGGTGCAGGGTGGCTCCGCTCTGCGGAGCCGAGAAGGGAAGCCGGTGTGATTCCGGCGCGGTCCCGCCGCTGTAACCGGCGAGGCTCCCCGACAACGCCACTGGATGCCAATCCGGGAAGGCCGGGGATGCTCCGATGACCCGGAAGCCAGAAGACCTGCCTGCACCATTCGCCACACGCCTTCGAGGCAGAGGAGGTGGGCGGTTTGCGTTTCTGGACGGTTCTCGTTCTGTTGAGTTGCCTGGTCGCTCCCGCCGTTGCTCAACCCCTCCCGCCGCCCCCGCCCCCGGGACCCTCGCCGCAGGAGCCCTCCGAGCCGCCGGTCTTCGAGTTGCCCGAGGTGGTCGTTCCCGGTCGTCGGCCGCAGCCCGGCGGCGCGACGCCGGCCTCGGTCACGGTCATCACCCGCGCCGAACTGGAACGGATCGGCGCGCGTACCGTCGCCGACGCCCTGCGGCTCGTGCCGGAGGCGGTAGTCCGCGCTTACGGCGGGTACGGGAGCCTGGCCGAAGCCAGCCTCCGCGGATTTGGACCGGGGCAGGTGCTCGTGCTGGTGGACGGCGTGCCGGTCAACAGCATCGCGCTGGGGCAGGCCGACCTGAGCACGGTCTCCGCCGCGGGGGTGGAGCGCATCGAGATTCTGCGCGGGGCCTTCGGAGCCATCGCGGGCAGCGGCGCCGTCGGCGGGGTGATCAACATTGTGATGTCCGCAGGAGAGGCGCCGTCGGTCCAGATGAGGGCCGGAGGGTATGGCGAGCGGCAGTTCGTGGTCAGGACCGGAGGCCGCGGCGCCGGCCTGACGATCGAGTCGGCCGCCTCCGCCGGCGCGCGGCCCAACAGCGACGTCACGGCCCTGACCGTGGCCGCCAGGGCCGCTGTGGGCGGGGCCCGCATCAACCTCCACCACAGCCAGTCGGACCTGGGTACCCCGGGAGACGTGGCGTTTCCTACCCCGCAGGACCGTCAGGCCTTCTCGCGGACGCTGGTGCAGGCCCAGTGGGGGGGCGCGGCCTCTCCGGCGCGCGGCCGGGCCTACGCCCTGACGGAGTTCTTGCGCTTCACCTCGCCTTTCGGCTCGAGCACCTACAACTCGACCGTCGTCGGCGCCGAGGTGCAGCGGCAGTGGGAGATCGGACCCGGCCGCGTGGTGGTCGGCGGCCTGGAGGGTCAGCGGCAGGCGCTGGAGGCGGCCGTCTTCGGCTCGCCCATCGCGCAGCAGGCCACGCTGGGCGCGGGATATCTGCAGTACGATGCCGTTCTCTCCCGGCGCGCGCTGGCCTCGACGGCGCTGCGGCTGGACGCCCACTCTGCCTACGGCCTGACCCTGAACCCCAGGGCGGGGATCGTGGTGGCGATCGATGAGACCACACGGATTCGGGCCGGCGTCGGCCGCACCTTCCGCGGGCCCACGTTCCTCCACCTGTACTTCCCGGGTTGCAGCAATCCGGCGCTGCGGCCCGAGACCGCATGGACGGCGGAGGTCTCGGTGGAGCGGTCGAGTGCCGTCCGCGTGACCACCGTGACCGCCTTCCAGTCCGAGGCCGCCGACTTGATCGCCGGCGGTTGTCCGCCGGTGAACATCGGGGCGGCCCGGATCAGCGGGCTCTCGGCGGAGGTGCGCGGACGGTTGGGGGATGCCTGGACGGCGAGAATGCACCTCACCGCGCTCCAGGGCGTGGACCGTACCACGGGAGAGCCCCTCATTCGTGTGCCGTCCCTGACCGCGGGGGCGGTCCTGACACGGCGCCTCGGCGACACCTCGGCCCTCACGCTGATGGCGCAGTACGTCGGTCCGCGACCCGATCTGGACTTTTCGGTGTTTCCCGCGGTACGCATCGAACTCCCCGGCTACCTCGACCTCGGGTTGCGCTACCGCACGGAGACGTCGGCGGGATGGACCGTGACCTTCGGCGTCGACAACCTGCCGGACGCCTCTTATGAGGTTGTAAAAGGGTATCCCGTGCCCGGCCGCACAGTGTTTGTCGCGGCGTCCAGGAGGTTCTGACCGTGCGCGGATCCGGGCGGCTCCTCCTCCTCGTCGGGATGGTCTTCCTCGCGGCTGCGGGGATGCGTTACATGCTCGCGATTCAGCGAGAGGGGCGCGGGAGACCGATATCGGGTCCGACTGCGGTCAGCCCTCCCGGCCCCACCGCCTGGGAGGAAGCCGGCGACGCCGAGATGGTCCGCCCGACGGCGGCTCCGGACGGATCCGGCCGGGCGGGTGTGCGCCGGCGCCCCGCTCCGGCGGTGGCGCATCCTCCGCGGCCTTCTGCCCCCTCCACACTGCGCCTGCGTAGGCCCCCTCCCCGCGCCACTGCGCCGCCACCTCCTCCCCCCGAGCCGACTACCACCGTACCACCCTCCTTGCGGAGGACGGACACACCCGGCAGCGGCGCCGGCGCAGCGGATGTGGGGGCAGAAGCCGCAGAGCCGAAAGCGGACGGCCCGGGCATGGGCTCCGGACGCGCCGCCGGCTCGGAAGTGGCCGACGATCGCACCGGCGAGACAGTGCCGCCTCCGTTTCTGCAGGTCACCACCGTCCAGGAAGTGGTGGAACGGCGTCCGCCACCTCGGTTCACTCCTCCCGTCCTGCTGACCCCGATGACCTCCTATCCCGGGGAGGGATACGCCGTGGTGCTGGACCGGACTGCGATTTCACCGGAGATCCGCACCCTGGCGGCGGAGGGAACGGTGGTTGTCAGGCTTCTGGTGCTGGCCGACGGCAGTGTCGGCCGCAGCGAGGTCGTCTCTTCGTCGGGGCATCCCGTCCTCGATCAGGCGGCGCTCTCCGCGTCGCTGGGCTGGCGCTTCCGGCCTGCCACCCGCGACGGCCGGCCGATCGACGCCTGGGCGATCGTTCCCGTTCGCTTCGTTGTGCCATGAACGTCGCAGCGCCGTGAACGAGGAGGCTGCCATCCTGGCCATCGACCCGGGCAGGGAGAAATGCGGCCTCGCGGTGCTCACCTCCCGCCGGGTGCTCGAGCGGCGCGTCGTCGGCCCGGAGGAGGTGACCGCGGTCATCGGCGAATGGATCGGCCGTCACCGCATCCGCACGGTGGTCGTGGGTAACCGGACGGGCGCCGCCCGGATCCGGGACGCCGTGGCCCGGACCTTTCCCCGGCTGATCCTGCGCGGGGTCGATGAGGCGGGGACCACGCTCGAGGCGCGGCGCCTCTACTTTGCCGATCACCCCCCAACGGGCTGGCGCCGGCTGCTGCCGCTTTCCCTCCAGGTGCCTCCGGAACCCTATGACGACTATGCCGCCGTGGCGTTGGGGCGTCGGTTCCTGGCCCGGTACGGACCGGGGTGAAGGAGGAGGTGACTTCCAGGCGCCGTATATCACCTAAGCGGGCCGAGGGGGCCGGCTGCGGGCCAAGTTTGTTAACAGTGCATTTTCGGCTCTCATCGCATTATTTCGGCTCTCGTGATATCATTGCTTGGCCCGTCCGGTCCGCGTCTTCAGCGTCGATCGATCAGACAGCGAGTCTGCTTTTCGGCAGTCAAGGCGTCACCCGTCACTTCCGACCTGCGCGGTCGGGAACGGCAGTACACGGCGGAAGAGGGGAGGTGGGGAAGAACATAAAGCCCGCCGGTTGCCGCCCGGACGTTGTACGGGACGGAGGGGCGGAGGACAACGGGCAGAAGGTCGGCTGCCGCGGAGAGGAAACACGACCACTTGCCCTGCAGCCCGACCCGATGCTCGGATCACCCACTCAAGGGGGTAACGAGCACAGATGAGGAAGCTGGCAGTAGCCATCGCAGCAACGCTCGTGCTCGCGGTCGTCTCCCCCGCCTTCAGCCAGCCCTTCGCCGACGTGCCCACCGATCACTGGGCCTTCGACGCGATCGCGGAACTGGCTGCGAAGGGTATCGTCGAGGGCTACCCCGACGGAACCTTCAAGGGCGATCGGGCGATGACCCGTTACGAGATCGCCATGGTCGTGGCCAGAATCCTGGCCCGCATCGAGGCGATCAAGATTCCGCCGCCGCCGCCGCCGCCCAAGATCGAGGTCACCCGGGCGGACATCACCACGCTGCAGCGGCTGATCAACGAGTTCCGCGCAGAACTGGCCGCGCTCGGCGTGCGCGTCACGGCGGTGGAGGAGGACCTGGCGGCCCTGCGGGACCGGCTGGACAACACCAAGGTGGCCGGGTTCGCCTTCTTCCGGCACCAGTCCAACATCCTGAACGGGCAGAACTACACCTTCGGCCTGTTCAACCTGACCTTCACCGGGCGGATCAGCTCTACCGCCTCGGCGACGGTCAACATGCTGCTCGATACCTGCGATGGCGGTATCTTCGCCTTCGGCGCCGGCACCAGCAGCAGCGTCACGCCCACCGGGAGTGGCTGCTCGACGACGACCGGCGTGGCCCTCAACAACGTTGACGGCGGGGGCTATCCCATCGTCGGCGTGACCTTCGACCGCGCCTACATCGACGTGGCCGCCTACGGCCTCAACTGGCGCCTGGGCAAGCAGACCTACACGCTGGGCCCGATCGGCCTGCTGTTCCGCGAGGGCTCGGTGGCCGTTTACGGCGGCGACTCCGTCGGCATCGACGGCCTCAAGGTCACCGGCAGCTTCGGCCCGGTCAGTTTTGAGGTGGCGGGGTTCGCCTACGTCTACAACCCTGCGGCCATCAACGTCCTCCAGAACATCTACACCGTCCGCGGGTCGATGGCGCTCATGCCCGGCTGGA
The DNA here is from genome assembly GCA_031459765.1 of Armatimonadota bacterium. Lineage (NCBI taxonomy): Bacteria > Bacillati > Candidatus Sysuimicrobiota > Candidatus Sysuimicrobiia > Candidatus Sysuimicrobiales > Candidatus Kaftiobacteriaceae > Candidatus Kaftiobacterium > Candidatus Kaftiobacterium secundum. The sequence goes on along the minus strand of JAVKHY010000002.1, from coordinate 101,385 downwards.
CCTTCGGCCTGAACTACCTGTCCGAGCGGACCAACGGCCTCGCCACCGCTCCGTTGACCCCGAACGCGGTCAACAGCGGCTGGTCGGTGGACGTCAGCGGGACGATCATCCCTGGCGTCACGCTCACCGCGGAGTACGCGTCGTGGACGCCGTCGGGCGGCAGCGCCGTGGCCGCTTACCAGGTCAACACGGTCTGGAACCTCGGCCAGTTGACCGGGATGACGCAGTTCAGCCCCACGCTGCGCATCCAGTACAAGAACTACGGCAACGGCTACCTGCCCATCTACCGCGGCGGCAACGACCTGTTCGGCATCGGCAGCACGACCAACTACCAGGCCTGGAACGTGCAGCTGAGTCTGACCTTCAGCCCGCAGTTCCGACCGTATGTCAACTACGAGTCCGGCTCGGTCATCTCCACCGGCGTCGGCCAGACCGAACTCGAGCTCGGCTTCTTCAGCCAGATCACGTCGGGCGTCACGGGGCGCTTCCGCTACCAGCGGCGCGAGACCCCGCCCGGCACGGTGGCCACGCACCGGTATCGCCTGGAGGTCACCACCTCCTGGTAAGACCGGTCTCCTTGCCTGTTGCAGAGTCCCCGGGTATGATGACCGGGGACTCTGCTTTTCTACGACTTCGACGGGGTGACACGTGGCGAAGGGTGTGCTGCTGGTGGTGCTCCTGGCGGTGGCGGCGGCCCAGATCCTCCCCTCCTGCGGGGGCACCGAGCGGACGATCACCGGGTGGGTCGAGGCGAAGTACTACCACAGCCGCCGCCAGTCCTACGTCATCGTGATCAACAATATCGAGTACAACGTCCCCGACGACTTCTACGACCAGGTGGAGGTCGGCGACCTGGTCAAGTATGAGAACGGCCTCTGGCGGATTCTGAGGAAGCGAGGGACGTAGCCGTGCGGTGGATCCTGCTGGCCGCGGCGGTCGTCCTGGCGGTGACGCTGCCTGTCCGGGCGCAGACCGCGCGCGTCGTCGCCGTGGCGGACTTCGACACCATCAGCGCCGACAGCGGCCGGATTCCCCCGGCACAGCTGACCGCGCTGCTGGCGCACCTCCTGGCGCAGCAGGGGGCGCACCTGCGGGTCGTGGCCGCAGATGCCGTGCGCGCCGCGCTGCGGGCCCGAGGCTACGCGCCCTCCGACCTGGTCTCGCCGGCCGTCGCCGCCGAGGTCGCCCGGGCCGTCGGCGCCGACTGGGTGGTCACCGGCCGCTGGACGCAGCTGCGCGTGGTGAGTTTCAGCGTCCCGGACGATCCCGCCACGCCCGCCGTCCGCGACGGAGACGGGCTGGCGGTGGCCGACGTCCAGGTCCGGGTGCTGGAGGCCGCCAGCCGGCAACGGGTCTTCGAGGGTCGGTTCCAGGGCGTGGTCGGCGGCGCGGACTACGGCTCGCTGCTGCTGGCGGCAAGCGAGGCGCTACGCGGGGCCGCGGCGGCGATCGCCCGGCTGTAGGCAGGACGCGGAGCGGGGAGGGAGAGGCCCCGGGGCGCGGTTGACGGGCCCTGCGGGGCGTGCTAAAGTACGGGCGAACTCTTTAAGCCGGCACTGCGAGGCCGGAAAGGGCTCCGATGACCTGTCGATCACCTGAACATGATCCCCGGGGCGGAGGAGTGATCCTTCCGCCCCTTTCTCTTTTATCACCTCTCGCCTCCCGGGGGACGCCCTGATGCGTCATCTGCTGGCCCTGCGCGACCTCGATCCCGGAACCATTGTCACCCTGCTGGATGCCGCGCAGCGCCTCCGGGACGGCGAGGCGCCCCCCTCGCCGGCGGGCGCCACGGTGGCCATGTTGTTCTACGAGCCCAGCACGCGGACCGAGATGTCGTTCATCCTGGCCGCGCGGCGGCTGGGGGCTGAGGTCCTCCCCTGCGCCGTGGAGCACAGCAGCGTCCGCAAAGGGGAATCCTTCCTCGATACGGTGCGGACCTTCGAGGCCCTGGGGGCCGACGCCCTGGTCATCCGTCATCCCAGCAGCGGCGCGCCGCATCTCGTGGCGCGCCATGTCGGGTGCGCCGTCATCAACGCCGGCGACGGGATGCACGAGCATCCGACCCAGGGGCTGGTGGATCTCCTCACCGTCCGCCAGGTGAAAGGGCGCATCGCCGGCCTGAAGGTGGCCATTGTCGGGGACATCCTTCACTCGCGGGTGGCGCGTTCGGCGGCGTGGGGCTTCGCCAAACTGGGGGCGTCGGTGGTCCTGGCCGGCCCGGCGACCCTGCTGCCGGCGGCTCCACCGGTTCCCGGCGTCGCGGTGACGGCGTCCCTGGCCGACGCCCTGGCCGGTGCGGACGTCGTGATGGCGCTGCGGGTGCAGCTGGAACGCCAGGCCGGGGGGGCCCTGCCCACGCTGGCCGAGTACGCCCGCACCTTCGGCCTGACGGAGGAGAGGCTGGCCCTCGCCCGGCCCGACTGCGTCGTGATGCATCCCGGTCCGGTCAACCTGGGCGTGGAACTCGGCGCCGCAGTAGCCGAGGGTCCGCGCTCGGTGATCCGTCGCCAGGTGGCAAACGGTGTCTGCGTGCGCATGGCCGCGATCCAGTGGGCGCTGGGCCGCGGGGCGGGCGCGGAGCTCCCGGCTGCGGCGACGGCGGCGGGGGAGATCAGCCGCGGCCGGGCGCGGCCCGAGGCCGTCGAGGTGCACTGAGGTGTCCGACGTGCTGATCCGCGGCGGCCGCGTGGTCGATCCTTCCAGGGAGTTCGATGCGGTGGCCGATGTCCTGATCCGGGGAGGCCGGATCGAGGCCGTCGCGCCGGATCTGCCGGCCGCCGGGTGCGACGTCCTGGACGCCGGAGGGCTGGTGGTGGCCCCGGGCCTGATCGACATGCACGTCCATCTGCGCGATCCCGGGCAGACGCACAAGGAAGACCTGGGCACGGGGTCGCGCGCCGCCGCGCAGGGCGGGTATACGGCCGTGGCCTGCATGGCCAACACCGTCCCGCCGGTGGACCATCCCGTCGTGGTGGAATACCTGCGCAGTCGCGCCCGCGAGGTGGCCGCCTGCCGGGTCTATCCCGTGGCGGCGATCACCAAAGGATTGCAGGGACGGGAGTTGAGTCCGATCGCCGCCCTGGCCGCCGCCGGCGCGGTGGCGCTGTCCGACGACGGGGCGGCGGTGCCGGACGCCGGGCTGCTGCGGCGCGCCATGGGCTACGCCCGGATGGTCGGGCTGCCCATCATCGAGCACTGCGAGGACGCTTCGCTCTCCGGGAGCGGCGTGGTGCACGACGGGGGCCAGGCCGCCCGGCTGGGGCTGGTCGGCATCCCCTCCGAGAGCGAGGCGGTGATCGTGGCCCGGGATCTCCTCCTGGCGGAGGCCACCGGCGCGCGATTGCACATCGCGCATGTCAGTGCCGCAGCCAGCGTGCGGCTGATCCGCGAGGCGAAACAGCGCGGCGTGCCGGTGTCCGCCGAGGTCACTCCCCATCACCTCACGCTGACCGACGCCGACGTGGGGGAGTTCGATACCAATCGCAAGATGAACCCTCCGCTGCGCACGGCCGCGGACCTGGCGGCGCTGCGCCAGGCGCTGGCGGACGGGACGATCGACGTGATCGCCACCGACCACGCCCCCCACGCCGTGGAAGAGAAGCGCGTGGAGTTCGACCGCGCCCCCTTCGGGGTGATCGGGCTGGAAACCGCGCTGGGGGTGGTCCTCACCCACCTGGTCGGCCCCGGCATCCTGACCTTGCCCGAGGCCGTCCGGAGGATGAGCACCCGCCCGGCGCAGCTCCTCGGCCTGCCCGGCGGCAGCCTGCGGCCCGGCGACCCCGCCGACCTCGTGATCATCGACCCGCACCTCGCCTGGACCGTCCGCGCCGAGGCCTTTGCCTCCCGGAGTCGCAACACCCCCTTCGAGGGCTGGACCCTGAGAGGGCGCGCCGTCCTGACGATGGTCGGGGGCAGGGTGACCCACGACCTGGTCGGGGCGGAGGTGACGGCGTAGATGCCCGAGCCTGCCCTGGCTCCCGACCGCCCCACGGCGGCACCGCAGCTCGCGGTCGAGATCGCCGGCATCCGCTTCGCCCATCCGGTGCTGGCCGCCCCCGGCCCGTTGGGCTTTGGCCGCGAGGCCCGGGCCACCACGGACCTGCGCGCCTTCGCCGGGTTCATCACCAAGTCCGTCACCCTCGACCCGCGCGGGGGCAACCCGCTCCCGCACCTGGTGAAGGTCGAGGGCGGCTACCTGAATTCGCTGGGACTGCCCAACCCCGGGATCGCCGGATTCCTCCTGCGCGAGATGCCGTTCCTGCGCACGCTGGGCATCCCCGTCATCGTCAGTGTCGCAGGACACAGCGTGACGGAGTTCGTCACCCTGGCGCGGCTGCTGAGCGCCGAGCCGGGGGTCGCCGCCGTCGAACTCAACGTCTCCTGTCCGAACGTCGAAGCCGGCCTGACCTTCGGGGTCGATCCGCGCCTGACCGCCGAGCTGGTCTCCGCGGTGCGCGAAGCGGCGACCCTCCCGATCTGGGTGAAGCTGACGCCGAACGTCACCGACATCGCGGTGATCGCCCGGGCCGCCGAAGACGCCGGGGCGCACGCCCTCACCGTGGCCAACACTTTGATCGGCACGGCCGTCGATGTCCGGACGCGGCGGTCCCGACTCGGCACGATCGCGGGAGGTCTGTCCGGGCCGGCCATCCGCCCCGTCGCCGTCTACCTGACCTGGCGCGTGGCCTCGGCGTCGCGTCTGCCGGTGATCGGCGCCGGCGGGATTGCGACCGCCGAGCATGCCCTGGAGTTCCTCATCGCCGGGGCGCGGGCGGTGGCCGTGGGAACGGCGGTCATCGATAATCCCCGCGTCGCCGAGGAGATCCGCTCCGGCCTGGCGGCCTACCTGGAGGCTTCCCGGGCGCGGTCGCTGGAGGAGATCATCGGCTCCCTGGGCGAGCGCGGCGGGGGCGCGGAATGAGTCGGCAGCCGCCATCCTCCGGCCTGTCCGGGCTCTCCGCCGCGGACCGACTGATCGTGGCTCTGGACGTGCCCGACCTGGCCGCGGCGGCGGTCCTCGTCGGGCGGCTGCGGCCGGCTGTCTCGTGGTTCAAGATCGGTTCCCAGTTGTTCACGGCGGCGGGGCCGGCGGCGGTGGCGCTGGTCCACGACGCAGGCGGGCGGGTGTTCCTGGATCTGAAGTTCCACGACATCCCCACCACCGTGGCGGGCGCCGTGGCCGTCGCCGCGGGGCTTGGGGTGGCCATGGTGAACGTCCACACCGCGGGTGGAGAGGCCATGTTGCGCGCTGCGGTGGCGGCCTGCGCCGCGGCGGCGCCGGCCGGATCCCGGGCGCCGGGATGGACCAGACCCGTGCTGATCGGCGTGACCCTGCTCACCAGCGATCCCGATACCGGCGATCTCGTCCACCGGGCGGTATCCGCCGCCGAGGTGGCGCGGTCGTGCGGACTGGACGGGGTCGTCTGCTCGCCCCGGGAGTGCGCGGCGATCAAAGACCGGTGCGGCCGCGGGTTCGTCGTCGTCACACCGGGAATCCGTCTTCCTCCCTCCGCAGCAGGCGCCGTCACCGACGACCAGCGCAGGACGGCGACCCCGGCAGAGGCGGTGAGGGCCGGTGCCGACTTCCTGGTTGTCGGCCGCCCCATTGTCCGCGCCCGCGACCCGCTCGCCGCCGCGGCAGCCGTCATCGCCGAGATCGAGGCAGCCCTCGCCGGCTCCGTACCCTCTGCGTCGAGGTTCGCCTGCTAGAGCGCGTTTTCCGAACATCCCGTCCAGTTGTCCACAATCCGTTCGGTTGACACCTTGTTTTGGCCCTGCCTATAATGAGCCAAACCTTCGCGGCCGCGCATCCGGGAGGCGGTGGTGGGGCTACTCGACGACATCGATGAAATCCTCATCCCGGAGGAGGCCCTGCGGAGCCGCATCCGGGAGCTCGGCCGAGCGATCAGCAGGGACTACGAAGGCAAAGAACCGCTCCTCGTCGGGATCCTGACGGGAGCGGTGCTGTTTATCTCCGATCTCCTGCGGGAGATCACCATCCCCTGCCAGCTGGACTTCATGGCCACCAGCTCCTATGCGGACGGGACGACCAGTTCCGGCATCGTCCGCATCCTGAAGGACCTGGACCAGTCCATCGAGGGCCGCCACGTCATCGTCGTGGACGACATCATCGACACCGGGCTGACCATGGACTACCTCCTGGAAACGCTGAAGACCCGCTATCCGGCCAGTCTGCGCGTGTGCGCGCTGCTGGACAAGGTGCCGCGACGGCTGCGTTATGTGCCCATCGACTACCGCGGCTTCGAGATTCCGGACAAGTTTGTTGTCGGCTACGGGCTGGACTTTGCCGGCCGCTACCGCAACCTGCGATTCATCTGTGTGCTGAAACCCGAGATCTACGGCACCCTCACCCCCGCGCCCGCCGCCAGCCACGTGCCATGACGGAGTTTCTCAGCCGCACCAGGACGGCCCGACGCGCCTACGGGTTCGACGAGATCGCCCTCGTGCCGGCGTCCGCCACCGTCGATCCCCTGGACGTCGACCTCTCCTGGGCGGTGGGACCGTATCGGTTCGCGCTGCCCTTCCTGGCCGCGGCGATGGACAGCGTGGTTGATCCTGCGGTCGCCGTCACGCTCTCCCGCCTGGGCGGCCTGGGCGTCCTCAACCTGGAAGGCCTGCAGACCCGCTACGACGACCCCGAGGAGCCGCTGGCGCAGATCGCGGCCGCGCCCGCCGAGGACGTGGTGCGCCTCATGCAGCGGCTGTACCAGCCGCCGGTCCGCGAAGACCTCGTCGCGGGGCGGATCAAGACGATCCTGGACGGCGGCGGCATCGCCGCGGTCTCCGTGACGCCGGCCGCCGCGCCCCGTCTCGTCCCGGTGGCGGAGCGGGCCGGCGCGCACATCATCGTCCTGCAGTCCACGGTCGTCACCGCCCGACACCACAGCGCGCAGGGCCGGTCCGTCGGCATCCAGGCCCTGATTGCCCAGACCGAGGTGCCAGTGATGGTCGGCAACTGCGTCGGGTACGATGCGGCGATGGCGCTGCTGGAGGCCGGGGCGGCCGGCCTGTTCGTCGGCGTCGGGCCCGGCGCGGCCTGTACCAGCCGGCGGGTGCTGGGCGTGGGCGTGCCCCAGGCCACGGCGATCGCCGATGTGGCCGCGGCGCGGGACGAATACCAGCGGCGCACAGGGCGCTACGTCCCCGTGGTCGCCGACGGAGGGATCGCCGTCGGCGGAGACGTGGCCAAAGCCGTGGCCTGCGGCGCCGACGCGGTGATGCTCGGATCAGCGCTGGCCCGGGCGGAAGAGGCGCCCGGGCGTGGATTCCACTGGGGCATGGCCACCCCGCACCACGCGCTGCCCCGCGGGACGCGGATCAAGGTCGGGGCGGTGGCGACGCTGGAGCAGATTCTGCTGGGCCCGGCCACCACCGACGACGGGTCCCAGAACCTGGCCGAAGCCCTGCGCACGGCAATGGGGATCTGCGGGGCCCGCACCATCGCTGAGATGCACAGGGTGGAGATCGTCATCGCGCCCACCCTGGGCAGTGAGGGGAAGCACCTGCAGTTCTCGCAGCGGGTGGGGCAGGGGAGATGAGATGACCGAGCGCCCGGCGACGGTGGCGCCCTTCCGGCCTCCCGACCCCGATCAGGCCGAGGCCGTCGGCCCCGCTCCCGCCGACGCCGTCCCCCGACCCCTCCGGCCGGACACGGTCGTCGTCCTGGACTTCGGTGCGCAGTACGCCCAGCTCATCGCCCGGCGGGTCCGTGAGAGCCGGGTGCACAGCCTGATCCTGCCCTTCGACACGCCGGTCGAGCGGGTGATGGCGCTGCGGCCGAAAGGCATCATCCTCTCCGGAGGACCGGCCAGCGTCTACGCGCCGGGCGCGCCCCGCTGCGACCCCGCGCTCTTCGACGGACGCGTTCCCGTGCTGGGCATCTGTTACGGGATGCAGCTGATGGCGCACGAACTGGGCGGCCGGACCGCCCCCCTCGGCCAGCGCGAGTACGGCCGGACGCGCCTGTTCGTGGAAGACCGCGAGGATCTGTTCCGGGGACTGGAGCAGCGGCTGCTCTGCTGGATGAGCCACGGGGACTCGGTGGCGGAGATGCCGCCGGGGTTTGTGGCTCTGGCCCGCACCGACCACAACCCCGTGGCCTCGATGGCCCACCGCGGGCGGGCCCTGTACGGGGTGCAGTTCCATCCGGAGGTCACCCACACGCCGTGGGGCGCGCAGGTCCTGCAGAACTTCCTGTTCGCCATCTGCGGCGCGCGTCCGACCTGGACGATGGCCTCCTTCATCGGATCCCAGACGGCCGCCATCCGGGAGACCGTCGGGACGGGCCGTGCCATCTGCGCCCTCTCCGGCGGCGTGGACTCCGCCGCCGCGGCGGCATTGGTGCACCGCGCCATCGGCGACCAACTCACCGCGATCTTCGTGGACCACGGCCTGCTGCGCTCCGGCGAACCGGAGCAGGTGGTGCGCACCTTCCGCGACCACTTCCAGATCCCCCTGGTGCACGTCGATGCCGGGGAGCGGTTCCTGCGCCGTCTGGCCGGCGTGACCGACCCCGAGACGAAGCGCCGGCGCATCGGCGAGGAGTTCATCGCCGTCTTCGAGGAACACGCCAGGGCGCTGGGGCAGGTGGAGTTCCTGGTGCAGGGGACGCTGTACCCCGACGTCATCGAGAGCGGCACCCGCACCGCGGCGCGGATCAAGACCCACCATAACGTAGGGGGCCTCCCCGAGCGGCTGCAGTTCCGGCTCATCGAGCCCTTCCGCGAGCTCTTCAAGGATGAGGTCCGGGAGGTGGCGCGGCAACTCGGTCTGCCCGACGAGATGGTCTGGCGTCATCCCTTCCCCGGGCCGGGGCTGGCCATCCGCGTGCTGGGGGAGGTGACGCCGGAGCGCCTGGCGATGGCGCGCGCCGCCGACGCCATCGTCATCGAGGAACTCCGCGCCGCCGGGCTGATGCGCGAGGTGTGGCAGGCCTTCGCCGTGCTGCTGCCGGTGCAGTCCGTGGGGGTGATGGGGGACGCCCGCACCTACGGGCACACCGTGGCCGTGCGCGCCGTGACCAGCGAAGACGGGATGACGGCGGACTGGGCGCGGCTGCCGGACGACCTGCTGGAGCGCATCGCCAGCCGCATCACGCGCGAGGTGCCGGGCGTCTCCCGCGTGATGTACGACATCACCAGCAAGCCCCCGGCCACCATCGAGTGGGAGTAGGGTCACCGCGGAGCCGTGATTTACGCCATGATGTAATGCTGTTATGCTTGAGCCGGTGAGCGTCCGTGCGCCGTGTGCAGCTGCAGCTGGATGAGTCCACCTATGAAGCCCTGCGCCGCCGGGCGTTTGCGCGGCGCCAGTCGCTGGCGGCCACGGTTCGAGAGTTGCTCCGGCAGCAGCTGAGCCGCAGCCGCCCCCGGCGTCGCTTCAGGCTGGAGGACTTTTCGTCCATCGGGGCGGCATCGGTCAAGGATCCGTACCCGGTGTCGGAGCAGCATGACCGGGCCCTAACGGAGGACCGGTGGTGATCTTCGTTGATACCTCGGCGATTTATGCCTGGGTCAACGCCGCCGACTCGAATCACCGCCGGGTGGTGGCCTCGCTGGCCGCAGCCCTGGAAGCCGGGGAAGATTTTCTGACGCACAACTACGTGCTGGTCGAGAGCGCCGTCCTGCTCCGCCGACGGCTGGGATGGACGGCGGTCAGGCGGTTCCTCCACGACGCTGCTGTGTTCCAGGTGCGCTGGATCGATGAGGCGCTGCACCGGGCGGCGCTGGACCGCTTCGTGCGCAGGCGGGGGCGCGTCAGTCTGGTGGACGAAGTCAGCTTCCTTGTCATGCGGGAGCGCGGGATCAGCGAGGCCCTGGTGTTCGACCAGGATTTCCTCCGCGAGGGGTTCCGTTACTATCGCGCCTGACTCCCAGGGACACTCCCCCCGCACCGCCGTCCTCGTCGGGGGGCTCTTCACCGCGGTGGTGGCGCTGCGCGTCGCGGCGGCGGCCGCAGGTCCGCTGATCGACGACGAAGCGTACTACTGGCTGTGGGCCCGGCAACTGGCCTGGGGGTACCTCGACCATCCCCCGATGGTGGCCTGGCTCATCGCCCTGACCACGATGATCGGCGACTCCGCCTTCGCCATTCGCCTCGGCCCCCTGATGCTCGGTCTCTTGACGTCCTACACGCTGTTTCTGTTGGGCCGCGAGATGTCGGGGCCGCGCGCCGGACTGGTGGCCGCGGCCCTGTTCCAGATCGTCCCCGTGCTGGCCGGGGCCGGCCTGCTGGCCACCCCCGACGCACCGCTGTTGCTGTGCTGGGCCGCGACGCTGCGCTTCGCCTGGCAGGCGCTGCACGGCAGGTCCCGCCGCTGGCTGGCCGCGGGCGGCTGCATCGGCCTCGGACTGCTCAGCAAACTCACCATGGTCTGGCTGCCGGCGGGGCTTTTCCTCTACGTCGCCTTTCGGGCGCCGCGCGTGTTGCGGTCCTGGCCTCCCTACGGTGGGGCGGTGCTGGCCGCCGCCCTCTCCGCGCCCGTGGTCTTCTGGAACGCGCACCACGCCTGGGCGGGCGCGGATTATCTCCTGACGCGCCGCCTCACCGGTGCCTCGCCGGGCGTTGCCGGGATCGTGAAGCTGCTGGAGGAACAGATCCCGTTCACCCTGGCCCTGTGTCCGGCCTTCATCTGGGTGCTGCTCGTGCCCCTGCGGCGCCGCGGCGAGGTGCCCGTCTTTCTCGTGGTGACCGCGCTGCCGGCCCTGATCTTCCCCTTCCTCCCAGCCTACGCGGGCGCGTGGCCCCACGGCAACTGGCTCGCGCCGGTGTACCTGCACCTCACCCTGGTCCTCGCTGCGGTGTGGACCCGCGCCGCGGCCCTGCCGGCCGCGCTCAACGCCGTCGCGATCGCCTACGTTCTGGCCGCCGCATCGTTCTCCACCTTGCCGCTGCCGCCGGGCGCGGAGGAGGTCTACGGCTGGGCCCAGGCGGCGTCGCGCGCGGCCGAAGAGATCGGCTCGCTCGGTCCGGGCGCGGTGGTCGTGGCCGACCGATACCAGATCGCCGCCCAGCTGGGCTACCACCTCCGCGGCACTCCGGTGGCGCTCCTGCCGTGTCCCCATCCGGGCTCGATCTGGCCCCGGCCCGAGACCGTCGCCGGAAGGAACGCCGTCACGGTGCTCGACGCGCGCTGGGCGCCGACGGTGGACTGGGCCCGGGCGGCGTCGCGGGTGGAGGAGGCGCAGGCCGTGGTCATCACGGCGCGCGGCCGGCCGGTGCGGACGTTCCGGCTGTATCGCCTCTACAACCTCCGGCCGCCGGCCTGTCCGTGACCCGCCGGTCGCGCCCCGGGGGCGTCCGCCCAGGGCATTTTCCTCGGGATGAGTGCAGGCTCCAGGGCTCAGCCTTGACGTCCGGACGACCCGGCCCCTACCGTGGAGGCGCGGGGAGGGGACCCGAGGACGTGGAGGATCGGCACGACGATCGAGGCCGCGCACGACGACTGAGGCGATGACGCTTCTGGACGATCTCAATCCGCCGCAGCGCCAGGCCGTCACGCATCCGGGCGGGCCGCTGCTGATCCTGGCCGGCGCCGGCAGCGGGAAGACGCGCGTCCTGGCCCACCGGGTGGCCTGGTTGATGCGCGAGCAGGGGGTCCCTCCCTCGCGGATCCTGGCCGTGACCTTTACGAACAAGGCGGCCGGTGAAATGCGCGAGCGGGTGGACCGCCTGGTCGGCGCGGCGATCACCCGGGGGATGTGGATCGGCACGTTCCACCACCTCTGCAGTCGCATCCTGCGCCGTCACGGCGACCGGGTGGGGATCCACCGGGACTTCCTCATTTTCGATGAGGACGACCAGCGTCGGGTGGTGCGGGGCGTCCTCGCCGACCTGGGCCTGGACGAACGCCGCTTCCCGCCGCAGGTCGTCCTGGCCGTGATCGACCGGGCCAAGAACGAAGCCCTCGACCACCTGGCCTACGCCGAGCGGGCGACGGGGTTCTACGAGGAGGTGGTGGCCCGCGTCTGGCGCGGGTACCAGGCGGCGCTGCGCAACCACAACGCGCTCGACTTCGACGACCTGCTGCTGGAGGTGCTCCGGCTGTTCGAGGAGGCCCCCGAGGTGCGGGAGGAGTACCAGGACCGCTTCCTGCACGCGCTGGTGGACGAGTACCAGGACACGAACCGCGCCCAGTACCTGATCGTCCGGACGCTGGCCGCCAGGCACCGCAACCTGGTCTGCGTCGGCGACGACGACCAGGCGATCTACCGGTTCCGCGGCGCCGATGTCCGCAACATCCTGGACTTCGAACGGGACTATCCCGACGCCACGATCGTCAAACTGGAGCAGAACTACCGCTCGACCAGGACGATCCTGGCCGCAGCCGGCGGGGTGATCGCCCACAACCCGCACCGCCACACCAAGCGGCTGTGGACGGCCAACCCGGACGGCGACGCCGTCGCCCTGTACGAGGCCGCCGACGGCCACGATGAGGCCCGGGCCATCGCCGAGGAGATCCAGCGTCTGCGGAACGGGCTGCGCTACCGCGACATGGTGGTGCTGTACCGGACCAACGCCCAGTCCCGCCTCTTCGAGGAACAGTTCCTGCGCTCCGGGATTCCCTACACCATCGTCGGCGGCGTCCGCTTCTACGAGCGGAAGGAAGTGCGCGACCTCCTGGCCTACCTGCGGCTGGCGCTGAACCCCGGGGACGGCGTCAGCGTGGAGCGGGTGATCAACGTCCCGCGCCGCGGGATCGGCGAGGTCAGCCTCGACCGCCTCAAGACCTTCGCCGCCTCGCGGGGGATGGGGCTGCTCGCGGCGCTGGCTGATCCGGAGGGGGTGGAGACCCTCCCCAAGGCGGCGCAGCGGGCGGCTGCGGAGTTCGTGGCCCTGATCGACCGGCTGCGCGACCGGGCCGGGAGGGTGCGCGCCGCCGACCTGGTGGAGCAGGCGATCGTCGAGACCGGGTACCAGGCAATGCTGGAACAGGAGGGCACCGAGGAGGCCTACAGCCGCCTGGAGAACCTGCGCGAACTCGTCACCGTGGCCCGGGAGTTCGAGGAGATGACGGGGGAGACGACCCTGGAGGCGTTCCTCCAGCACCTGTCGCTGGTGACCGACCTCGACACCTGGCAGCAGGAGGCGGACCGGATCACGCTGATGACCCTGCACAGCGCCAAGGGTCTGGAGTTCTCGGTGGTGTTCCTGGCCGGACTGGAGGAGGGGCTGTTCCCGCACGCCCGGGCGCTGGAGGAAGAGGGCGGCCTGGAAGAGGAACGCCGCCTCTGCTACGTGGGGATGACCCGCGCCAAGCAGCGCCTCTATCTCTCCTACGCCCGCCAGCGGATGATCTTCGGAACCACGCTGCCGGGGATCCCTTCCCGGTTCCTGGACGAGGTGCCGGAGGACCTCCTGGTCCGCATCCGGCAGGCGCCGTCTCCCGCGGTGGAATGGCCGGAGGAAGACCGCGAGGTGCCGACCTTTGTCGCCGGGGAGAAGGTCCGTCACGCGGCCTTCGGGGAAGGCCGCGTCCTCGAGGTAGAGGGGGAGGGCGCGCGCGCCGTCGTGACCGTACAGTTTGCCCACGGGATCAAGCGCCTGGCGCTGGGCTACGCCCCCCTCGAGCGCATCACCTGAGTCCCGGGCATGCTCCCTCGGACGTGGTTCCTGGCGGTCCTGGTCGCCGCGACGACACCGCTGGCCCTCTCGGACCCGATCGCCATCGCCGAGACGACGGTGGCCGTCCCTCCGGCGCTCGTCGCGGCCGACGGCGTTGTCCACCTCTTCTGGATCCACCGCCCGCCGGGGTATCCGCGTTCGACCGGCGAGTTGTGGCATGCCGTCGTGGCGACCGACGGCCGCCCCCTGGGCGCTCCGTCGCGCCTGGCCACGGCCGCCGACACCCGCTTCGCCTGGCCCGCGGCCGAACGCCTGGGATCCCGGCTCTGGGTCGCCTGGATGGAGCGGCAGGGCGATGCCCTCCGGGTGCGGGTGACGCTCCTCGACCAGGACGGCCGAACCGTGAAGAGCGTCGGACCCGGAGGCCGGGAGGCGGAGGAAGGGGGGAGGGTCTCCCTGCTGGCTTCGGAGGGGATCCTCCACCTGGCCTGGAGTCAGTTCGACTCCGGCCGGCGGCGCATCTGGTACGCGCGCCTCCGTGCCGACGGAGAGGTCGACCTCCCCGCCCGGGCGGTGGCGCAGGGGGAGGCGCCCGCCCTGGCGATCGCGGAGGGAGTCCGCCTGTTGTGGTGGCATCCTGCAGGCGGCGGAAACCACGTCCTGCGCATGGCTGCTCCCGGCGGACCTGGCGGCCCTGAGGAGTTGACCGGCCGACTTCTGCTGGTCCATCCGCTGCCGCCGATTCCGTTGCCGGTGGGCGGCGGGATCGACGTGCTGGTGCCGACCACCGAACGGGCCTTCCGGACTTCCGGGCAGCTCTATCTGGTCCGCGTGCGCGGGAATGCCGTGACCGCGCGACTGCCCCTGTCCCGCGGCCGATCCATGGCCGACGTGGCCGCCGCCGCGGTCCCGGGCGCCGCCGGCGGCCTCGTGGTCTGGCAGGAGGCCGCCGGGCGCCGGCAGAACGCGGAGATCTTCGGCGCCGCCTTCGACCCCGCGGCGGGTCAGCTGACCGCCGTCACCAGGCTGACGTACACCCCGGCGGGCTCCATCCGGCCGGCCATCGTGATCCCCGCGGGAGGACCTGTCCTCGCCTGGCTGGAGACCCTCGACATTGCGCGGTTCAGGGTGGTCCTGGGTACGGCCCAAAGGGCGCGCCCGCGCGCGTTTCTGCTGGGAGTGCCGGAACTCGATCTGCGGCGACCCGTCCTCTTCGTCACCTTCGCCCTCACCGCCCTCGCCGCCACGCTGCCCTACGCGGCGTTGTTCACCGCGATCTTCGGTCTGGGAGCACTGGCCGTCCTCCTCCTTGCCGGCGCGGTCCTCGGCGGATTCTCCTGGTGGGACGACTTTCGCCGGCGGATCGGCGTTTCGGCCTTCCTGGTCGTCGTGGCCGTCCTCCAGATCTCCGGCCGGGCGGTGATCCCCGGCCGGCCCGACTGGGCGACCCTGGCGGGGACGCTCCTCCTCTTCGGGGGCCCGGGAGTGCTCTGGGGCGCCAGGCGGAGAGGGGCGTCCCCGTCCCTCCCGCTGATCGCCGCCGCCGCGGCGGTGGGGCTCCAGATGATCGCGGTGCTCTTCCCGTGGGCGGCCGGACAGCTCAGCCAGTTCTGACGGGGGAGGAGACCACTCCGGGGGGTGGAATGCAATTATATCAGTTCCTATGCTCGAGTAGACTTTTGTATGCTGAGGCACGGCCGCGGAGGGGGATCCCGGCCGGCCTTTCTCCAAGGAGGGGAGCATGGTGAGACGATGGTTGGAGCTTATCACCGTGGGCTCACTGCTGCTGGCGCTGCTGGCGGGGATGGCCACCGCGCAGACGCCGCCCAGAAGGTTCTCTCTGCCGGATATCCCGAACCCGAAAGTCGTCACCTATCCCCACGAGGTCGGCAAGTACGGCGGGGTGCACGTGCGGGCGCAGATCAGCGATCCGCGCACCTTCAACTACCGCGTGGCCCAGGAAACGTCGTCCACCGATATCCTGGCCAACGTCTTCGACGGCCTCGTGGAGCAGAACTACATCACCGGGGAGATCGAGCCGGCGCTGGCCGAGTCCTGGACGGTGAGCCGGGACGGCCGAACGTGGGTCTTCACCCTCCGCCAGGGCGTCACCTGGCATGACGGGAAACCGCTCACGGTGGACGACGTCATCTTCAGTTTCGAGTCCGTCTTCACCGAGGGGGTGCAGACCAGCGCCCGCGACACCCTCACGTTTGAGGGCAAGCCGCTGCGGTTTCGCAAGCTCGACGACCGCCGCATCGAGTTCCGGACGGAGAAGCCCATCGGCACCTTCCTGCGCGTGATCGGCATCGCCATCCTGCCCAAGCACAAGCTGGCGGAGGCCCTGGCCAAGGGCGGCGCCGAGTTCAACCGGACCTGGGGCGTCAACACACCCCCCCGGGAGATCGTCGGCACCGGCCCCTACGTCATCGCGGAGTACGTGCCGGGCCAGCGGGTGACCATGCTGCGCAACGCGCGGTACTGGAAGGTGGACAAAGCCGGCAACCGGCTGCCCTACCTGACCCGGTACGTCCGCCTGATCGTGCCGAACCTGGACGCGGCGCGCCTGAAGTTCCTGGCGGGAGAAACCGACGTCTACGCCGCCCGCCCGCGGGAGTTCACGGAGTTCAAGGGGCTGGAGCGGCAGAACAACTTCACCATCTACGACGGCCCGGAGACCTTCGCCTCCGAGTTCGTGGTCTTCAACCAGAACCCGGCCGGGGTGAAGCCGCCGAAGCTGACCTGGTTCCAGGACGTGCGCTTCCGCCGCGCCATCAACCACGCCATCGACCGGAACACCATCGCCAACCAGATCTACGCCGGGCGGGCCACGCCGGCCTGGGGGCCGCTCAGCGTGGGCAACAAGCTCTACTACAACGACAAACTGCCCCGGTACGAGTACAACCTGGCCCGCGCCGAGCAGCTGCTGGCCGAAGCCGGCTACCGTAAGGGCGGCGACGGCTTCCTGCGCGACCCCCAGGGCAACATCGTGGAGTTCACCCTGTCCACCAACGCCGAGAACAACGACCGCGTGGCGATGGGCAACATCCTGCGCCAGGACTGGACGAAGCTGGGGATCAAGCTGACCTACGCGCCCGAGGCCTTCAACACCCTGGTGGGCAAACTGGTGGGGACCTTCAACTGGGATGCGATCATCATCGGCCTCACCGGGGGAATCGAGCCCGTCACGGGGAAGAACGTCTGGCTCTCCTCGGGCAGCCTGCACATGTGGTGGCCCAAGCAGGAGAAGCCGGCCACGGAGTGGGAGGCGGAGATCGACCGCCTGTTCAACTCGGCGGAGGCGGAGGTCAGCCAGGAGAAGCGCAAGCAGTTCTACCTGCGCTGGCAGCAGGTGGTGGCCGAGCAGGTGCCGATCCTCTACTTCAGCTACCCAAAGACGCAGCCCGCGGTGCGCAACACCATGGGCAACGTCACCCCCATCGGGCTGCAGGGGGCGATCGGACCCATCGACACCCTGTACTACAAGCAGGTCCTGAGGTAGCCGCCCGCCGGCGCACCGGAGGGGCCGGTCTCCGGCCCCTCCGGTGGCGCCTGTGACGATCCGTGCTGCGCCACATCGTCCGCCGCCTGCTGCAGCTGATCCCGCTCCTCCTGGGGATCACGGTCCTGTCCTTCCTCATCATCCAGCTGTCCCCGGGCGACTTTCTGGCCGAGATCCGCCTGAATCCGGTCGTCTCCCAGGAGACGGTGGACCAGATGCGCGCCAACTTCGGCCTCGATCAGCCCCTCCACATCCAGTACCTGCGGTGGCTGAGCAACGTCGTCCGCGGCGACTTCGGCTACTCCTTCGCCTTTCAGGTGCCGGTGCTGTGGCTGATCCAGTCCCGCCTGCTCAACACCCTCCTGCTCAACGTCGTGGCCCTGGTCATCGCCTGGCTCGTGGCCGTGCCCATCGGCATCCACGCCGCGACGCGCCAGTACAGCGCCACCGACAACCTCTTCTCCTTCATCGCCTATATCGGCATCAGCACCCCGACCTTCTTCTCCGGCCTGCTGCTGCTCTACCTGGCCTTCGTCACGCGCCTGCTGCCCATCGGCGGCATGACCAGCCTGGACTACGCCCTGCTGCCCTGGTGGGGGAAGGTCCTGGACGTCGCCCGGCACATCATCATCCCCGCCTCGGTGCTGGCCTTCCTCGCCGTGGCCGGCCTGATGCGGCAGATGCGGGCCAACCTGCTGGAGGTGCTGCGCCAGGACTACGTGCGCACGGCGCGCTCCAAGGGGCTGGCCGACCGCGTGGTGATCTACAAACACGCCGTGCGCAACGCCATCAATCCGCTGATCACCCTGTTCGGGCTGGAGCTGGGCGGGTTGCTCAGCGGCTCCGCCATCCTGGAGAACGTCGTGGGCTGGCCGGGACTGGGGCAGCTCATCCTGGACGCCGTCACGCGCAAGGACCTCTACGTCGTCATGGGCAGCCTGGTCATCGGGGGCGTGACCCTCGTCCTGGGCAACCTGGTGGCCGACATCCTGCTCGCCGTGGCCGATCCGCGGATCCGGTACGACTGAGACCCATGGTCACAGAACGCCTTCCCATGGAACGGCCCCGGTCCCTGGCGGACGACCAGCGCCTGGCGGCGCGCAGCCCTCTGCAGCTGGCCTGGCGGCAGCTCCGCAAGCACCGCCTGGCTATGGTCGGCGGGATCATCCTCATCGTCCTGTACACCATGGCGCTCTTCGCCGACTTCCTCGCCCCGTACTCCCTGGACTACAACGACCGCGCCAAGTTCTACCACCCGCCGACGGTGCCGCGCTTCCGCGACGCGCAGGGACGGTTCCACTGGCGCCCCTTCGTCTACAACACGACGCTGGTCGACCCGGGGCTGCGGGTCTTTGCCGAAGACCGCAGCACCACCTACCCGATCCGGTTCTTCGTCCGCGGCGAGCCCTACCGCCTGTTCTGGGTGATCCCCAGTCGGATCCGCCTCCTGGGGGTGGACGAGCCGGCCCGGCTGTTCCTCCTGGGGACGGACGGCTTCGGTCGGGATCTCCTCTCGCGCATCCTGTACGGCAGCCGGGTCTCGCTCATCGTCGGCATCCTGGTCGTGGCCGTGACCATCCCCATCGGCATGGTCTACGGCGGCATCGCCGGCTACTACGGCGGTCGCGTGGACAACATCATGATGCGGCTGGCCGAGGTGATCATCGCCTTCCCCGCCTTCTACCTGCTGCTCACCCTGAGCGCCGTCCTGCCCACCAACGTCGGCTGCACGACGCGTTTCTACCTCATCGTGCTCATCCTCAGTTTCATCGGCTGGGCCGGGTTCTCGCGGCTGATTCGGGGGTACGTGCTCTCCCTGAAGGAGCGGGAGTACATCCTGGCGGCGAAGGCGATGGGGCTGGACGACCTGCGCATCATCCTGCGCCATGTCCTGCCCAACACCGCCTCCCTGGTCATCGTCGTGGCCAGCCTGTCCATCCCCGGGGCCATCCTGGGGGAGTCCGGCCTGAGCTTCCTCGGTCTGGGGGTGCGGGAGCCCTGTTCGTCGTGGGGGAACCTGCTCTCGGCCGGGGCCAACCTGGTGAACCTGAGCCGTTCGCCCTGGCTGTTGTTCCCCGGCCTGTTCATCATCGCCGCGGTAGTGGCCTACAACTTCCTGGGCGACGGCCTGCGGGACGCCTTTGACCCCCGGCTGCGGACGAGCTAGCGAAGAGGGGGCGGGCCGGGAACCAGGAAATAATAGTGTACGTATTGTATGCTGATGTATGTAATTGAGTGCCGGGAGAGGGTCATACGATGACCACCGATCTGATGACCGTTGAACAGGTGGCCGCCTACCTGCAGCTGAACAAGCTGACCGTCTACCGGTACATCCGGGAAGGGCGCATCCCGGCGGCCCGGCTGGGCAAGGCCTACCGCATCCGCAAGGCCGACGTGGACGCCTTCCTGGAGCGGAGCACCGTCAGGGGGCAGCCCCCCGCCGCAGCCCGCCCGCGGCGCTCGGCCCGGCTCCAGGTGGCCCAGCGGGCCTCCCGCGTCTCCGCCGAAGAGATCGCCGTCGCGCCCGGGCGGCGCGAGGTGCCGGAGACCCATCCGGAACTGACCATCAATCCTATGGAGTGGGTGATCCGCGGTCTGCACTAGCGCCCTGCGAAGTGGCTGCACCTTGGAGGGGGGTGGTGGACGGGACCCACGATGCGGTTCCCCTACCGTGCGCCCGGGCACCCCGGGAGCAACTCTGACAGGCAGAGGAGGAGTGCAATGCGTGCCAGACGCCAGTGGAGTCTGCTTCTGCTCGCCCTGCTGCTGACGCTGACGCTCGTGCCCTGGCAGGCGGCGCGGGCCCAGCAGACGGGCCCGGCGGCCGGGCGCGACCAGGTGGTCATCGGCATGTCGCAGGAGCCCGACTTCCTCAACCCGATGTTCGCCGAGATGGCGGCCGCGGTCGCCGTGCTCGACACGATCTTTGTCAGCGACATCGAGCGCGACAACACCTGGAAGCTGTTCGCCCAGGGGGTCGAGGCTATTCCCAATCTCAAGGACGGCACCTGGAAGCTGGACGGCGATCGCATGACGCTGGTCTGGAAGATCAAGCCCCGCAACTGGTCGGACGGACGGCCCGTGACCTGCGCCGACTTCGTCTTCACCCACAACGTCGCGCGCAACGAGCAGGTCCCGGTCATCGTCCGCGACCTGACCAACCGGATCAGCAACATCGTCTGCACCAAAGGGGCCAGCGGCACCGACATCACCGTGAACTGGAAGGAGCGGTACGCCTACGCCAACCTGACGATCACGGAGTACGGGGCGCTGCCGCGCCACGTCCTGGAGAAGTACTACCGGGCCAACCCGAGCAAGCTCAACGAAGCGCCCTACGGGAACGATCCGGCGATCACCATCGGCGACGGCGCCTACAAACTCGTGGAGTGGCGCAAGGGCGCCTCAATGACCGTGGAGGCGGTGCCGAACCACAAGCTCTTCGGCACGCCGAAGATCCGGCGCATCACCTGGCGGTTCATCCCCGACACCAACGCCCTGGTGGCCAACATGCTCTCCGGCGCCATCGACGCCATCGGCACCATCGGCATCACCTTCGACCAGGCGGTGCAGCTGGAGCGCCAGGCGGCCGGGCGCTTCAAGGTCTTCTTCGAGGAAGGCCTGATCTGGGAGCACATCGACTTCATGCTGGACAACCCGCTGCTCGCCGACGTCCGCGTGCGCCGGGCCATCGCCCACGGCATCAACCGGGAGCAGATGGTCCAGCAGCTGTTCGGCGGCAAGCAGCCCGTCTCCCACAGCTACCTGCCGACCAAGCACCCCGGCTACCCGCGGGGCGATCAGGGGGTGACCAAGTACCCCTATGATCCGGCCCGGGCCCGGGCCCTGCTCCAGGAGGCCGGCTTCAGCCCCGGTCCCGACGGCGTGATGCGCAACGCCCAGGGCCAGCGGCTCTCCTTCGAGCTGAACACGACCGCGGGCAACCGCGTGCGCGAGCAGGTGGAGCAGATCATCCAGCAGAACCTGCGCGAGATCGGCATCGAGATCAAGATCCAGAACTACCCTGCCCGGGTGTACTTCGGCGAGATCACCAACCGGCGGAAGTTCCCGGGCCTGGCCATGTACGCCTGGGTCATGTCTCCGACCAGCGACTGCGACCAGCTGTACACCTCCGACGGGATCCCCAACGAGGGCAACGGCTGGGCCGGCCAGAACTACCCGGGCTACAAGAACGCCGAGATGGACCGGCTGTGCAAGGCGGCGAGCCGCGAGGTGGACGAGGCGAAGCGGAACCAGCTGCTGAACCAGACCGTGCAGCTGTTCTCCCGCGACATCCCGGCTCTGCCGCTGTACATCCGGGCCTCGGTGGCGGCGGCGAAGCCGGGACTGCAGGGCTTCACCGCGGTGCAGTTGTCGGGCACCTACGAGACCTGGAACGCCCACCGGTGGTTCTGGCAGTAGGGAGGAGCTGAAGCGCGATCGGCGGGGGCCGTCTGGCCCCCGCCGATCGCGAGGCGAAAGGACGCCCGAGCCCAGTGCAGCGTTACATTCTCCGCCGGCTCCTGCAGATGGTCCCCATCGCCCTGGGCATCTCCATCCTGATGTTTGCCCTGCTGACCCTGGCCCCGGGCGACCCCGTGGACCTGTTGATCGCCAGCGACCCGCGCGTCAAGCCCCAGGACGTGGCGCGCCTGAAGCGCATCTACGGGCTGGACCAGCCGATCCACATCCGCTACGTGAAGTGGCTGGGGCGCACCCTCCGCGGCGACCTGGGCTTCTCCCGCACCTACAAGGAGCCGGTCACGCACCTGATGCGCGACCGCATCGGCAACAGCCTGTGGTTGACCGTCACCGCCTTCGTGCTGGCCCTGGTCGTGGCCGTGCCCGTGGGTATTTACTCCGCGTTGCACCAGTACTCGCCCCTCGACTACCTGGCCACGACCTTCACCTTCTTCGGCGTGAGCATCCCCGTCTTCTGGTTCGGCATCATGATGATCTACCTGTTCGCCGTCTGGCACCCGTGGACGGCCCTCCCCGCGCTCTCCTGGCTGGTCCTGCCGCCGGGCGGGATCAGCACGCCGGGGGTCGCCGGCGGGCTGCCCTTTTATCTGGACCGGCTGCGCTACATGCTCCTGCCCAGCATCGTCCTGGCCCTGCTGTCCATGGCCACCTACACGCGCTACACCCGCTCCAGCATGCTGGAGGTGATTCGCCAGGACTACGTGCGCACGGCGCGGAGCAAGGGGCTGGCCGAGCGGACCGTGATCAACAAGCACGCCCTGCGCAACGCCCTCATCCCCCTGGTGACGATCGTGGCCCTGTCTATCTCCGGCCTCTTCGCCGGCGCGCCGATCACCGAGACGGTCTTTGCCTGGCCGGGCGTCGGCCGGCTGCTGGTGGACTCGGTGATCGGCGGGGACTACGTCGCCGCCCAGGCGGTGTTGATGTTCCTGGCGGTGCTGGTTCTGGTCTTCAACCTGATCGCGGACATCGGCTACGCCCTGCTCGATCCGCGCATCCGATACGACTGAGGGGAGGATCCGATGGCCCGGAACGCCGCCACGCTCGCCTCCCTCGCGCCGGCCGCTCCGGCGCAGGCCGGGGAGGGGTACTGGCAGATCGCCTGGCGTCGTCTGCGCCGGCACCGCCTGGCCATGGGCGGGCTCGTCGTGATCGTCGTCCTCATCGCCTCGGCCGTCTTCGCCCCCTGGATCGCGCCCTACCGTTTCGAGCAGATCGACCTGCTGAACCGGTTCGCCGGTCCCTTCCGGGCCGGGCACCTCCTCGGGACGGACGATCTGGGGCACGACGTGCTCACCCGCCTCCTGTACGCCGGGCGGGTCTCCCTGCTCGTGGGGTTCGCCGCCGCCTTCTCCGCCGTGGCCCTGGGCACGCTGGTGGGCGTGGTGGCGGGGTTCTACGGGGGCCTGGTGGATAACATCCTGATGCGCCTGACCGACATCGTGCTCACCCTGCCGGTGTTCGGGGTGCTGCTGCTGCTGGGGCGCTACTTCGGCGGCGGGCTGCTCGCCATCATCATCATCATCGGCCTCTTCGGTTGGACCGTGACCTCCCGCCTCGTCCGCGGGGAGATCCTGAAGCTCAAGCACCTGGACTACACCGACGCGGCCCGGGCCCTGGGCGCCAGCGAGACGCGGATCATCTTCCGCCACCTCCTGCCCAACGCCATGGCGCCGATCATCGTCGCCGCGACCCTGGATGTGGGCGGCGCGATCCTCACCGAGGCGGCGCTCTCCTATTTCGGCGTGGGGATCCAGCCCCCGACCCCGTCGTGGGGGAACATGCTGCAGAACGCCCAGTCGTACCTGTGGACCTCGCCCTGGCTGGCCTTCTGGCCCGGGATGATGATCTTCCTGACGGTGCTGTGCTTCAACTTTTTCGGGGACGGGCTGCGCGATGCGCTGGACCCGCGGCTGAAGATCTGACCGGATGGCGGCGCGATGTCCCGGTACGTGGGGCGGCGGCTCCTGCAGAGCCTGGTGGTGCTGGCCGGGCTGTCCGTGCTGCTGTTCACCCTCCTGGTGTACACGCCGGGCGATCCGGTGGAGATCATCGCCGCGACCCAGCCGGATCTGGAGCCCGAAGATATCCGACGCCTTCGCGAGTACTACGGCCTCGACGATCCGGTGGGGGTGCGGTACGTCAAGTGGCTGCGCACGGTGGTGAAAGGAGATCTCGGGATCTCACGGACCTACGGACAGCCGGTGACCCGGCTCATCCGACAGCGGCTGGGCAACACCCTGCAGCTGCTGACCGCCGCCTTCCTCATCGCCTTCACCCTGGGCGTGAGCGTGGGCCTCTACTCCGCCCTGCACCAGTACTCGGTCGTCGACTACCTGGCGACGCTGCTCTCCTTCGCCGGACTGGCCATGCCGGTGTTCTGGCTGGGGATCCTTGTCATCCTGGTGTTCGCCGTGTGGCTGCCGGTCTTCCCCGCCGGGGGGATGATGACCCCGGGGGTGGAGCCCGGCTGGCCCACGGTCGTCGACCGGCTGCGCCATCTGGTGCTGCCGACCCTCGTCCTGGCCGCCGCGGGCATGGCCACCTGGGTCCGCTACAGCCGGAGCGCGATGCTGGAGGTCGTCCGTCAGGATTACATCAGGACCGCCCGGAGCAAGGGGCTGCCCGAGACGCTGGTCACGCGCCGCCACGCGCTGCGCAACGCGCTGATTCCCATTGTCACGCTGCTGGCGCTGAGCATCCCCGCGGTCCTCGACGGCGCGGTCGTCACCGAGACGATCTTCTCCTGGCCCGGGATGGGGCTGCTGCTGTTCCAGGCCGTGCTCGGTCACGACCACGCCGTGGCCATGGCGGTGCTGATGTTCCTGGCCGTGGCCACGCTGCTGGCCAACCTGGTCGCCGACGTGGCCTACGCCCTGGTGGACCCGAGGATCCGCTATGAATGACACCCCGATCCTGGGCCGGGAACTCCTCCCCGGGGCGGCCCGGCGGGAGACGCCGGTGGGGCAGTCCTACTGGCAGGTGGCCTGGCGGCGGTTTCGCAAACACCGGCTGGCCATGGTCGGAGGCGCGATCGCCGCCGGGCTGAGCGCCATGGCGCTGCTGGCGCCCTGGCTCGCCCCCTATGCCTTCGACCAGCTCAGTCTGGGCGCGCGCTGGGCGCCGCCCGGGAGCGGCCACTGGTTCGGGACCGACGAGCTGGGTCGGGATGTGCTGACCCGGATCATGTACGCGGGGCGGATCTCGCTGACCGTCGGCTATGTCGTCGCCGTCAACGTCGCCGTCATCGGGATGGTGGTCGGCGCGGTCAGCGGGTTCTACGGGGGAATGGTAGACGCGGCGTTGATGCGCCTCGTGGATGTGCTCCTGTCCATCCCCACGCTCCCGCTGTACCTGATCCTGGCCGCCCTCATTCCCGGCGGGGGTGTCTCGCGCATCATCCTGATCTTCACCGCCTTCGGGTGGACCGGGGTGGCCCGCCTGGTGCGGGGGCAGGTACTCTCCCTGCGGACCCTGGAGTTCGTCCAGGCGGCGCAGGCCATGGGGGCGAGCGAGGCACGGGTGATCCTCCGGCACCTGCTGCCCAATGCGTTGGCCCCGGTCATTGTCGCCGCCACCCTGGCCGTCGGTGGGGCGATCCTGGGCGAATCGGCATTGAGCTTTCTGGGCCTGGGGATCGCCCCGCCGACGCCTTCCTGGGGCAACATGCTGCAGCGCGCCCAGGAGTATATCTGGAACGCGCCGTACCTGGCGGTGTTTCCGGGACTGTTCATCTTCGTCACCGTCCTGAGTTTCAACTTTCTGGGGGACGGGTTGCGGGATGCGCTCGATCCGCGCCTGCGGGTGTAAGTGAGGAGCCCCCCGGTGCGGCCGCGGTGCACCACAGGGGAGGGAGGGGAGCGGGGATGAGACGGATCCTGGCTGTCGTGATCCTGCTGGCGGCTCCCGCCGCACTTCTCGCACCAGGGGGGCCGGCGGCGGCCGGTCCGGCCGGTCGCGAGACGGTGGTCGTCGGATTGGCCCAGGAGCCGGACCAGCTCGGGCTGTTCACGATCATGGCCGTGGCCGGGGTGATCCACAACCCTCTCTTCGGCTACGTCGCGCCCTTCACGGACAAATGGGTCCGCACCCCCATCATGGTGGAGAAGCTGCCCTCCCTCAAAGACGGCGACTGGGTCCTGCTGCCCGACAACAAGATGCGGGTGACCTGGAAACTCAAGCGCGGTTTCACCTGGCACGACGGCCGCCCGGTCACCGCGCTGGACTACGTCTTCACCTATCAGATGGCGCGCAATCCCCGCACCCCGCGGGTGGCCCGCTTCGTCGTGAACAAGGTGGACAACATCCTGATCCCCAACCCCAACGACCCTTACACCATCATCGTGCAGTGGAACGAGCGCTGGCCCTTCGCCAACAGCCTGCCCTTCGGCTTCAACTTCGTCTACCCGCGGCACATCCTGCAGGCCGCGTACCTGAAGAGCCCGGAGACGCTGGAGCGGCATCCCTACTGGCGGGCCCCCGTGGGCAACGGCCCCTACCGCTTCGTGGAGTGGGTCCCGGGCAGCCACATCACCCTGGAGGCCAACGACCGCTGGCCGCTGGGGAGGCCGGCCATTCGGCGGATGGTCTTCCGGTTCATCCTCGACTCCACGGTCCTCATGGCCAACCAGATCAGCGGCGACGTGCACGCCACCGAGATCAACAACTTCGGCTGCACCCAGATGGAGCAGATCGAGCGCCGCAACCCTGCGGTGGTGGGACACTACCGGGAGGCGATGATCTGGGAACGGCTGGACTTCAACCTGGACAACGAGTGGTTCAGGGACCGGCGCGTCCGCCAGGCCATCGCCCACGCCCTGGACCGCACCGCCCTGGCCGAGATCTCCTGTCCGGGCGGCCGCCAGCCCGTGGCGCACTCCTGGATTCCGCCCAGCCATCCGGCCGCCCACCCCAACCTCCGGAAGTACGCCTACGATGTGGCCCGGGCCCGGGCCCTGCTCCAGGAGGCGGGGTTCACCATGGGGCCGGACGGCGTGTTGCGCGACGGCGCGGGGAAGCGCTTTGAGATCACCATTATGACCACCGCCGGTAACGCCGTCCGGGAGCAGGTGGAGCAGGTGATGAAGGAACAGCTGAAGCAGGTGGGGATCGATCTGCGCATCGACAACCGCCCGGCCTCGGTCTTCCTGGGCCCGGTGGTCTCCCGCCGGCAGTTCCCCCACCTGGCGATGTACGCCAGCCTGTTCAGTCCGGAGCTGACCGAGTTCGACCGCTTCCACAGCAGCATGATCCCCTCCGAGCAGAACGCCTGGCAGGGCAACAACCGCACCGGCTGGCGCCACGCCGAGAACGACCGGATCTGGGAACAGCTCAACGCCGAACTGGACGACACCCGGCGCATCGCCCTGTTCCGCCGCCAGCAGGAGATCTTTGCCGAGGAGCTGCCCATGATCCCGCTCTACTTCCGCCTCAGCCTGACCACCAACATGCGGGCGCTGCGGAACATCCGGCCGACGGGGCTGGGCACCTTCTACATCCCGTGGAACGCCTGGGAGTGGACCTGGGGCGAGCGTTGAGAGGACGAGGGCGGCGACAGCCGAAGTAGATCATGGGTCTGCTTGAGTTGAGGTGAGCCGATGGCCGAGGAGACGCTACTTTCCGTTCGCAACCTGAAAACATACTTCTACACCGACGAGGGCGTGGTCAAAGCCGTGGACGGTCTCTCCTACGACCTGCGCAAGGGGGAGACCCTGGGCATTGTGGGGGAATCGGGGTGCGGGAAGAGCGTGCACGCCCTTTCCGTGATGCGCCTCATCCCCACCCCCCCCGGCAAGATCGTGGAGGGGGAGATCTTCTTCCAGGGGACGAACCTGCTCAGCCTCCCCGAGGAGGAGATGCGGAAGATCCGCGGCAACCGCATCGCCATGATCTTCCAGGAGCCGATGACCTCGCTGAACCCGGTGCTGACCATCGGCGAGCAGATCGCCGAGGCGGTCATGCTGCACCAGGGGCTGAGCAAGAAGGACGCCTGGGACCGGGCCGCGGAGATGCTGGAGAAGGTGAAGATCCCGCTGGCCCGGGAGCGGGTGCGGGACTACCCCCACCAGTTCAGCGGGGGGATGCGTCAGCGCGTCATGATCGCCATGGCGCTGTCCTGCAACCCGGCCATCCTGATTGCCGACGAGCCCACCACGGCCCTGGACGTCACCATCCAGGCCCAGATCCTGGACCTGATGCGGGAGCTGCAGCAGGAGTTCCACATGGCGATCATCCTCATCACCCACAACCTGGGCGTGGTGGCCGAGATGGCGGACAACGTGGTCGTGATGTACGCCGGCCGGCCGGTGGAACACGCCACGGTGGAGGACATCTTCCGCGACCCGCGGCATCCCTATACCTGGGGCCTGCTGCACAGCATCCCCAAGCTCTACGAACGCAAGGAGCGGCTGATCCCCATCGAGGGGCAGCCGCCCAGTCTGATTGACCTGCCGCCGGGATGCACCTTTGCCCCGCGTTGCCCCTTTGCCATGGAGGTGTGCGTGAAGGCCGATCCCCCGGAGTACCCCGTGGGCGTGAACACCCACACCGCGCGCTGTTACCTCCACAGCGAGCACGCCAGCGAGGAGGACAAGAAGGCGGCGCTGCAGGCCGGGCTGGCCGCCTCCACCAGGGGCGGGCGGGTCTAGGCCCAGATCTGAAAGACGCAGGGGAGGACGGGCGTGAGCACCCAGTCGAGCACCGAGACGATCCTGGAAGTGAAGAATCTGGTCAAGCACTTTCCCATCACCAAGGGGTTCATCCTCCAGCGCCAGGTGGGGGCGGTGAAGGCGGTGGACGACGTCTCCTTTACCATCCGCAAGGGGGAGACGCTGGGGCTGGTGGGGGAGTCGGGCTGCGGGAAGACCACCACCGGGAGGGTCATCCTGCGCCTGATGGAGCCCACCAGCGGCGAGGCCTACTTCGAGGGGCGCAACATCTTCAAGCTCACCAAGGAAGAGCTCCGGCGGTTACGGCGCGACATGCAGATCATCTTCCAGGACCCCTACTCCTCGCTGAACCCGCGCATGACCGTGGGAGACATCATCGGCGAGCCGCTGGAGATTCACAACCTGGCCCGGGGCAAAGAGAAGATTCGCCGCGTCCAGGAGCTCCTGGAGGTCGTCGGCCTGTCCCCCTACCACACCAACCGCTACCCCCACGAGTTCAGCGGGGGACAGCGTCAGCGCATCGGTATCGCCCGGGCGCTGGCCGTCAATCCCAAGCTGATCATCTGTGACGAGCCGGTCTCGGCCCTGGACGTCTCCATCCAGGCCCAGGTGTTGAACCTGCTGGAGGAGCTGCAGAAGGAGTTCGGCCTCACCTATCTGTTCATCGCCCACGATCTGTCGGTGGTCAAGCACATCAGCGACCGGATCGCCGTGATGTACCTGGGACGGATCGTGGAGATCGCCGACGCCGACCAGCTCTTCGAGAACCCGCAGCACCCCTACACCGAGGCGCTGCTCTCCGCGGTGCCGATTCCGGACCCGGGGATGCGCCGGGAGCGGATCATCCTCCCGGGGGACGTGCCCAGCCCGGTCAACCCGCCCCCCGGGTGCCGGTTCCACACGCGGTGCCTGTACGCGCAGGAGAGCTGTCGGGTGAACGACCCGGCGCTGGTGGACTACTGGGGCACCGGACACTTTGTGGCCTGCCCGGTCCTGCCCTTCAAGCACCAGCGCAGCAAGGCAGCGGTGATCAGACAGCCGACGGTGAGCGGCGGTGAAGGGCAGGGCGTGGGGTAGAAGGAGGTGACAGCGGCAGGTCGGCAGTCTCACTCTGCAGTCCGATGGGAGGGGGATAGCTCAGCATGTCGTGGATTCGGCAGTTGACGGCGCTGCTCGTGGCCACCCTGGTCTTCGCCCTGGTGGGCTCCACGGGCGTCGCCCAAGGCCAGGCCGTGCGGAACCCGGACACCCTGATCCTGGTGCGCTTCGGCGACCCGGAGTCGCTGGACCCGGCCTACGCCTACGACACGGCCAGCTCCGAGATCTTCCTCTGGCACGTCTACGAGACGCTGATCTTCTTCAACGGCGGCTCCACGGGGTCGTTCGTCCCCATGCTGGCCACCGAGGTGCCCTCCGTGGCCAACGGCGGTATTTCCCGGGACGGAAAGACCTACACCTTCAAGATCCGTCCCAACGTGAAGTTCCACGATGGGACGACGATGACGGCGGAGGACGTGAAGTACTCCCTGCTGCGGTTCATGTTCATGGACCGCGACGGCGGACCGTCCTGGATTCTGCTCTCCCCCATCCTCGGCGTGGAAAGCACGCGAGACGACAAGGGGAACCTGGACGTCAGCCTCTTCAACAAGGCGAACCAGGCGATCACGGCCAGCGGCAACACCCTGACCATCACGCTCCGTGAGCCCTATGCGGCGTTTCTCTCGATCATGGCGCAGTGGTCCATGGTGGTGAACCGCCGCTGGGCTATCGCCCAGGGCGACTGGAACGGCACGGCGGCCGGCCTGCGCACCCTGAACAACCCGGCCAAGCCCGAGGACACCAAGCTCTTCAGCCAGGCCAACGGCACCGGGCCCTTCAAGCTGGTGCAGTGGGACCGGCAGAACCGCCAGGCCATCCTGGAGCGCAACGACACCTACTGGCGCCAGCCGGCCAAACTTCGCCGGGTGATCTACCGCGTGGTGGAGGACTTCGGTCCGCGCCGCCTGATGCTGCAGCAGGGCGACGCCGACATCGTCAGCGTCAACCGCGTGGAGCAGACTCAGGTGGAGGGGCTCCCCGGCGTGCGCATCGTCGATGACCTGCCCCAGCTGGTGGTGACGGGCATCTTCATGAACCTGAAGATCGACGTCTCGGGCGGCAACCCCGACGTGGGCAGCGGACGGCTGGACGGCAACGGTGTGCCGCCAGACTTCTTCGCCGACGTCAACGTGCGCCGCGGCATCGCCTACGCCTTCGACTACGCCACGGCGATCCGAGACTGCAACCGCAACAAGGCAGCGGTGAACCGGGGGCCGATCCCCAAGGGCATGTTCGGGTACAACCCCAACCAGCCGTGGTACACCACGGACCGGACCCGGGCGGAGGCGGCCTTCCGCGAGGCCCGCGGCGGCCAGGTCTGGGCCAACGGGTTCAAGTTCACCATCGCCTTCAACAGCGGCAACACCACCCGCCAGTGCATGGCCCAGGTCCTGAAGAGCAACGTCGAGGCGCTGAACCCGAAGTTCAAGGTGGATGTGCGCGGCGTGACCTGGGCCCAGTACCTGTCCCTGTACCGGCAGTCCAAGCTCCCGATGTGGATCATCGGCTGGGCCGCGGACTATCCGGACCCGGACAACTTCGTCACGCCGTTCCAGCACAGCAAGGGCACCTACGGCAGCGCCCAGGGGTACAACAACCCCCAGGTGGACAAGCTGATCGTGGACGCCCGGAATGAGACCGACCCGGCCAAGCGGCGGGCGATCTACTTCCAGTTGATGAAGATCGCCTACGACGACATCACGACGCTGTACCTGCAGCCGACCGGGTTCATCGTCATGCGGAGCTGGGTGCGCGGCTGGTACAACAACCCCGCGTTCTTCGGCCCCTACGTGTATCCGATGGCCAAGGAGTAGGGAGGCGAGGGGTGGGGCGGCCCGCCCCCGGGGGCGGGCCGCCCCCGACCTGGCATGGCAACCTACATCGGGCGGCGTCTCCTCCTCCTGCCGGTGGTGGCCTTCGGGGTGACCCTGCTCATCTTCGCCCTGCTCCAGTTCCTGGCTCCGGAGATGCGGGCCGCCGCCTTCATCACCAACCCCAACCAGCTCAACGCCCTGCCCGCCATCATCGAGAAGTACGGGCTGAACAAGCCCGTGCACATCCAGTACTACACCTGGCTGCGGGAGGTCTTCCACGGGAACATGGGCTGGTCCCAGACGGCCCGCCAGCCGGTGGCCCAGGCCATCGGCTCCTTCTTCCCGGCCACCCTGGAGCTGACCCTGTACTCCTTCGTGCCCATCATGCTCATCGGCGTGTGGCTGGGCACGGCCGCCGCCGTCCACCGGGACAGGATGATCGACCACGTCTCTCGCGTCTTCTCCATCTCCTTCCGCTCCCTGCCCAGTTTCGTCTGGGGGCTGCTGATCCTGATGTTCCTCTACGGACGGCTGAACTGGTTCCCGCCGGGACGGCTGTCGCTGGAGGCCGACCTCTTCGTCCGCTCCGGCCAGTTCCGGCCCTACACCCACCTGATGACGGTGGACGCCCTGCTCAACGGCCAGGTCTGGATCTTCTGGGACGCCCTGCGCCACCTGATGGGGCCGGTGCTGACCCTGACCATGATCTCCATTGCGCTGCTGGTGCGGATCACGCGGTCCTCGATGCTGGAGGTGCTGCGCCAGGACTACGTCCGCACGGCCCGGGCCAAGGGACTGGCCGAGTCCGTGGTGATCAACGTGCACGCCCGCAAGAACGCCCTCATCCCCGTCATCACCCTCAGCAGCCTGACCTTCGTGGGGCTGCTGGGCGGCGTGGTGATCACCGAGACCATCTTCAACTTTCCGGGCATCGGCCGCTGGGGCGCCTTCGCCGCCCAGCAGCTGGACATCCCCGGGGTGACCGGCTTCGCCATGTTCGTCGCCGCGCTGACCGTGCTGGGCAACCTGGCCGCAGACATCCTGTACGCCTACTTCGACCCGCGGGTGAGGCTGCAGTAGGGATGGGTCTCCTCAGCGCCGCGGCCCGGGGCGTCTCCACCAACCGCGCGCGGCTGGCGCCGCTGGTCGGGCTGATGGCGCTGGCGTTGCTGGTCGCCCTATTGCTGCCGTCCTCCCGCGATCGCCTGCTGCGGGAGCCCCTGGCTACGGCGGAGTTCGTCCTGCTGGCGCTGTTCGTCCTCGCCTTCTGGATGGTCCCGTCCGATTTCACGCGGCGCATGCGCAAGAACCCGCTGTCGGTGGCCGGGTTCTCCCTCATCGTCTTCTTCGTGGCCGTGGCCATCCTGGCGCCGATCCTCGCCCCGCCGCCGGCGACCTCCCGGAACGCCTACCTCATCCCGCAGGAGGGGTTTGCCAGCGACCCGAGGCCGCCGGCGCCGGGGCGTCCCTTCGGCACCACGGAAGGGCAGTACGACCTGTACTACGGGATCGTCTGGGGGACGCGTACCGCCTTCCGCGTCTCCGTCACCGTGATCGCCATCTCGGTGGCGGTGGGGCTGGTCCTGGGCGGGATCTCCGGCTACTACGGCGGGCGCCTGGACGAGGTCATCATGCGCATCACGGACGTCTTCCTGGCCTTCCCCGGGCTGGTCCTGGCCGTGGTCGTGGTCGCGGTCCTGGGACGCAGCCTGGACAATGTCATGATCGCCATCGCCATGGTGAACTGGCCGACCTATGCGCGCCTGCTCCGGGGAGACATCCTGGGGGTCCGCAGCCGCGACTTTGTCGAGGCGGCCCGGGCCATGGGCGCCAGCGACGTGCGCATCATCTTCCGGCACATCATTCCCAACGCCATCTACCCCTTCCTGGTCTTCGGCTCGCTGGACGTCGGGCTCATCGTGCTCACCGCGGCGGCGCTGAGCTTTTTGGGGCTGGGCGCGGAGGTCGGCTACGCCGACTGGGGGATGCTGATCAACCTCTCCCGCAACTGGATCCTGGGCGCGCCGGGCAATCCCTTGGCCTACTGGTATGTGGTGGTCTTCCCGGGCGCGGCCATCTTCCTCTTCGTGCTGGGCTGGAACCTGCTCGGCGACGCCTTCCGCGACATCCTGGACCCGCGCCTGCGGGGGGCGAGTTAGTGGGCTGTGATTGATCGCCGCGTCGTCGACCACGTTGCCCGTCTGGCCCGCCTGGAGCTGACGCCGGAGGAACGCGAGCGCTTCACCCGACAGCTGGGGGCGCTGCTGGAGTACTTCGCCGTGCTGCAGCGGCTGGACACCGAGGGGGTGGCGCCCACAGCGCACATCGTGGCGATGACGAATGTGCTCCGGGACGACACGCCGCGGCCAGGCCTGCCCCGGGACGCCGTGCTGGGGGGCGCCCCCGAGCAGGAGGACGGGTTCTTCAAGGTGCCGCCCGTGATCGAGTCGGAGACGCCGCCCTGATCCGTCGTCCCGCCGTCGAAATCCTGGCCCGCCTGCGGGCGAAAGAGATCGCCCCCAGTGAGCTCACGGCCCGTTTCCTGGACCGCATCGCCGCCTGCGACGCACTCCTGCACGCCTTCCTGGCCGTCGACGGCGACCGGGCTCTGGAGGCGGCCCGGGCCTGGGACGACCGGTACGCCCGCGGCCACGACCTGCCCCCGCTGGCCGGGCTCCCGGTGGCCGTGAAGGACAACATCTGCACGGTGGATTTTCCCACCACCTGCGGGTCGCGCATCCTGGGACGGTGGACCAGCCCCTACGATGCGACGGTCGTCACCCGGCTGCGCCGGGCCGGGGCGGTGCTCGTCGGGAAGACGAACCTCGACGAGTTCGCCATGGGGTCGTCCACAGAGAACTCCGCCTTCGGGCCGACGCGCAACCCCTGGGATCCGTCGCGCGTGCCCGGCGGCAGCAGCGGCGGCTCGGCGGCGGCCGTCGCGGCGGCGATGGCGCCCCTGGCGCTGGGCAGCGACACGGGCGGGTCGATCCGCCAGCCGGCCGGGTTCTGCGGCATCGTCGGGCTCAAGCCCACCTACGGCCGCGTCTCCCGCTACGGCCTCGTCGCCTTCGCCTCGTCCCTGGACCAGATCGGTCCGCTGGCCTCCACCGTGGCCGATGCCGCCCTGCTGCTGGGCGTCATCGCCGGGCGCGATCCGGCGGATTCCACGTCGGTGGATCTCCCGGTTCCCGACTACCTGCGGGCGCTGACGGGGGACGTCAGGGGGCTGCGCCTGGGCCTGGCCCGCGAGGCCTTCGGGGAAGGGCTCCTGCCGGCGGTCGGTGACGCGGTCCGGCGGGCCGCCCAGGTGTTGCAGGACGAGGGCGCCGAGGTCGTGGAGGTCAGCCTGCCGACGATCTCCTACGCCCTGCCGACCTACTACCTGCTGGCGACCTCCGAAGCCAGCACCAACCTGGCACGTTACGACGGCGTGCGCTACGGCCTGCGCGCCGCATCCCGCGATCTGGACGGGATGTACCTGCAGACCCGCCGCGACGGCTTCGGGCCGGAGGTCAAGCGGCGGATCATGCTGGGGACCTATGCGCTCTCGGCCGGATACTACGAGGGGTTCTTCCTCAAGGCCCAGCGGGTCCGGACCCTGGTGTGCCAGGACTTCGCGCGGGCCTTCGATACAGTGGACCTGGTAGTGATGCCCACGTCCCCGACGCCGGCCTTCCGCCTGGGCGAGAAGGTCGAGGATCCGCTCCAGATGTACCTGGCCGATGTCTACACGATTCCGGTAAACCTGGCGGGCCTGCCGGCCATCTCGGTTCCCTGCGGGTTTGCCGACGGGCTGCCCGTCGGGCTGCAGCTGATCGGGCGCCCCTTCGATGAGGCCACGGTGTTGCGGGCGGCCCACTGCTACGAGCAGGCCACGGAGTGGCACCGTCAGCGGCCGCCCCTCGACGGGACGGCCGGGGCGCCGGCGCAGGAGGGTCGGCCGTGAGCGCGCGGCCTGCCGTGGAGCTGGAAACGGTGATCGGCCTGGAGATCCACGTGCAGTTGCTGACGCAGTCCAAGATGTTTTGTGCCTGCCCGACGACCTTCGGCGCCCCACCCAACACCCAGGTCTGCCCGGTCTGCCTGGGACTGCCGGGCGCGCTGCCCGTGCTCAACGGCCGGGCGGTGGAGCTGGGCGTCCGCACCGCCGTGGCCCTGAACTGCACGGTGCACCCCGAAAGCCGGTTCCATCGGAAGAACTACTACTACCCCGACCTCCCGAAGAACTACCAGATCACGCAGTACCAGTACCTGGTCCACCCGCCCCTGGCCTCCGGGGGCTGGATGGAGATCGCCGCAGAAGGAGGGCGCCGCCGCGTCGGGATCCGCCGTGTCCACCTCGAAGAAGACACCGGCCGGCTCGTCCATCCCGCGCACGGTCGGTACTCGCTCGTGGACTACAACCGCTCCGGCGTCCCGCTCATGGAGATCGTCACGGACCCGGACCTGCACACGCCCACAGAGGCCCGCCGCTTTCTCGCCGCCCTCCGGGCCCTGCTGCAGGCCATCGGGGTCAGCTCGGGACGGATGGAAGAGGGCAGTCTGCGCGTGGACGCCAACATCTCTCTGCGGCGGCCCGGCGAGGCGCTGGGGACGCGCACCGAAGTGAAGAACATGAACTCCCTGCGCTCGGTGGAGCGGGCGTTGCTCTACGAGGTCGCCCGCCAGCGCGAGCTGCTGGCCGCCGGGAGGATCGTGGAGCAGGAGACCCGCCACTGGGATGAGGACCGCGGGGTGACCTTCGCCTCCCGGACGAAGGAGGAAGCCCAGGACTACCGCTACTTCCCCGAGCCCGACCTCGTCCCCGTGGTCGTGCCGCGGACCGCCGCTGAGGCCGTGGCGCT
The DNA here is from genome assembly GCA_031459765.1 of Armatimonadota bacterium. Classification (NCBI taxonomy): domain Bacteria; kingdom Bacillati; phylum Candidatus Sysuimicrobiota; class Candidatus Sysuimicrobiia; order Candidatus Sysuimicrobiales; family Candidatus Kaftiobacteriaceae; genus Candidatus Kaftiobacterium; species Candidatus Kaftiobacterium secundum. The sequence goes on along the minus strand of JAVKHY010000002.1, from coordinate 65,393 downwards.
GGGGGTGACGGGGATCACGCCCGTCGAGGAGGTCCGGCGCAGCCTCCCCGAGCTTCCTGAGCAGCGCCGGGGACGGTATCTCCGCGACTACGGGCTGTCCGCGCAGGACGCCGACCTGATCGTCTCCAGCGCGGGCATGGCCGCCTTCTTCGAGGAAGTGGTGCGGCGATTTCCCCAGCCCAGGACCGTGAGCCACTGGCTCGTGGGGGAGATCACAGCCTATCTCAACGCGCAGGGGAAGGAGCTCGAGGATCTCCCCATCGGCCCCGATCACCTGGCCGAGCTGCTGGACCTCATCGAGACGGGGACGATCAGCGGTCGGACGGCGAAGGAACTGCTGCCCGACATGCTGACCACCGGCTCGCGGCCGGGGGAGTTGGTGCGATCCCGCGGGTTGGGGCAGATCAGCGATCGGGAGGCGCTCCGGGCCGTGGTGGAGGAGGTCCTGCGCGAACACCCCGCCCCGGTCGCCGACGTGCGGGCGGGCAAGGCCCGGGCGATGGCCTTCCTCGTCGGCCAGGTGATGAAGAAGACCCGGGGACGCGCCAACCCCGAGATGGTCACGGCGCTCCTGCGGGAACACCTGGAACAGCAATGAGGGGACCCCGCGGCGCCGTCCGGCGCCGGGACGCTCCGGCCCGCCGGAGAGCCGAGGAGAGCCGCAGGCCCCGGGCGGGCCAGCAGCTGACGGTGACCTTCCGCGCCATGGATCCGGAGGGACCGGCGACGGCCCCCGTCGGGAACCACCTCGTGGCGGTGCCCTTTGCCATCCCCGGTGAAGAGGCGGTGGTGCGCATCGTGCGCGGGGGGGATCCCGCCCGGGGGCGGATTGCGGCGTTGCTCCGCAAGTCGCCGCAGGCCGCCACGCCCCGCTGCCGTCACTTCGGCCTCTGCGGGGGATGCCAGTGGCAGCACCTGTCGGACGACGCCCAGCGGCACTACAAGGTCCAGCTCGTGCGAGATGTCCTGGCCCGGCTGCTGGAGGGGACGGCGGCGGAGGTCCTCCCCGCCGTGGGCGGCGGCGTGTGGAGATACCGGAACAGGCTGCAGGCGGTCTTCGCCGTGCGCCGGGATCGGGTGGTCGCCGGCTATCACGGGGGCGGCGAAGACCGGCGGGTGATCAACATCCGCGAGTGCCCGATCCAGCAGGCCGGCAACGTCGCCGCGCTCGAGGCCGTGCGCGAGGTGGTCAGCCGGCTCCGGCTGCCGATCTACGACCACGTGGCGGGAGGGGGCCTGATGCGCGGAGTCATCGTCCAGGGCGCCCTGGCCACGGGAGAGACGATGATCGTGCTGTCCGCGACCGACGACCTGCCCGACCGGATGGAGGTGGTCCGCGCCATCCGCGAGGCCGTGCCCGGTGTGACCAGCCTGTATCTCTCGGTGCAACCCCGGCACAGCGCGGAGCCGCTGGGCCGGGTCACGCTGCTGTGGGGTCGGCCCTACATCGAGGACGAAATCGCCGGGCTGCGCCTGCGGCTGTACCCGGAACCCTCCCTGCCGCCCAACCCCGGGGCGATACCGGTGTGGCTGGAGGCGATCGCCGCGGCGCTGGCCGTCCGGAGCGGCGACACCGTGCTGGACGTGGCCTGCGAAGACGGCCTCGTCCCCCTCTGGCTGGCCTCGCGCGCCGCCCGGGTGGTGGGCATTGCTCCGACCCGGGAGGCGATGCACCGCGCCTGGGAACACGCGCAGATCAACGGGGTCCACAACTGTGTCTTCTACACCCGCGCGCCGGAGCGGGTGACGGAGAAGCTCCGCGCCCGCGGGGAGCGGTTCGATGCCGCCGTCGTGACCTCGCGGCGCCGGCCCACCAGCCCCGAGGTGTTTGCCGCCCTGGGCGGAACGGGCGTCCGACGGCTGGCCGTGGCCGGGACCTCCCTGCGCCTGCTGGAACGGGACCTGTGGACCGCCCGAGCCGCGGGATTCGCGGTCACCGGGATCCAGCCGGTGGATCTGCTGCCCCAGACCAGCCGGGTGCACTGCGTCGTGGCCCTGCGGCGCGCCGGGTAGGAGACGACTGGAGCGAGTCAACAACGGGAGGGAAAGGTCCGATGCCGTACGCCAACGTGGTGACCCGCACGCTCCCCGGCCCGAAATCGAAGGCCATCCTGGCGGAAAAGGAGCGCTACGTCTCCACCGCCATCGGGATCCACCTTCCGGCCGTGGTCGAGCGCGCGGAGGGCGCGCTGCTCCACGACGTCGACGGCAACACCTTCATCGATCTCTCCGGGGGTGTGGGCTGCCTGAACGTCGGCCATTCCCATCCCCGGGTCGTCCGGGCCATCACGGAGCAGGCCGCCCGCTTCACCCACACCGACTTCAGCGTCATGCCCTATGAGCCCTACGTCCGCCTCTGCGAGACGCTGTGCCGGGCGGCGCCGGGTCCCCGGCCCAAGAAGGCAGTCCTCTTCAACTCCGGCGCCGAAGCGGTGGAGAACGCGGTGAAGATTGCCCGTGCCGTGACCGGCCGCCCGGCGGTCATCGCCTTCGAGGGCGCGTTCCACGGTCGGACCTACATGAGTCTCTCCCTGACCAGCAAGATCGACCCGTACAAGCGCAACTTCGGGCCCTTCATGCCCGAAGTCTACCGCGCCCCCTTCCCCGACCCGTACCGGTCGGAGGCTGCCGACCCGGCGGCCTGGGCCCTCCGCCGCCTTGAGCATCTGTTCGTCGCGCACGTGCAGCCCGACCGGGTGGCGGCCATCGTCGTCGAGCCGGTCCTGGGCGAGGGCGGGTTCATCATCCCGCCGGCGGAGTTCCTCCCCCAGCTGCGCCAGCTCGCGGACCGGTACGGCATCCTGCTGGTCGTGGACGAGATCCAGACCGGTTTCGGTCGCACCGGCAGGATGTTCGCCGTGGAGCACTACGGCGTCGAGCCCGACCTGATGACCGTGGCCAAATCCATCGCCGTGGGGCTGCCCGTCTCCGCCGTCGTCGGAGTCCGGGACTACCTGGATGCGCTGCCGGAGGGAGCGCTGGGCGGGACCTACGTCGGCAACCCGGTGGCCTGCGCGGCGGCCCTGGCGGTCTTCCAGGTCATGGCCGAGGAGCGTCTGGTCGAGCGCACCGCGGCGCTCGGGGCGCGGATGGTGGAGCGGTTCCGGCGGCTGCAGGAAAAGGCGGCACTGGTCGGGGACGTGCGCGGACTGGGGGCGATGGTGGCCCTGGAGCTCGTCCGGGACCGGGCGACCAAGGAACCCGCCCCGCGCGAAACGCTGGAGGTGATCCGGCGCGCCATGCACCGGGGGGTGCTGCTGCTGCGGGCCGGCCTCTTCAACAACGTCGTGCGCCTCCTTGCGCCGCTGGTCATCAGCGATGCGCAGCTGGAGGAGGCGCTGGGCATCCTGGAAGCGACGGTGCTCGAGGTGGCGCAGGAGGGGACCGCCCCGCGCCCGCGCGGGACCGCCCGGTAGCGGCCCCCCGCGCCGCGTTCCCCTCGGCGCAGGGGGCTGCTACAATGACCGAGAATCCGGTGTGAGGGTCTTCGGTGGCATGCCCACCCCATTCGTACACTGTCACCTCCATACGGAGTACTCCCTGCTGGACGGCCACAGCCGGATTGCCCCCCTCATCGCCCGGGCGCGGCAGCTGGAGATGCCGGCCATCGCCATCACGGACCACGGGGCGATGTACGGGGTGGTGGAGTTCTACACCAGGGCCCGGGAGGCCGGGATCACGCCGATCATCGGGGTGGAGGCCTACGTCGCGCCGCGCACGCTGGCCGACCGGGATCCCAAGCTGGACGGCAACGCCTTCCACCTGGTCCTGCTGGCGACGAACGCCGAAGGCTACCGCAACCTGATCCGGCTCACCACGGCCGCGCACCTGGACGGGTTCTACTACAAGCCGCGGATCGACAAGGATCTGCTGGCCCGCCACAGCGCGGGGCTCATCGGGCTGTCCGGGTGCCTGAAGGGAGAGATCGCCCAGGCCGTCCTGCGCGGGGACATGGCCGCGGCCCGCGACCTTGCGGGCCGCTACAGTGAGATCTTCGGCCCGGGCAACTTCTATCTCGAAGTCCAGTTCCACGGCCTTCCTGAACAGCGGGAACACATCGCCGCGATGCGCGAACTGAGCCGGGCCCTGGCGCTGCCGCTGATCGCCACGAACGACGTCCACTACGTGGAGCAGGGCGATGCCGACGCCCAGGACGCCCTGATGTGCATCCAGATGAATGTCAATCTGGATGCCGCCGACAAGCCGCGGATGGGGGCCACGCCGGAGTTCTACCTGAAGTCGGGAGAAGAGATGGCCCGGGTCTTCGCCGAGCTGCCCCAGGCGCTGCGGGCCACCCTGGAGGTCGCCGAGCGGGCGCAGGTGGAGGTGGAGCTGGGCGCCGTGAAGCTGCCCCACTTCCCCGTGCCGGCGGGGGAGACCGTGGACTCCTACCTGCGCAACCTCTGCGAAGCCGGACTGCAGCGGCGCTACGCGTCCGTAACGCCGGGGGTGCGGCAGCGGCTCGAGGAGGAGCTCTCCATCATCGGGCGGATGGGATACGCCGCCTACTTCCTGATCGTCGCCGACTTCGTGAACTTCGCCAAGCGCCGGGGCATCCTCACCACCGTGCGGGGCTCCGCCGCGGGCAGCCTGGTGCTCTACGCGCTGAATGTGACCGACGTCGACCCGCTCGCCTACCGGCTCCCCTTCGAGCGGTTCCTGAACCCCCAGCGCGTGACCATGCCGGACATCGACGTGGACTTCATGGACAGCCGGCGGGACGAGGTCATCCGCTACGTGGTGGACAAGTACGGGGCGGACCACGTGGCCCAGATCATCACCTTCGGCACGATGGGCGCGCGGCAGGCCGTGCGGGATGTGGGCCGCGTCATGGGGCTGCCCTACGGCGAGGTGGACCGCATCGCCAAACTCATCCCCTTCGGGACTTCCCTGGAAGAGGCGGTGCGGGGCGAGCCCGAGCTGCAGCGTGCGGCCGGGGAGAATCCGCAGATCCGGCGCCTGCTGGACCTGGCCCGCAAGCTGGAAGGCGTGGCTCGCCACGCCAGCACCCACGCCGCGGGCATCATCATCTCGCGCGATCCGCTCACCGATCACGTCCCGCTGCAGCGGGCCACGAAGGCCGAGGGGCAAGGGGCGGGCCGGCCGGGCGAAGGGGAGACCGCGGTCATGCCCATGACCCAGTACGACATGACGGCGGTCGAGCGGATCGGCCTGCTGAAGATGGACTTCCTGGGGCTGGCCAACCTGACCATCCTGGACCGGGCGATGACCATCATCCGGAAGACGCGGGGGGTGACCATCGACCTGGCGGCCATTCCGCTGGACGATCGGAAGACCTACGACCTGCTCTCCGCGGGCGAGACCGTGGGGGTCTTCCAGCTGGAAGGCGCGGGGATGACCCGCTACCTCAAGGAGCTGCGTCCGACCAGCATCCAGGACATCATGGCCATGGTCGCCCTGTTCCGGCCCGGCCCGATGGCGAACATCCCCAGCTACATCCGCCGCAAGCACGGCCTGGAACCGCCTACCGTGCTTCACCCGGCCATGGAACCGGTCCTGCGGGAGACCTACGGGGTGATGGTCTACCAGGAAGACGTCATGGCTGTGGCCCAGGCCGTGGCCGGCTTCTCCTCCGCCGAGGCCGACGTCCTGCGCTACGCCATCGGCAAGAAGATCCGCGACAAGCTCCAGCAGCAACGGGCCAAGTTCATCGCCGGGTGCGTCAACCGCGGCGTGCCCCTCCCCACCGCCGAGGCGATCTTCGAACTGTTCGAGCCCTTCGCCCGCTACGGGTTCAACCGGGCGCACGCCGCCTGCTACGGCCTCATCGCCTACTACACCGCCTACCTGAAGGCCAACTACCCGGTGGAGTACATGGCGGCGGTGCTCAGCAGCGAGGCCGGCAACGCCGAGAAGGTCGCCGCCGCCGTGACCGAAGCCCAGCGGATGGGCATCGACGTCCTCCCCCCCGACGTCAACGAATCCTTCGAGACCTTCACCGTGGTGGGCGATGCCATCCGGTTCGGGCTGGCCGCGGTGAAGAACGTGGGGCTGGGGGCGGTGGAGGCCATCCTCCAGGCCCGCAAGCACGGCGGGCCGTTCACCAGCCTGCTCGACCTGCTGGAGCGCGTCGATCCCCGCGCCGTGAACAAGCGGGTGCTGGAGAGCCTGATCAAGGCCGGCGCGCTGGACCGGCTCGGCGGGCGCGCCCAGATGCTGGCGCTGCTGGACAGCGCCATGGACCGGGCCCAGCGGGCGCAGCGGGAGCGCGCCTCGGGCCAGACCGGCCTCTTCGAACTGGCGCCCGCGGCCGGGGAATCCGCCCTCCAGGTCGAGGAGTTCTCCCGGGAGGAGCTGCTGCAGATGGAGAAGGAGATGCTCGGTCTGTACATCTCCGACCATCCGCTGCGCCATGTCCACGCCCAGCTGAGCGCGCGGGTGAACGTCGCCCTGCGGCACCTCGCCGAACTGCCGGACAGGACCCCGGTGGTGGTCGGCGGCATCATCACGGGGGTGAAACGCACCACGACGAAGAGTGGATCGGCCATGGCCTTCGTCACCCTGGAAGACCTCACCGCCAGCGCGGAAGTGATCGTCTTCCCCAAGACCTATGAACAGGTGCACTTCCTGCTCAAGCGCGACGCGGTGGTGGTGGTGCGCGGCAGGCTCGACGTCGCCGAGCAGCAGGCCAAGGTCCTGGCCGACGCCATCCTGCCCCTGGAGGAGGCGGAGGAGGTGGAACCGCTGGTGGCGCCCGAGTCGGGCAACGGCGCTGTGCGTCCCGGCACGCCGGAGGACCAGGGAGCGGAGGAGGAGCCGCCGTCCCGCAGCCTGCACCTGCGCGTGGACACGGCGCAGTGCGGCGAAGAAGGGCTGCAGCGACTCCGCGACCTCCTGGGCCGCCGCCGGGGCGGGGATCCCGTGGTCCTGCACCTGGTCAGTGCCGGGCGGGAAGTCGTCCTGGACGCGCGCGAGGTGCGGGTGAGCGCTACCCCGGAGTTGCGCGGCGAACTGGAGGCGCTGCTGGGCAGGGGAAGCGTATGGCAGGAATGACCCTCCGTCCCGGCCTGACCTTCTGGCGCCTGGCCATGACACTGACCATGGTGGCCCTGGGGTTTCTCGTCGTCATCCAGAGCCGGGCCGGCCGGACCCTCACCTCCCAGGTGCCGGTGCCGACGCGGAACGTCTATGCCCTGGCCACGCTGCTCCGCGAAGAGCGCGAGGCGCGGCTTTCGCTGGAATCCCAGGTCACCGAGTTGCGTCGACAGCTGGAGACCTACGAACGGGCGGCCAGCGAGGGACGCAGCCTGCAGGAGGCGATGGGGCGCGAACTGGAGACCCTGCGGGTGGCCCTCGGTCTGAAGGCGATGCGCGGACCGGGGGTCATTGTCCGTCTGGCCGATCCGAAGACACCGCCCAAAGGCCCCACGCCCGTGGTCGTCAACTACCAGGACATCGTCGCCGTGGTCAACGAACTGTGGGCCGCCGGCGCCGAGGCGATCGCCGTCAATGGCCAGCGCATCAGCGCCACGACCGGGCTGAATCAGGTCGGCGGGACCATCGTCGTCAACCTCCAGCGGCTGACGGGTCCCTTCGAGATCGTGGCCATCGGCGATCCGGCCACACTGGAAGGCGCCCTGAAGATCCGGGGCGGCCTGATTGAAGGGCTGCGGGCGCTGGGGCTGACGATCCACATTTTCCGCCGGGACGCCCTCACCGTGCCCCCCTACAAGGGGCCGCTCACCTTCGAGTACGCCAAACCCGTGGAATGATCTGGGACGCCGTCATCGCCGGGGCCAGTTTCGGCGGCCTGGCCGCGGCGCAGCGGCTGCGGGGCCGGGTCCTGCTGCTGGACCGGTCTCCCCTGGGCGCCGGGCAGACCTCGGCCTGCGCCGCGCCGGTAGGGATCGTCCGGGCCATGGGCGCGGAGGCCGCCGTCCTCCAGGTGCACGACGCCCTCGTCCTGCATACCCCCCGCCGGGAGACGGTGTGGCCGCTGCCCGAGCCGTTCTGTACCTTCGACTATGCGGGGTTCTGCCAGCAGGCCTTCGCCCGCACCGTGGCCGTCTTCCGTCAGAGCGCGGTCCTGCGGCGGCACGGCCGAACGGTGCTGACCCGGGACGGCGCGGTGGCCGGCCGGCTCCTGATCGACGCCACCGGGTGGCGGGCGGCCCTAGCCAGCCACGCCGTGAGGCGACGCCTGAGGGCCTTCGGGATCGAGACGGAGCTTGCGACCCCGTTTCCGCCGGGACTCCATTTCTACTTCCTTCCGGAGGTGCGCGACGGATATGCCTGGGCGTTTCCCTGCCGGGAGACCGTCCGCTTCGGGGTGTTGAGCTACCTGGGCCGCACGCGCCTGGCGGACGGTCTCACCGCCTTCCTGGCCCGGTTTGGCCTGCGGCCGGGTGCGCTGCACGGCGGGTATCTGGCCTCCGGACTGACCTCACCCGTGGTCGATGAGGTCTTCGTCGTCGGGGACGCCGCGGGGCAGTGCCTGCCGCTTACCGGTGAAGGGATCCGCACCGCCGTCCTGGCCGGGTGGAAGGCGGGCCAGCTGCTCCAGGAGGTGCTGGACGGCACCTCCTCCCTCGCCGCGGCGGCGCGGGCCTACGAGGCCTTTACCGGCGCGGCCCGGGGAACCTTCCTCGCGCTGACCTGGGCCAACGCGGCGCTGCTGCTCCTGCCCCTGCGCCTGACCGGCGCGGCCGCGGCCATGCTCTCCCGGCCCGGCCCCCTGGCCGGCTTCATGCGCCGCTATCTCGGCGTCTTCGCCGGTCCGCCTCCCGCGCCCCGATAGCGGTCGAGCGCCACCAGCAGCGGTCCGATCCCCAGGGCCAGGAGATACCCGTACGGCAGCCACCCCGCGATCAGCCCGAGGAGCAGGGCCAGGCGGAGTTGGCCGCGTCCGTCGTCAAGCCGTCCCACCAGGGCCATCAGCCCGAGCCCCTCGAACAGCAGCAGCACCCCGAGCATCGGCAGGGGGAAGACGTGGATGAGTCGGTCGAAGCCGCCGCTAAAGAACAGTCCCAGGATCACGTAGAGCAGGCCGTACATGACGACCGACCCGCCCGTGCGCGCCCCGAAGGTGTAGTGGCCGACAAGCCCGCCGGAGCCGTGGCAGGTCGGAATCCCGCTCAGGAAGGGGTTGAGGAGGTTCATCGCCGCGTAGGTTGCCCCGATCTTGCGCAGGGTGATCGGCCGCTCCGGCATGAGGTCCCGCGCGGTCTGCCAGGTGGCCAGCACCGAGTTCCCCAGCGACAGGGGAATCTGCGGCAGGGCGAGGAGGACCAACCCCGTCAGCACCTCGCCCGTCGCGGGGAGGTGCACGGCCGGCAGACGAAATCCGACGCTTCGGGCGACCGTCCCCGCATCCAGGGTGAACCCGAAGGCGTAGACGACTCCGCAGGCGATGACGAACAACGCCGCCGGGAACCGGCGGTTCCCGAGGAGCAGCACCACGATCAGAAAGGCCGCCGCGGCCAGGAGGTAGCCGGGGAGGCCTTCGGCCAGCACGTAGTCGCGCAGGGCGAGGGACGCGAGCTGGAGTCCCAGCCCGAACTGGATCCCGCGGATCACCGTCAGGGGGATGACGCGGGCCAGCCAGGTCAGCAGGCCGGTGGCGACCAGCAGGAGCATGATGAGGCCCACGGCCAGACCTCCGCCGTAGAGGACGCCCGCGGCGAGCTTCCGGCTGATGACGATGGCGGCCATGGCCTTGAGGGGCTGCGCCGGCATCGGCATGCGGTAGATGAGTCCGGTGGCAATCTGCATGATGCCGAACATGGTCAGCACGCTGGCGCTGTCCAGCCCCGCGGCCAGGATCATCCCGACGATCAGCGGCAGGTCGGTACCGATGTCGCCGAAGGCGCCGGCCAGCTCGTTGCGGTCAAAGCGGATCGACGCAGGGCCAGTCCGCGGAACGGCGCGCAGCAGCGGGATCTGAGGCACGATGAGGCTCCTTCGGCCGGATCGTTTGCGGTTCAGGTGCAGCCCACCGTATAATCTCCGTAGGCGCGCTCACGCCGGGGTGGCGGAACTGGCATTCGCGGCGGCCTCAAAAGCCGCTGGGCCGCAAGGTCCGTGCGGGTTCGACTCCCGCCCCCGGCACCAGGCCAAGACGCCATCCCCGATTCGGCCAACGCCGCCTCTCCGGTGCGCAGTCCGGTACGGGTCGTCAGACTGGCGGAGATCGGGTCGCATCAGGAATAGGCAGGTACTAGAATATACCAGATGACGACCGGCGATTCCCCCAGTCGCAAGCTCGTGCTGATCGATGCCAACGGCCTGGTCTACCGGGCCTTTTTCGCCCTGCCCTACATGACCACGGCCGACGGCCGGCCGACGAACGCCGTCTACGGCTTCACAACCATGCTCCTGAAGATCCTGGAGGAGGAGCGGCCCGACTACATCGCCGCGGCCTTCGACAAGGCCGCGCCCACCTTCCGCCACGCGACGTTCAAGGACTACAAGGCCACGCGCCAGCGCATGCCGGATGACCTGCGGCCGCAGCTGGCTGCGGCCAAGGAGATCCTGGAGGCCCTGGCCATCCCCGTCTACGAGGTCGCGGGCTACGAGGCCGACGACATCCTGGGCACCATGGCGCGGAAGGCGGCGGCCGAAGGCTTCGATGTCCTCATCGTCACCGGCGACCTGGACTGTCTGCAGCTGGTGGACACGAAGATCCGGGTAATGATGACCAGCCGCGGCATCACGGAGACGGTCATCTACGACGGGACCAGGGTCCGGGAGCGCTTCGGTTTCGACCCGGCGCGGCTGCCGGACTACAAGGGCCTCAAGGGGGACGCCACCGACAACCTGCCCGGCGTTCCGGGGGTGGGGGAGAAGACGGCCAGCCAGCTCATCCGGCAGTTCGGCGAGGTGGAACACCTCCTGGAGCACCTCGATCAACTGCCGCCCAAATTGAGGCAGGCGATCGGCCAGGCCGCCGAGCAGATCCTGCAGAGCAAGCACCTGGCGACGATCGTCACGGATGTGCCGATGGCCTGGAGGTGGGACGACCTCCGCCGCCGCCCACCGGACCGGACGCGGGTGCGGGAGCTGTTTACCGCGCTCGAGTTCAGGAGCTTGATCGATCGGGTCGGCGTGGTTCCCGAGCCGCGGCCGGAAGGGGTCTACGCGAAGGCGGCGTCGGCCGGGGAGCTGGCCCGGTGGGTGGGTGGTGCGGGGCCGGTGGGCGTGGTGCTGGTGCGAGGAGAGGGACACCCGCTGACGGCACGACTCGACGGCATCGCCCTCTCCAGGGCCCCCGGTGAGGCCCGGTACCTGCCGGTTGAGGATGCCTTTCCCGAAGAGCTCCGCCCGCTGATCGAGTCCGATGTGGCCAAGACGAGCGCGGACGTGAAGGCCGACCTCTTAACCCTGCGCCGCTTCGGCCTCCGGCCCCGCGGACTGGATTTCGACGTGGTTCTGGCCTCCTACCTGATGAACCCCGGCCGCCGGACGCACACCCTGGGGACGGCCTCCTGGGAGTTCCTGGGGTGGCGGCTGCGCTCGGAGGCGGAGCGGCCCGACGCCGCGGAGGGCGGGCTCGGCCTGAGCCGGGATGTGGCGGCGGAGGCGTGCGAGCAGGCCGACGTCCTGGCGCGCCTGCGGGGCGTCCTGACCGAGCGCATGCAGGAGCGCGAGGTCTTCGAGTTGTTCCGCACCATCGAGATGCCCCTGGCGGCCGTCCTGGCCGACATGGAGGCGGCCGGCGTGGCCGTGGATGTTCCGTACCTGCAGGAGCTCTCCGCGGAGCTGGACCGCCGGCTGGCCGATCTCAGCGAGGAGATCTACCGGCTGGCGGGGACCGAGTTCAACATCGGGTCGACGAAACAGCTCAGCTTCGTCCTCTTCCAGAAGCTGCAGCTGCCGGCGCTCAAGCGCACCAAGACCGGGTATTCCACCGACGCCGACGTCCTGGAGCAGCTGGCCCCCCAGCACGAGATCGTGGCCAAGATCCTCATGCACCGCGAGCTGAGCAAGCTGAAGCAGACCTACGTGGACGTCCTGCCGGCGGCGATCAACCCCCGGACCGGCCGTGTCCACGCCGTCTTCAACCAGACCGTGGCCGCGACGGGCCGGATCATCACCACCGACCCCAACCTGCAGAATATCCCGATCCGCACCGAGGAAGGCCGAAAGATCCGCCGGGCCATCGTGGCCGGTCCGGGCCATCTGCTGCTCGCCGCAGACTACTCCCAGATCGATCTGCGCGTCATGGCCCACGTCACCGGCGACCCCGGGTTGCTGGAGGCCTTCGCGCGCGGCGAGGACATTCACAGCGTTACCGCCGCGGAGATCTTCGGCGTGCCGCGGGAGGCGGTGACACCCGAGCTGCGCCGGCGGGCCAAGGTCATCGTCTTCGGGGTGGCCTACGGGATGACGGAGTTCGGCGTGGCCGCCCAGCTGGGGATCGGCAAGGACGAGGCCCGGGCCTACATCGAGCGCTACTATGCCCGCTATCCGAAGGTGCGCCAGTACATGGTGGAGATCGTCGAGCAGTGCCGGCGGGACGGGTACGTCACCACCCTCATGAACCGCCGCCGGTACATTCCCGAGATCCTCACCCGCAACCGTCCCATTCGCGAAGCGGCCGAGCGCACCGCCATCAACACCCCCATCCAGGGGGGCACCGCCGACATCATCAAAAAGGCGATGGTCGATCTGGCCCGCGACGTCCTGCCGCGGTTTCCCCGGGCGATGATGACCCTGCATGTGCACGACGAGCTGCTCTTTGAGGCGCCGGAAGCTGAGCTGCGCGCCCTGGCCCCCGAGGTCAAGCGGACGATGGAAGGGGCCTTCCCCCTGCGCGTGCCCCTCCGTGCCGACCTGCGCCTGGGCCCGAACTGGGCCGACATGAGTCCGCTGTGAAGGTGTTGGGCATCACCGGCGGTATCGCCACCGGGGTGACCCTGGTCGCCCGGATGTTCGGGGATCTGGGCGCCGTCGTCGTGGAGGCCGACGAAGTGTCCCGCGAGGTGGTCCGCCCGGGGTCGGAGGTCTATCGGGCCATCGTGGAGGCCTTCGGCCCCGAGGTGGTGGGTCCCGACGGCGCGCTGGACCGCCGCCGGCTCGGCCGGATCGTCTTCGGCGATCCGGCGGCCCGGACCCGGCTCAACGCCATCACCCACCCCGCCATCCGCCGCCGCCTCCGGGAGCGCATCGCAGAGATTCGTGGAGCGAGGCCGGACGCGGTCGTCGTCGTGGACCTCCCGCTGCTCCTGGACACCGTGGGGCCGGAGGCCTTCGATCTGGACGGCGTCATCGTGGTCACGGCCACCCCCGAGCAGCAGATCCATCGGGTGATGCGCCGCGACGGGCTGACCCAGGCGGAGGCGCAGCGCCGGCTCGAGGCGCAGCGCCCGGTGGCGCTCAAGGCCGCCGAAGCGGACTGGGTCATCGACAACTCCGGGACCGTGGCTGAGACGCGCGCCCAGGTCGAAGCCCTCTGGCGGCGGCTGACGGCCGCGAACACCTGATCGCTTCCCGGCGGTGCGCCGCGGCCCTCGTGCTGGCCGCCATGGCCCGCGGCGGCTGCAGGGGCCGGGTGGACCGCCCTTTCGACCCGATGCTATACTTTTTTTATGCTCTGTTGCCGGAGGGTGCTTCGCCGTGCCGCAGTTTGAGATGGTGACCGAGATGCCCCCCCGCGGCGATCAGCCCCAGGCGATCGCCCGGCTCGTGGAGAGCATCCGGAAGGGCCACCGCTACCAGACGCTGCTCGGGGTCACGGGATCCGGGAAGACGTACACCATGGCCAAGGTCATCGAGCAGATCCAGCGGCCCACCCTGGTCCTGGCCCACAACAAGACCCTGGCCGCGCAGCTCTACGGCGAGTTCCGTCAGTTCTTCCCCCACAACGCCGTCCGCTACTTCGTCTCCTACTACGACTACTACCAGCCGGAGGCCTACGTCCCCCAGACCGACCTCTACATTGCCAAGGACGCCTCGATCAACGACGAGATCGACCGGCTCCGGCACGCGGCGACCAAGGCGCTGATGGAGCGGCGGGATGTCATCGTCGTCGCCTCGGTCTCCTGCATCTACGGCCTGGGTCGGCCTGAGGACTACAAGGAGGTCATGCTGTTTGTCCGCAAGGGCGAGCGCCGCAGCCGGGAGGAGCTCCTGCGCCGGCTGGTCGACATCCAGTACGAGCGCAACGACATCGACTTTGCCCGCGGTCGCTTCCGGGTGCGCGGGGACGTCATCGAGGTCCATCCGGCCTACGAGGACCGCGCCGTGCGCATCGAGCTGTTCGGCGACGAGGTGGATCGGATCATGGAACTCCACCCCGTCACCGGGGAGATCCTCGAGGAGAAGACGGCCGTGGCCATCTGGCCGGCCAAGCACTGGGTGACCACGGAGGAGCGGCTGGCGCGGGCGCTGGAGAGCATCGAGGCCGAGCTGCGGGAACGGGTGGCGTGGTTCCGGGCGCAGGGGAAGCTGCTGGAAGCGCAGCGCCTGGAGTTTCGGACCAAGTACGACCTGGAACTGCTGCGCGAGGTCGGCTACTGCCCGGGCATCGAAAACTACTCCCGCCACCTGGACGGGCGGCGGCCGGGCGAGCGGCCGGGCTGCCTGCTGGATTACTTCCCCCGGGACTACCTGATGTTCATCGACGAGAGCCACGTCACGGTGCCGCAGGTGCACGGCATGCTGGAGGGCGATCGTTCACGCAAGCAGAACCTTGTTGAATTCGGCTTCCGGCTGCCCAGCGCCTACGACAACCGGCCGCTGTCCTGGGAGGAGTTCGAAACTCTGATCCACCAGGTGGTCTTCGTCTCGGCCACGCCCGCGGAGTACGAGCGGCGGGTCAGCCAGACCATTGTGGAGCAGATCGTCCGCCCCACCGGGCTGGTCGACCCCTACGTGGAGGTGCGCCCGGCCCGGGGGCAGATCGACGACCTGCTGGCGGAGATCAAAGCGCAGGTGGAGAAGGGCGAGCGCACCCTGGTCACCACGCTGACCAAGCGGATGGCCGAGGACCTCACCGCCTATCTCCAGGAGATGGGCCTGAAGGTCCACTACCTGCACTCCGAAGTGGAGACCCTGGACCGCGTCCAGATCCTGAAGGACCTGCGCCTGGGGACCTATGACGTTCTGGTGGGGATCAACCTGCTCCGCGAGGGCCTGGATCTGCCGGAAGTCTCGCTGGTGGCCATCCTCGACGCCGACCGCGAAGGCTACCTCCGCTCGGAGACCGCCCTCATCCAGACCATGGGGCGCGCCGCCCGCCACATCGGCGGGCGGGTGCTGCTCTACGCCGATGAGGTCACGGATTCGATGCGGCGCGCCATCGCCGAGACGAACCGCCGGCGCGAGATCCAGATCAGGTTCAACGAGGAGCACGGGATCACGCCGCAGTCCGTGGTCAAGCCCATCCGCGACCTCATTGACCTGGCCGAGGTGGCGGAAGAGGTCGCCGCCTACCAGCCCGAGCAGGAAGTCCTCACGGCGAAAGAGCTGATCACGCTGGCCGAGACGCAGCGGGCCAAAGTGCCCTGGGACATCGCGCGCCTGCTGATGCTCTCCCCCCAGGAACTGGAGCAGACCATTGCCTCGCTGGAGCGGGAGATGCGCCGGGCCGCGGCCGAGCTCCAGTTCGAGAAGGCGGCGGTGCTGCGCGACCAGATCAGCGAGCTGAAGAAGGGGCTGGGCGAGCCCTTCTTCGCCGGAGCCCGGGGCGGACGGGGGGCCGGCGGCCGGCGGGGCGGGCTGCGCCGGGGACGGGGACGGCTGCGCCCGGGCCGGACCTACTGAGGACACGGGGTCGGACAGTATGCCTCTGGACAAGATCGTCGTTCGCGGCGCCCGCGAGCATAACCTGAAGAACATCACCGTGGAGATCCCGCGGGACAAGTTCGTGGTGCTGACGGGCATCTCGGGCTCGGGGAAGTCGTCGCTGGCGTTCGACACGATCTACGCCGAGGGGCAGCGGAAGTACGTCGAGTCGCTCTCCGCTTATGCCCGGCAGTTCCTGGGGTTGATGGAGAAGCCCGACGTGGACCACATCGACGGGCTGTCGCCGGCGGTCTCCATCGACCAGAAGGGAGCGCCGCGCAACCCCCGCTCCACCGTCGGCACCGTGACCGAGATCTACGACTACCTGCGCCTGCTCTACGCCCGGATCGGCCAGCCCCACTGTCCCGTCTGCGACCGCCTGATCAGCCGCCAGTCGCGGGAGCAGATCGTGGAGCGGATCCTGGCTCTGCCCGAGGGCGCGCGGATCCAGGTCCTGGGCCCGGTGGTGCGGGGCCGTAAAGGGGAGTACCGGCAGCTCTTCGAGGACCTCCGCCGCCAGGGCTTTGCCCGCGTCCGCGTGGACGGCATCGTCTACGAGCTGGGCGAAGAGATTCCGCTGGACAAGAACAAGAAGCACTGGATCGAGGTCGTCGTGGATCGCATCGTCGTCCGGCCCGACGTCAAGGCGCGCCTGGCCGACTCCCTGGAGACGGCGTTGAAACTCGGGCAGGGGATGGTCTACGTCGATGTTTTGGAGGAGCATCCCGGGGGAGAGGAGCGGAAGGGCCGGCCCCGGCGGGCCCACGAGGATCCCACCGAGGGGTTGATGATCTTCAGCCAGCTCTTCGCCTGTCCCGAACACGGGTCGGTCCTGCCGGAGATCGAGCCGCGGGTCTTCTCCTTCAACAGCCCCTACGGGGCCTGCCCCACCTGCAGCGGGTTGGGTTTCCGGCAGGAGTTCGACGCCGATCTGGTCCTGGACTGGGACAAGTCGTTGAGCGACGGTGCGGTGGTGCCCTGGGCCAACTCCACCAGCGAGTACTACTACGAGCTGCTGCAGTCGCTGGCCGCCCACTACAAGGTGGATATGAAGACACCGCTGCGGCGGCTGCCCCGCGCCTTCATCGACGTGCTCCTCCACGGCAGCGCCCAGGAGTTCCGCGTCCGCTACCACAACCGGTGGGGCGCGCTGCGCGTCTACGAGACCAGGTTCGAGGGGGTGCTGCGCCAGCTGGAGCGGCGCTACCGGGAGACCGACTCCGAGTATCTGCGCGAGGAGTACGAGCAGTACATGACCACGCTGCCGTGCCCGAGCTGCCGGGGCGCGCGGCTGAAGAAGGAGTCCCTCAGTGTGCGGGTCGGCGGGAAGAACATCGCCGAGCTGACGGCGTTGACGGTGCGGCAGGCCCTGGACTTCTTCCACGCGCTGACGCTTTCCGAGCGCGAGCGACTGATCGCCCACCAGATCCTCAAGGAGATCAAGGCCCGGCTGGGGTTCCTGGTCAACGTGGGCCTGGACTACCTGACCCTGGACCGCACGGCCACCACCCTCTCCGGGGGCGAGGCGCAGCGGATCCGGCTGGCCACCCAGATCGGCTCCGGATTGATGGGCGTGCTCTACGTCCTGGACGAACCGAGCATCGGTCTGCACCAGCGGGACAACCGGCGGCTGATCGACACGCTGATGTCCCTCCGCGATCTGGGGAACACCATCCTGGTCGTGGAGCACGACGAGGAGACGATCCGCTCCGCGGACTGGGTCGTGGACATCGGTCCGGGGGCCGGAGCGCAGGGCGGCCACATCGTGGTCACCGGACCGCCGGAGGCGATCGCCGCCCATCCCCAGTCCCTCACCGGGCAGTACCTCTCCGGCCGCCGCGTCATCCCCATCCCGCCGCGCCGCCGCACCTCCAACGGCAACGCCCTCGTCGTCCGGGGCGCCCGGGAGCACAACCTCAAGAACATCGACGTCCGCTTCCCCCTCGGCGTCTTCATCGCCGTCACCGGGGTCTCGGGGTCGGGGAAGTCCACGCTGGTGGACGAGATCCTCTACCGGGCCCTTGCCGCCCGGCTGCACGGCGCCCGCCTCCGTCCCGGGGCGCACCTGCGGCTGGAGGGCGTGGAACACCTGGACAAGGTCATCAACATCGACCAGTCCCCCATCGGCCGCACCCCGCGCAGCAACCCGGCCACCTACACGAAGACCTTCGATCTGATCCGCGAGCTGTTCGCCCAGACCCCGGACGCCAGGATGCGCGGCTTCGGGCCGGGGCGGTTCTCCTTCAACGTGCGCGGCGGACGGTGCGAGGCCTGCGAGGGGGACGGCATCGTCCGCATCGAGATGCACTTCCTGCCCGACGTCTACGTGCCCTGCGAGGTGTGCAAGGGCAGCCGGTACAACCGTGAGACGCTGGAGGTGCTCTTCAAGGGCAAGAGCATCGCCGACGTCCTGGAGATGACGGTGGCCGAAGCGCTGCAGTTTTTCGAGCACATCCCGCGCCTCCGCCGGAAGCTCCAGACTCTGTTCGACGTGGGCCTCGGCTACATCAAGCTCGGGCAGCCGGCGACCACGCTGTCTGGCGGCGAGGCGCAGCGGGTGAAGCTGGCCGCGGAGCTGTCCCGCCGCGACACGGGGAAGACCTTCTACATCCTGGACGAACCCACGGTGGGGTTGCACTTTGCCGATGTGGAGCGCCTGCTGCAGGTGCTCCACCGGCTGGTGGACGCGGGCAACACGGTGGTGGTCATCGAGCACAACCTCGACGTGATCAAGACCGCGGACTGGGTCATCGACCTCGGTCCCGAGGGCGGGGATCTGGGCGGGCAGGTGATCGCGGAGGGCCCGCCGGAGGCCGTGGCCGAGGTGCCCCACTCCTACACGGGGCAGTTCCTGCGGCGGGTGCTGGCCTCGACCCCGGAGCTGGTGCTGGCCGGGAACGGTCGGCGGCGCAACGGCCGTGTCGCGGGGCGCCGGCGGTAGCGATCGCCGGGAGACGCTGCCGATGAAGATCGCGCGCTTCGAGATGGAGCGGTTCCAGTCCACGTGGGAGACCACCGTCGCCTACAACCTCTCCGAGAGCGGGATCCAGCCCCTCTCCCTGGCCGCCCTGGTCGATCACACCTGGGTGCAGGAGGTCCTGGCCCACCAGCCGCTCGGCTACGGCCACACCAACGGCAGCCCGGAACTGCGCGGCGAGATCGCCGGCCTCTACCACGGAGCGGGCCCGGAGAATGTCCTGGTGACGGCGGGCACGGCGGAGGCCAACTTCCTGGTGGCCTGGTCCCTGCTGGATCCCGGCGACGAGGCCGTGGTCATGTTGCCCAACTACATGCAGTTGCCCCTGCTGGCCCAAGCCTGGAGCGGCCTCGTGCGGGAGTGGTGGCTGCACCGAACGGATGGAGGGTGGGTCGCCGACGTGGACGAGCTGGCCGGCGCGGTGACGCCGCGGACCAAGGCGATCTTCCTCTGCCATCCCAACAACCCCACCGGGGCGGTGTTCTCCGTCGAGACGCTGAACGCCGTCTGCGCGGTGGCGGACCGGGTCGGGGCCTGGGTCGTGGCCGACGAAGTGTACCGCGGCGCAGAGCGCGACGGTCCTGCCACGCCGTCTTTCTGGGGGCGGTACCCGCGCACCGTGGTTACCGGTGGGCTGTCCAAGGCCTACGGACTGCCCGGACTGCGCATCGGGTGGATCGTCGCTCCGCCCGACGTGGTGCACACCTGCTGGGCCTACCACGACTTCACCACCATCGCCCCCGCCGTGCTGAGCGATCGGCTGGCCCTCATGGCCCTGCTGCCCCGCACCCGACAGCGTTTGCAGGCGCGCACGCGCCGGATCCTCACGGAGAACTTCGGGGTGCTGTCGTCCTGGATGGAGGGCCTGGCCGAGGAGCTCTCCTGGCACCCGCCGCAGGCCGGCGCCATCGCCTTCGTCCAGTACCGCGCCGCGATCAACTCCACCGTACTGGCGGAGCGGCTGCGGCGGGAGCAGGATGTCCTCGTCGTCCCCGGCGACCACTTCCAGATGGACGGCTACCTGCGGATCGGCTTTGGCATGGAACGACGGACCCTGGAGGAAGGCCTGGCCCGCACCGCGGCCCTGCTCCGGGGGCTCTGAAGGACGGCGCCTCATGGCCGTGGCCAACCTCGAGGACAAACTGAAGCTCGTCCCCGCCCGGCCCGGCGTCTACCTGATGAAGGACGGAGCCGGCCGGGTGATCTACGTGGGCAAGGCCGCCGTCCTGCGCCAGCGGGTCCGCCAGTACTTCCAGGACAGCGGCCATCTGGAGAGCCCCCGGATCCGCCATCTGATGAGCCGGATCGCCGACTTCGAGGTGATCGCCTGCGAGAACGAGGTCGAAGCGCTGATCCTGGAGACCAACCTGATCAAGCGGCACCGCCCCCTGTACAACGTGCGGATGGCCGACGACAAGGCCTTTCCCTACGTGAAGATCACCAACGAGGCCTTTCCCAAGATCCTCATGACCCGGCGGGTGCTCCGCGACGGCGCGCGCTACTTCGGCCCGTACCCCTATCACGAACCCAAACTCGTCCGCCGGACGATCCGCACCATCCGAAAGCTGTTCAAGCTGCGTTCCTGCGACATCGACATCACGCGGGACCTGCCGCGGCCCTGCCTGGACTACTACATCGGGCAGTGCACCGCCCCGTGCGTGGCCTGGGGCCCCGGGCCGGAGGCCTACGCCGAGCAGGTGCGACAGGCGGCGCTGTTCCTGGAGGGGAAGGCCTCCGCGCTCTTGGACGAACTGCGTCAGGAGATGACCCGTGCGGCGGAGGCCATGGCCTTCGAGCGCGCCGCCCAGCTGCGCGATCAGATCCAGGCCATGGAGGCGGTCTACGAGCGGCAGCGCATCGCCACCGCGGGTCTGGAAGACCGGGATGTCTTTGCCCTGGCCCAGGCGGGCCAGCTGGCCTGCGTCCAGGCCTTCTTCATCCGGGGCGGCCGCCTGCAGGGGCAGGAACACTTCATTCTGGAAGGCGCGGGCGGCGCCACCACCGGCGAGATCCTCTCCGAGTTCATCAAACAGTACTACCAGGATGCCCCCTCGCTGCCGCCGGAGGTCGTGCTCCAGGAAGCGGTGGAGGACGCCGAGCTCATCGCCACCTGGCTCGGCGACCGGCGGGGCGGTCGGGTCCAGGTGGTGGTCCCCCAGCGCGGGGATCGCCGACGGCTCGTGGAGATGGCGGCGGAGAACGCCGCGCTGTTCCTGCAGCACGAACGGGCCCGGCGGACCGGGCTGGAGGGCGCGGCGGTCAAGGAGCTCCAGGAGGTCCTCGGTCTGGAGACCCCGCCCTTCCGGATCGAGGCCTACGACATCAGCAACTTCCAGTCCGGCGAGTCCGTGGGGTCGATGGTGGTCTTCGAGGGCGGACGGCCCCTTAAGCGCGATTACCGGCGCTTCCGGATGAAGTGGACCGAGGGGCCCAACGACTACGCCATGCTCCAGGAGATGCTGCGGCGGCGGTTCGCCGCCGGCCGCGAGGAGCAGGAGCGCCTGGACCGCGACGAGCCGGTCCGGGTGAAGTGGTCGGTGCTGCCCGACCTCATCCTCATCGACGGCGGGCGGGGGCAACTGAACGCGGCGCGCGAGGTGCTCTTCGAGTACAACCACGCCATCCCGGCCGTGGCGCTGGCCAAGCAGGAAGAGCTCGTCGTGACCGCGGCCCACCCCGATCCCCTGCAGCTGCCGCGGGATTCCCACTCGCTGCAGCTGCTGCAGCGCCTCCGCGACGAGGCGCACCGCTTCGCCAACGCCTACCACCGCCGGCTCCGAGAACGGCGGGTGGTCTTCTCGGTCCTGGATGAAATCCGGGGGATCGGGGAGAAGCGCAAGCGCGACCTGATCCGCCGCTTCGGCTCGGTGCGCGCCATCCGCCAGGCCACCGTGGAGCAGATCGCCGAGGTGGTGGGCGCGAAGACCGCGCAGAAGGTCTTCGACTACCTGCAGGCGCACCCGGACGTCCGGTACCGGGACGAAGCGGTGCAGGAGTCCCGGTGACGGCGTCGGAGTTCGACGCCCCCTTCGCCGGGCGACCGGCCTGATCACGGCCTCTGGACGCCGCCCGCCCGCTTGACGGCCGGAGCCCTCGTGATAGAATAGCTATTAAAATGGCTATTCTTCGAGGGGCGGGTCATGCGCGTGGTCAACACCGTGGAACTGAAGAACCGCACCAACGAACTGCTGCGCGATGTCGTCGCGGGGGAGCCGGTCATCGTCACCCTGCACGGCAAGCCGGCCGCGGCGATCACCCGGCTCACGGAGGGGGAGCTGGCCGAATTCATCCTCAAGCACGCGGGCAGGGGTGGGGAGACCGGAGGGGCGCGGGGGCCGTGGCGATTCACCTCCCTGTCGACCTCGTTCGGCGAGGTGTACGTGGCCTACTCCGCCCGTGGCGTCTCCTGTGTCGACCTGGCGCCCGGCGATGAGGCGTTTCGCCGGACCTTTCGCCGGCGCTTCGGCGCGGAGGTAACCCGCGATCCCCATCCGCCCCGAAAGCTGGTCACGCTGCTGCGCGAGTTCTTCACGGACTTCAAGCCCTTCCGCGGTCCCGTGGACCTCTCGCTGGTTGGTCCCTTCCAGCGCCGCGTGCTCGAGCAGCTGCGCCGGATCCCCAGAGGGCAGATCCGGACCTACCGCGACATCGCCCGCGCGATCGGCCAGCCCGGCGCCACCCGGGCGGTGGGCACCGCCTGCGCCAGGAATCCGGTGCCCCTGATCATCCCCTGTCACCGCGTGGTGCGCAGCGACGGCGGGCTGGGAGGATACTCCCTGCGCGGTGGGCCCGCCTTCAAGCAGCAGCTGTTGGCCCGTGAGGGGGTCGATGTGAATCACCTCCGTATCGCCTGACCGATGCTCCAATATACGAACGTATGACCGCTTTCTTAATAATCTACACCATGGAGTTGACAGAATAGAAACCTTGTGCTAGCATTCTCTCAGGTTGCTTATTCTCATTAAAAAGCGACTTGGGAGAGTCTGATGCAGAACCGGTTCGTCAGCGAAATGCTGGGACGGCAGCGGCTCGCGGAGATGTATCAGGCGGCCGAGCGGGAGCGGCTCGTCCGGTCGGTAGAGCCTCGCGAGGAGCAGCGCCCCCTGTGGAAGCGGGTGCTGACCTGGGTCAGGGGCGGCCCGGAGGTCGTTGTGGTCGCGCCGGGCGAACCTCGCTGATGCCACAGGCTCCCGGGAAGTGCCCCGTCTGCGGATCCGACCTCGAGGTCATCCGGCTGCAGTGCGCCTCGTGCGGAACGGCGGTGGAAGGGCACTTCGAGCTGTCCAAGTTCACCCGGCTGACCCCCGAGCAGCTGGCCTTCCTGGAGCTGTTCCTGAAGGCCCGGGGGAACATCAAGGAGGTCGAGCGCGAACTCGGCCTGTCCTATCCCACCGTGCGCGCCCGGCTGGATGCTCTGCTGGCCGCGCTGGGCTACGCCGTGGAGCCCGACCGCCGGGCGGAATTGACGAAGCGTCGCGAGATCCTCGACGCCCTGGACGCCGGAAAAATCTCGGCGGAAGAGGCGCTGCGCCTGCTGCGCGAGCGCCGATGACGGAGGTCCCCGATGGACGAAGAGCGTGAGATGGTGCTGCGCATGCTGAAAGAGGGCAAGATCTCCGTCGAGGAGGCCGACGCCCTGCTGCAGGAGCTCGCCGATCAGTCGAAAGAGGCGCCGGAAGGCGGGCGGGAAGAAGGCCGCGCCGCATCCCGCCCGGGTGAGGATTTGGAAGGCGTGGATGTGCGGGTGGAGCTGCGCCGCGTGCTCAAAGAGCTCACAGAGTCCATCCCCAGAGAGGTGATGGATGAGATTCGCCGCACCCGCGAGGTCTTCCGTCCCACCTTCGTCGAGGTGCTGCGCGGGCTGCGGGGGTTGACGGAGGGACGCGCGGAGACCACGGCGGAGGAGGCGATGCGCCCGGGGGAAACGCTGGACCTGCGCCATGCCTGGGGGGACGTCCGCATCAGCGCCGCGGACGAGGGCCCGATGCGGCTCCGGGCGGTCAAGCGCGTGTGGGCCCTCACCGCGGAGGAGGCCCGGCGGGAGGCCGAGGCGCTCCCGGTGGAGGTCCGTCGCGACGGGTCCAGTGTGGTCGTGCACGTGCCGCGCCCCGCCGGGCGACGGGCCAGGGTGGATTTTGAGATCACCGTGCCGAGAGGCGTCGGGGCCCGGATTGATGTGGCCAAAGGCGATCTGTCGCTGGATCGAGTCGCCGGCGCGGAGCTCCACGTGGCGCGGGGAGATGTGCGGGTGGCCGGCCTGGAGGGAGCGCTGCGGGCCGATGTCGTCAGCGGCGACCTCGAGATCCGCCGGGTCGAGGGCGACGTCCGGGTGGACATCAAGAGCGGCGATGTGGCCGCCTCGGATATCCGCGGCCGGGTGGAGGGCCGCATCCTCAACGGCGACGTGGCGATCCAGGAGAGCCGGGGGGCCGCGCTGGACCTCGTCAACGGCGATGTGGACCTGCGGCGCGTGGCGGGACCGGTGGCGGTGACGACGAAAAGCGGCGATGTCAGGCTGGTCCACTCCCGCAGCACGGAGGTGAACGTCCGCACCCTCGCGGGGGAGGTCGAGATCGACCTGGAGGAACTGGTCCAGGGGGCCGTGGTCGTCGAGACCATCAGCGGAGACATCACGCTGGCCGTGCCGGCCGATTCCCGGGCGACGATCGACGCCTCCACGCGTTCGGGCAGCGTCTCGGTCGGGCTTCCCCTGACCGAGCAGACCGCCGGCGTCCGCAGCCTGCGGGGCGTGCTGAACGGGCCCGGGGCCACGGTGCGTCTGCTGGCGACGAGCGGAGACGTGGTGGTGCGGGGGCGATGACGGCGGAGGACCGGCTCCGCATTCTGGAGATGGTCCGCGACGGCAAGATCACGCCGGAGGACGGCGTGCGGCTGCTGGAGGAGCTGGACGGGCCGCCGGCCGGAGATCTGTCCCGGACGGTCCGGGTGAACATCCGGGATGCCGGAGGCAGCAAGCTGCAGGTGGCGCTGCCCGCCCGATTGGCCGTGTCGATCGGCGCCATGGTCCCGGAGAAGGTTCGGGCCCGCCTCCTGGCCCGGGGCATCGACCTGGAGGGAGTCCTCAGAGCCGTCCAGCAGGGGACCTCGCGCGGGCCCCTCGTGGATATCAAGGACGCGGGGGGGACGGTGGTGGAGGTTATCGTGGAATGACCCCACCTGAGTTCGCGGTGGAGCTGGAGCACCTGACGAAGCGCTTCCCCGTGCGCAGCGTACGCGAGAACGGCGCGCGCCGCCGCCCCGTGCAGTCCGAGATCCGGGCCGTGGACGGGATCGACCTGCAGATCCGTCGCGGCGAGCTGTTCGGCCTGCTCGGGCCCAACGGCGCCGGCAAGACCACGACCATCCGTATGCTCTGCACGCTCCTCCTCCCGACGGCGGGGCGGGCCCGCGTCTGGGGCATCGACGTCGTCGCCCACCCCGAGGAGGTCCGCCGGCACCTCGGCGTGGTCCTCACCGGCGAGCGGTCCGTGTACTGGAAACTCACCGGGCGCGAGAACCTCGAGTATTTCGCCGCCCTCTATCAGGTCCCGCGGGCTGTGGCCCGGAGGAGGATCGCCGATCTGCTGGACCGGGTCGGTCTCGCCGCCCGGGCCGACGACCTCGTCGAGCGCTACAGCACCGGCATGCGCCAGCGGCTGGCGCTGATCAAGGCCATGGTGCACGACCCCCCGGTGCTCCTGCTGGACGAACCGACGACGGGGCTGGACCCGCAGGCCGCGCGCAACATCCGCGACCTGATTCGGCAACTCCACGCCTCGGGCAAGACGATCATCCTCACGACGCACTACATGGAAGAGGCCGACCAGCTCAGCGAGCGTATCGGGATCATCGACCACGGCCGGATCATCGCCCTGGACACACCCCAGTCCCTGAAGCGGTCCCTGGGGCAGGGGCCGGTGCTGCGGTGTGAAGTGCAGGGTTGGCGCGACGACCTGGAGCCGACGTTGCGAAGTCTGCCCGGCGTGACGGCGGTGTCGCTGGGCGGGGCGAACGCGGACGGCGCGCGGGAGCTCATCCTGCGCCTGAGCGACTCCGCCAGCGCGCTGCCGCGGGCGGTGGACACCATCACCCGGAGCGGCGGCCAGGTGCGGTACCTGCAGATGGTGGAGACCTCGCTGGAGGATGTGTTTATCGCCCTGACCGGGCGGCGACTCCGCGACTAGATCGGAGGCCACATGGCCGAGGCCGGGACGCCCGCCGGGCGCTCGCTGTGGGCCGGGGCCCTCGCGTTCCTGTGGGTCCTGCTGTCGCCGGTGCGATCCCTCAGGGTGATCCCCCACCATGCGGAATGACCTCGTCACAATCTGGGCCTGGATGTGGCTGAATATCACGCTGTGGGGCGTGGGGACGAGCCTGCGCCTGGATCAGCTCCGGGGGTGCTGGAGTCGAACTGGCTGACGCCGGCCCCACGCTTCGCGCTGCTCCTCGGCATCGCCGCGAGCCATGCCGTCCTGGCCCTGGCCTTTCTGGCCATCAGCCTCATGGAGTTCTCCCTCGTGCTGGGGATCCGGTTTTCCGCGGACTACGGGGGGGCGCTGGCGGTCCTGGCGCTGACTCAATCTATCTCTCGCGTGGTCGAGCCCGTCGGCTGGCTGCTGCCGGTGTACTCCCTCAGCCGGACGTTCTCCCAAGGCGGGTCCGCGCCGGGATTCGCGGCATGGACGGGCACCGGTGACGACATGGCGTTTGTCGTCGTCGGATGGATGCTCTCCGCCTACGTCTCGGCCGTGATGTGGGGCATGGGGTTTTCGTTGAAGACGGAGATGGACCAGGGCGTGCTGGAGGCCAACTGGGTCGCGCCCGCCTCGCCGGCCGTGCTGCTCGTGGGCCGGACCCTGGCCAGCCTCGCCGTGACGACGTGCACCGCCGCCGGATTCGCCGTGCTGGCGATGTGGATCTTCGGCCTGTCGCTCCGCGGTCAGATCCTGCCGGCGGTGGGATTCGCCCTGCCCGTGGTGGTCGGGCTCTGCGGACTGGGCTTCATGCTTGCCGGGATCGTCCTCCGCCTGCGCGACGCCGACACCCTGATCGATGTGAGCCACTTCACCCTCGGCCTGCTGAGTGGTCGCGATTACCCGATCTTCGTCCTCCCCCGGCCGATGGTGCTGCTGTCGCTGGTCCTGCCGCTGACCTACGGCTACGACGGCATCCGGGCCCTGCTGCTTGGAACCACGCCGATTCTTCCGCTGCCCCTGCAGGCCGCGGTGGGCGGACTGTTCATGGTGCTAATGGTCGTGGCCGGGCTGGGAATGCTGCGGCGGCTCGAGTATCGCAGCCGGCTGGACGGATCGCTCGGCCAGCACTGATCCCCGCGCCGGGTCGGTGCCGGAATAGCCCTCTGTTATGATGGCGTTGTGACCGGCGTGATCCACCGTGCCGTCCGGGCCTGGGCGCTCGCCCCGCTGGCGAGGCCGGGTGAGCCCCGCGAGACGACCTTTCAGAAGATCCGCCTGATCGGTCCGGAGGATGCGCTCCGCGCCGCCGCGGCATCCTTCCGCGCCGAGTCCGGATGGTCGTCGCCGGTGGGGCCGGCCGGGGTCGCCGACGACGGCCAGTGGGCGCTCGTCCTGGCCGGGACGCTCAGTCAACTCGATCGCCTGGCCGCTCGCGCCGGGGGGGCGGTGGGGGCCGCCCTGCGCGAGGTCCTGGCCAGGATCGGGACTCCGCCGCCCAGGATGACGCTCGGCTCCTTCACCTTCGACTTCGCCGCGCGCCTCTATATCGCCGGCATCCTGAACAACACCCCGGACTCCTTCTTTGACCGCGGCCGGGATTTCGGGATGGATGCGGCGCTGCGGCGGGCGGAGGAGATCGTGCGCCAGGGCGCCGATCTCATCGAGGTCGGCGGAGAGTCGGCGCAGCAGGGCGTCCCGTTGCCGGCGGCCGAGGAGATCGGCCGCGTCGCCCCCCTGGTGCGGGAACTGACCCGACGCTTCCCGCTGCCGGTGGCCGTGGACACCTACAAGGCCGAGGTGGCCCGGGCCGCGATCGACGCCGGGGCGGTCCTGATCAACGACATCAGCGGGGCGAACGACCCGCGGATGGCGGAGGTCGTCAGGGCGGGCGGGGCGGGGCTGGTGATCATGCACCTCCACGGCCGCCCCAAGCAGCACTACGAAGATGTGCCCGTGCCGTCGATGATGGACTGGGTGGCGGCGTTCCTGGCGCGGCGGATCGACGACCTCGTCGCCCGCGGGGTGCCCCGGGACCGCCTGCTGGTCGATCCCGGGCTGAACTTCGGCAAGCATCCGGCCCGCGATCTGGAGCTGATGCGGCGGCTGCCCGAACTGCGCAGCCTGGGCTGTCCCATCTTCGTCGCCACCTCGCGCAAGGACTACATCCGCGACCTGCTGCGACTGCATCCCGACGAGCTGCTGGAGGGCACCGCGGCGGCCGTGGCGTTCGCCGCGGCCCAGGGCGCCAACATGCTCCGGGTGCACGATGTGCAGGTCATGGTGCGCGTGGCCCGGATGATGGAGTTCTTCCTCGGTCACCGCAGGGTCCCGACTCCCGAGGAGGCTGGTCAGCATGGACAAATCGGTCATTGAACGGGCGGTGCGGGATATCATCGTCGCCATCGGCGAGGATCCCGGCCGCGAGGGGCTGCGGGATACCCCCCGGCGCATCGCCGAGATGTACGGGGAGTTGTTCAGCGGACTGGGGCAGGATCCCGGCGAGTTGCTCGAGGTCGGGTTCGACGACGAAAACCATCACGAGATGGTCGTGGTCAAAGACATTCCCTTTGACTCCCTCTGCGAGCATCACTTCCTGCCCTTCCACGGCCTGGCGCACGTCGGCTACATCCCCCAGGGGCGCCTCCTGGGCGTGAGCAAGGTGGCGCGCCTCGTGGAGATCCTGGCCCGGCGGCCCCAGGTGCAGGAACGGCTCACCTCGCAGATCGCGGACTTCCTGTGCGAGGGAGGGTTGAAGGCCCGCGGGGCCGCGGTCGTCATCGAAGCCACCCATACCTGCATGACGATGCGCGGGGTGAGAAAGCCGGGTAGCCTCGTCGTCACCTCCGCGACGCGCGGCCTCTTCCGCGAGGATGCACGCACGCGGGCCGAGTTCTTCTCGATCGTGGAGGGAAAGCGCTAGCATCGATGGCCCGGGTGGAGGGCGCGCGCCGGATACAGGCGGCGGGTGAGCGGCCCGGGGCGACGTGGCCGGTTCTGGCCGTCCTGGGCACGGCGCTGGTCCTTTTCGCCGTCGGCAGCGCCGCCGTCGGGTCGGTGCGCCTTCCCCCGGCGGCGGTCCTCGGGGCGCTCGGGGTGGGCCCGGCCGCGGACGAGGTCACACGCACCATCGTCCTGCAGGTGCGGCTGCCCCGGATCGCGCTGGCCGCCGTGGTGGGGGTGGCGCTGGCCGCCTCGGGGACGGTACTGCAGGGAGTGTTCCGCAATCCGATGGCCGACCCGTACATCATCGGCGTCTCCGCGGGGGCGGCCCTCGGGGCCACGGCGGCCATCGTCTTCGGCTTCACCATCCCGCTGCTCGGCGTCGGCGGCGTGAGCCTGGCGGCGTTCGCCGGAGCCGTGCTCGTCACCCTCCTCGTCTACCGGCTGGCCTGGTTCCGGGGCGAGGTGGTGGTCGAGCACCTCCTGCTGGCCGGGGTGGCCGTCGGCGCCTTTCTCGCCGCGGTCATCTCCGCGATGCAGCTGCTCGGCGGCGAGAGCCTGCAGCAGGTGATCTTCTGGCTGATGGGCGGATTCGGCGGACGGTCCTGGCCCCACGTGCTACTGACGGCGCCCTACGTCGCCGCGGGCTATCTGATCGCCTGGACGCGGGCCCGTGACCTGAACCTGCTGGTCCTGGGCGATGAGACGGCCCGCTCGCTGGGGGCGCAGCCCGGACAGGCGCGTGCCGCCCTGATCGCGGCCGCCTCCCTGATGGCCGCGGCGGCGGTGGCCGCGAGCGGCCTGATCGGCTTCGTCGGACTGGTGGTGCCGCACCTTTTGCGGCTGGTGGTGGGACCCGACCACCGGCGTCTGCTGCCGGCCGCGGCGCTGGCCGGGGGGTGCACGATGCTGGTCGCCGACGCGGTCGCCCGGGCTGCCGCCGCCCCGGGAGAGATCCCCGTCGGGATCGTGACGGCGGCGCTCGGCGCGCCGTTCTTCCTCTATCTGCTGCGCACCCAGCGCCGGCGCACCTTCTGGTCCTGACCCTGTGCTACAATGCCTGGTGACCGCGCCCAGGTGGCGTAACCGGCAGCCGCTGGAGACTTAAACTCTCCTGGCCCGCCAGGGCCGTGTGGGTTCGACTCCCACCCTGGGCACCACTCCGATGGACCGCCCCATCTTCCGGATTCTGGAGGCGGCGCCCGGATTCGAACCGGGGAATGGGGGTTTTGCAGACCCCTGCCTTGCCTCTTGGCTACGCCGCCCGGCACAGGCTGGAGCGGGAGACGGGACTTGAACCCGCGACCTTCTCCTTGGCAAGGAGACGCTCTACCTCTGAGCTACTCCCGCCCGCTCGGCCTCCATTATACTGAGGCTCCGGAAGAGAAGAAAGCCCCGGCGGCAACCGGGGCTTGGTCATCGACCATCAACACCAGGAGCCGCAACCGACTACTTGCTGCGGAAGAAGAGGAACCAGATCAGCGCCAGTGCGACGACCCACCAGACCCAGTCCAATGTGTCCTCCCTCCCTCCTGTGTTGAATCGTCCTCCCCTTCGGTATGCCCGCGCCGACTCCTGCCTAGGCCTGGTTCCCGAGGCTTGAAACGGTATGGGGGCGCCCCTATAATACCTGCGTAACGCCCACGTAGCTCAGGTGGCAGAGCGTGTCCTTGGTAAGGACAAGGTCACCGGTTCGAATCCGGTCGTGGGCTCCACCGGTGTGACTCGTCACCCGCCGGCCGCCCAGGGGCCTGCGGGGGACGAGTCATTATCACGAAAATAGACCGATTGTCGGGGGCGGACGATGGCCAAGGCGAAGTTTGAGCGGACGAAGCCGCACGTGAACATTGGGACGATCGGACACGTGGACCACGGGAAGACGACGCTGACGGCGGCGATCACGCACACGCTGGCGGGGATCGGGGTGACGGAGGCCAAGGGGTACTACGACATTGACAATGCGCCGGAGGAGAAGGCGCGGGGGCTGACGATCAACATCAGCCACGTGGAGTACGAGACGGAGAAGCGGCACTACGCGCACATTGACGCCCCGGGGCATGCGGACTACATCAAGAACATGATCACGGGGGCGGCGCAGATGGACGGGGCGATTCTGGTGGTGTCGGCGGCGGACGGGCCGATGCCGCAGACGCGGGAGCACGTGCTGCTGGCGCGGCAGGTGAACGTGCCGTACATCGTGGTGTTTTTGAACAAGGTGGACATGGTGGACGATCCGGAGCTGCTGGACCTGGTGGAGGTCGAAGTGCGGGAGTTGCTGACGCGGTACCAGTTTCCGGGGGAGAAGGTGCCGGTGGTGCGGGGGTCGGCGACGAAGGCGCTGGAGGTGTTGGAGCAGGCGCCGGGGGCGATCAAGCGGGGGCAGAACGAGTGGGTGGACCGGATCTGGGCGTTGATGGACGCGGTGGACAGTTACATTCCGACGCCGCAGCGGGAGGTAGACAAGCCGTTTCTGATGGCGGTGGAGGACATCTTCACGATCACGGGGCGGGGGACGGTGGCGACGGGGCGGGTGGAGCGGGGGAAGCTGCGGGTGGGGGAAGAGGTAGAGATTGTCGGGCTGCGGGAGCAGGCGAAGAAGACGGTGGTGACGGGGATCGAGATGTTCCGGAAGACGTTGGACGAGGCGGTGGCGGGGGACAACGTCGGGGTGCTGCTGCGGGGGGTAGAGAAGGACGAAGTGGAGCGGGGGATGGTGCTGGCGAAGCCGGGGTCGATCAAGCCGCACACGAAGTTTCGCTCGGAGGTGTACGTGCTGACGAAGGAGGAGGGGGGGCGGCACACGCCGTTCTTCACGGGGTACCGGCCGCAGTTTTACTTTCGGACGACGGACGTGACGGGGGACATCACGTTGCCGGAGGGCGTGGAGATGGTGATGCCGGGGGACAACATCACGATGGAGGTTCGGCTGATCACCCCGGTGGCGCTGGAGGAGGGGCTGCGGTTTGCGATTCGGGAAGGCGGGCACACCGTGGGGGCCGGCGTGGTGACCAAGGTGGTGGAGTAGCCCATGGTCCGCGAGATCATCACCCTGGCCTGCTCGGTGTGCAAGCGGCGGAACTACACCACGACGAAGAACAAGAAGAACGACCCCGACCGGCTCGAGCTGGAGAAGTACTGCCCGTGGTGCCGGAAGCACACGACGCACCGCGAGACCCGGTAGCGCCCGGGATGGGGTTTCCCTCTCGTCAGCGTTTCGCTCTTTGGCTATAGTGAGAGGTAGAGCAGTTCGGTTGTCCGCAGGGGCGTAGCTCTAACTGGCAGAGCGCCGGTCTCCAAAACCGGATGTTGGGGGTTCGAATCCCTCCGCCCCTGCCAGGAAAAGATCCAGGCCTTCTCTCCTCCTCCGGCCGGCAGGACCCCCCAGGGAACGCACCAATCGGTGAGGCATCAGGTCGCCGCCCGATGCGCGGCTAGTTCCTTCGTGCTATATGCTTACCCAGAGTGTCTCCTGTGACCCCTTCGAAAGGAGAGCGGGGAGGCCGCTGCCGATTTCCCCAGCCGAGCTCGAATCCCCCTGTGGCGGAGCGGTGAGGGTCACCCGACGCACGTTTGTTAAGGGCTCGGCGGCCGTCGGGGGGATCCTGGCCGCCTCCCGGTTCCTCCCTGGCGGTCTCCAGACTCTTGTTCGAAGCGGCGCCGCACCAGCGACTTCCGGGGAGGAGGAGTGGGTCCCCACCACCTGCTGGATCGGCAAGCAGGACTGCGGCCTTCTGGCCCGACGCATCAACGGTCGGCTGGTGAAGCTGGAGGGTCACCCCGGTAACCCGCTCAACGCCGGCACGCTGTGTCCCAAGGGCGTGGCCCAGATCATGGCCATCTACGATCCCCATCGCGTGAAGACGCCGCTGGTCCGGACCAACGCCAAGGGGGTTCCGGGGCAGTGGCGCCGGGCCTCGTGGGACGAGGCGCTGGCGCTGGTGGCGGACAAGATCAAAGAAGCGCGGGCCAGGGATCCTCGCCTCCTGGTCTGGCAGAAGGGCCGCAGCAAGGGCAAGGCGTTCTACGACGAAGCCTTCGTCAAGGCCAGCGGGGCGACCAAACTTCACCACGGCGCCTTTTGCTCCGACGCGGGGTACCGGGCCAGCGAGTACACCATCGGGACGTCGGGCGTGCTGCACCCGGACTTCCGGCACACGCGGTATCTGCTGGCCTGGGGCTGGAATATCACCAACGCCGGCGGCAACCAGCTGTGCTGGATCACCTGGCCCCAGCAGCTGGCGGCGGCGAAGGAGCGGGGGCTGAAGGTCGTGGTCGTCGACCCCCGGCTGCGGGGAGCCGGGCCCTTCGTCGATGAGTGGCTGCCCATCCGCCCGGGGACAGACCTGGCCCTGGCGCTGGCCCTGTGCCACCGATTGATCGCTCAAGGCACCATCGACCGCGACTACCTGCTCCGCTACACCAACGCCCCCTTTCTTGTCGGGCCCGACGGCTTCTTCCTCCGCATCGACGGCAAGGAGCAGATCTGGGACAGCGCGCGGGGGGCGGTCCGTCCCTACGACGCCGCCGGCGTCGAGCCCGCGCTGGAGGGCGAATTCCGCGTCGGGGGCGTGACGGTCCGGCCCGCCTTCCAGGTTTTCAAGGACCACGTGGCCCGATACACGCCGGAGTGGGCGGCCGGCGTGTGCGGGCTGCCGGCGGAGTCCATCACCCGCGTGGCGCAGGAGCTGGGAGAGCAGGCGCGGATCGGCAGCCGCATCGTTCTCGACGGCGTCACGCTGCCGTACCGTCCGGTGGCCATCATGGCCTACCACATGGCGCAGCAGGAACTGGGCTTCCAGGCGGTCCGGGCCATGCTGACCGTGATGATGCTCCTGGGCGCCGTGGGCGCCGCCGGCGGGCAGCGTACGGACGTCGGGAGGTGGACGATCCACGAGAACTTCGAGAAACTCGACCGCATCGAGATCAAGGATCCGCCGTACAACATCTACCTGAAGGACAGCATCTACTTCCCCATCAACAGCAACAACTCATCGGTGGTGGCGCGGGTGCTGCAGCACCCCGAGCGCTACGGGGTTCAGGACCGGCCGGAGGTCCTGTTGGTGCATATGAGCAATCCCCTGGTGGCCTTCGCCTCCCAGCCGGACCTCATCGAAGCCTACAAACGCTTCAAGTTCGTTGCCGCCATTGACCCCTGGCTGTCGGAGACCGCGGATTACTTCGCCGACGTCGTCCTGCCGGCGGCCACCATCGAGAAGTACGAGGGACCCAGCAAGGCCAGCGATCAATACCTGGACGGCGTGGCGCTCCGCCTGCCGCCCATGAAGCCGTTGTTCCAGTCCCGGGGAGACATCGACATCTACCTCGACCTGTGCGAGAAGGCGGGCATTCTCTACGGCCGGGGGGGCTACCTGGACCGGCTGAACGAAGCGCTTGCGCTGAAGGAGCCGTATCGGCTGCCCCTGGACCGCAAGCCGTCCGTGCGCGAGATCTTCGATCGGTGGGCGAAGTCGGAGGGAATTGTCGCGGGGGTCGCTTACTTCGAGAAGCACGGCGTCAAGGTGAAGGGGCCGATTCCGCCCTCGGCCGCCTACGGGTACGCGACCGATCCGCCCTTCGGGGGCGTGCGCCACCGGTTGTACGGAGAGGCATTGCTCCGCTACCGGGAGACGATGCGGGCCAGGGGCGCGGCCGAGGTCTACTGGCGGGACTACACGCCCCTGCCCACCTGGCGGCGGCCGACGATGGATGCGTCCCCGGAGCGCTATGATCTCTACCTCATCAGCTACAAGATGATCGAGTTCAAGCAATCCCGCAGCAGCTTCATCCCGCTGCTGGCCGAACTGGCTCCCCGCCAGCGCCTGGACATCAATCCCAGGACGGCCCGGGAGCGCGGCATCCGCGACGGGGAGGAGGTGTGGGTGGAGTCGCACAACGCCCTCACCGGCGAGACCCGGAAGGTCAGGGTGCGCGTCCACTTCACCGAGGCCATCCGCCCCGACACCGTCGGCCTGCCCCACCACTACGGCCTGTGGAGTCACCCGTGGGCGAAGGGGCAGGGGCCGACCCCAAACGCCCTCTTCTTCACCGGCGAGGGCTACGTGGCTAACACCGCCGACCAGTCCTTCCACGTGAAGGTCCGGGTGTTCAAGGAGTCCTCCTGATGGCGCGCTATGCCATGGTCATCGACCTGGACCGCTGCACCGGCTGTCGGGCGTGCATGGAGGCCTGCAAAGTGGAGAACAACACCCCGCAGGCCAACTTCTGGATGTACGTCTTCCGGTTTGAGGAAGGCGAGTATCCCAATACGCGGGTGTGGTTCATGCCGCGGCCGTGCATGCACTGCGACAACGCCCCGTGCGTCAAGGTCTGCCCGGTGGGCGCCCGCTACAAGCGGCCGGACGGCCTGGTGGCCACCGACTTCGACCGGTGCATCGGCTGTCGGTACTGCGAAGTGGCCTGTCCCTACGGCGTCAACTACTTCAACTGGAAGCGGCCGGAGCGGAACCAGTACCTCGACTGGATGGACCGGGAGGCCGTGGAAGCCCTGGCCGGAGTGACCGGCGGGGCGGTTCCGCCGTACAAGAATCCGGACCTGGACCTCCCCCAGGGCCCAGAGCGCCGACGCACCGCTGGCGGCGGCCACCTCAAGGGGGTCATCGAGAAGTGCACCTTCTGTGTGCACCGGGTGGAGAAGGGCCTGCTCCCGGCCTGCGTGGCCAACTGCCCGCTGTTCGCCCTGCATTTTGGCGATCTGGACGATCCCGCGAGCAAGGTTTCCCAGCTGCTCAGGCGCCGGGCGCATTTTCGACTGCTGGAGTATGCCGGCACAGAGCCCCGCGTGTACTACCTGGGCGGCAGGGCGCCGGGGCACGAGGTCCGGCAGATCGAGACGGTGAAGGCGAGGGTGTAGCCCGTGGTCCTGCGGATGGATCGGATTCCCTACGGCGTCGGGCAGATGTCGGCGCGCGTTTGGCTCGCCATAGCGGTGCTGCTCGGTGTCCTCGCCCAGGGCGTCAACGCGCTGTACACCCAGCTGACCGAGGGACTGGTGGTCACGGGCCTGCGCGACATCGGCACGATGGGCGGGTCTTCGTGGGGGCTGTACATCGCCTTCGACGTCTACTTCGTCGGGGTGAGCTTCGCCGGGATCACCACGGCAGCGCTGGTGCGGTTGCTGAACCTGCGGCACCTGCGGGCGGTGTCCCGCATGGCGGAGGTGCTGACCATCATCTCGCTGATCCTGGCCGCCTTCAGCGTCCTGCCGGACCTGGGGCAGCCGCTGCGCGGCATTTTTCACCTGCTCAAATACGCCCGTCCCCAATCGCCGTTCTTCGGGACCTTCACCATGGTCATTGCGGGTTATCTGTTTGCCAGCCTGGTGTACTTTTTCCTGGACGGCCGCCGCGACGCCGCCCTCTGCGCCCGGAGACCGGGACGGCTGCAATGGTTCTACCGCCTGTGGGCGTCGGGGTACCGGGACACGCCGGCCGAGCGGGAGCGTCACCAGCGGGTCAGCTTCTGGCTGTCCCTGGCCATCCTCCCCTTGCTGGTCATCGCCCACTCCACACTGGGCTTCGTCTTCGGTCTGCAGGTCGGTCGGCCGGGCTGGTTCAGCGCGCTGCAGGCGCCGGCGTTCGTCATCCTGGCCGGCGTCTCCGGGGTCGGCTTGTTGATCGTCATCGCCGCGGTGGTGAGGCGCACGCTGGCGGCGCAGGATCGCCTCCCCCCCGACGTGTTCCGCTGGCTCGGCAATTTTCTGATGGTGCTAACCGCGGCCTACATTTATTTCATGCTCGTGGACTGGCTGACCGCCACCTACGCCGCGCCGTTGCACGAGAGCCGTGTCACCCAGGCGATCTTCTTCGGCCGGTACGCCCGGATCTACTGGGCCTCGGTCGCCGCTCTGCTCCTCGCCTTCTACCTGCTGCTGCGGCAGTTCCTCACCGGCCACACCAGCATTCCCGTCATCGTCCTGTCGGGGATCCTCGTGAACGTGGCCGCGGTGGGCAAACGCCTGCTGATCGTCGTGCCCTCGCAGACGCATGGGGCGCTGTTGCCATACCCGCCGGGCACCTACAGCCCGACGTGGGTGGAATACAGCATCATCGGGGGCCTGGTATCTCTGGGCATCCTCCTCTACGTCCTGTTCGTCAAGGTCTTTCCGATTATCGAGTTGCCAGAGGAAGACGGAGGCGATGGTTGATGTCCGCGCGCACGGCGGTGACGAGGCTGATCATCATGGCGGGATTCGCGCTCGCGGCGGCGAGCTTCAGCCTGGCCCTGCCGCTGAGGATTCCCGGCCTGCCGGTGCGCAGTGGTCTTGCGCTGGCCCTGGGACAGCCGATCCCCTACCTGCCCGTGGCCTTCATCGCAGGCATCATGCTGATGTTCACCGCGGCCGCGGTGTACGAACTCCTGCCCGACCCGGCGAGTCGCCAGGGCCCCTCCGGCAGACGCGAACTGCGGCCGCGGTAGGCGACACCGTGCCTGAACAGACACTCGCCCGCCTGGCCCGGTTCCGGGCCGGGGCCTATCGGTTGCTGTCCCAGGTGTTCCTGTATCCCGAGCCGCGGAGGGTGCGCTCTCTCCAGACGATGGCCTCCGGGCTGTTGCGGCAGCGCGCACTGCTGTCCGGGCTGGCTGTGGGTCTCCCGTGGTGGGCGTTCCTGGACACCCTGCGGCGTCTGCCGCACCACCAGGGCGAAGGGCTGCAGACGGAGTACGTTCGCCTGTTCGGCCTGGACGGTGCTGGCGGTCCCGCGCCGACCGAGTCCGCCTTCCTCGTGGAAGACCCCAGACTGGCGGCAGCGGTCGTCCTGGCCGTCGAGCGGGAGTATGCGGCGCAGGGGCTTGCCGCCGCGGGACCATCGGGGGAGCCGCCCGACCATGCGGCCGTGGAGCTGGAGTTCATGTCCGCGCTCTGCGGCCTGGAGGCTGCGGCCTGGCTTCAGGTTTCGTCAGAGGCGGGGGTGTCGATCCTGTCCCGGGAGCGGCAATTCCTCAGCCGGCATCTCGGCCGGTGGTTTCCCTCCCTCGCCCGGGCGGTCGGTGCGGCTGCTCAGAGCGGGTTCTACGCGCAGGCGACGGCTGCGGCGGACGGCTTCGTCCACCACGATCAGGATCTCATCGACCTGCTGTCCCGGCTGATTGCCGTCGGCTCCGGCGGAGAGGCTGCCCGCGCGAGGGATCGGTGATGCCGGCGGGTCCGGTCCCTCATGCCGGCGTTCCCGGGGGCACGTGGGTGCTGTTGTGCGGAGATCTGGCGTCCTCCCCTGCCGGGATCGACCCGCAGGCCGTGGCCCGACGGCTCGCGGCGTACATGCCTTCCGCCTCCGTCCAGGTGGTTCCCGACCTGTGCACGCGCACCGAGCGGACTGCCCGTCACCTCACGGGTAGAGGGTCGGCAGCGGTGCTGGGCCTGTGCCGCCCGATGACGTCGCTGGCGCCGCTCCAGGCGGCGATGCGCCGGGCCGGGCTCGATCCCCTGGGCGTCGAGATTGTTGCTCTGGGCCTTCTTGCCCGGGCGGTCCCCGCCTCTCTGGCGGTCGAGAGGGCCGTGATCCTGACGGCCGCGGCGGCGGCGCGAGTCGAGGCCTTCTCCGGCAGCCGGCCGCAGCATCTTCGCCCCGTCCTGCCCCCGGCCGTCAGCCGCAGGTCACTGTTTGCCCTCTCGTGGCTCGAATACCAGGTGGTGCCGGCGGCCCGGGCAGACCGGTGCCGGGCGGACGCCGGGTGTGCGCTGTGTGTGCTGGCCTGCCCCCACCAGGCCCTGGAAGCCACAGGCGGCGAGATTCGGCTGCTCAAACTCCGCTGCACGAGCTGTGCCGTATGCGTCACCGCCTGTCCGCACGATGCCATGGAGTTTCCCGGATTTACGGCCGCGGAGATGGACGCGCGGACACGGGCGCTCCTGGACCCGTTGATCAGCCCGCTTCAGCCCCGGGCGATCCTCTTGAGCTGCGCCGGGAGTCCTGCTCTACCTGCCCTGGCCGGAGGGATTCACCCGATCCCGGCATCCTGGCTGCCCTTGGAAGTCCCGTGCGCCGAGATGGTTCCTGCCCGATGGCTTCTCGCCTTTCTGGCCCGCGGCGCGGCGGCGGTGGGAGTTGTGCCCTGTCCGAACGGCTGCCGGACCGGTGGGCCGGGGCGGATCGAGGGGCGGGTGGCCTTCTGCCGGCAGCTGCTGGCGCGCATGGGGGAGTCGGAGCCGCGGATCCTAACGCTTCCCGCGGAGCCGGCAGCCCTCGCCCGGGTTCTCCGGCAGCCCCTGCCCGGTCCAGGCCCGGGCGATCCGGCGTTGCCCGGCGCCTTCGCCGCGGGCGCTGCCGCGCAGCTGCTCCAGCACCTGGCCCGCGCCTATGATGCGGAGACCGTTGCGGTGTCCCACCCTTTCTCCCCGTTCGGGGTTCTCGACGTCCGCGACGGGTGTACCCTCTGCGGCGCCTGTGCCGCCGTCTGCCCCACGGGGGCGCTCGCACTGCAGCGTGACGAAGACGAGATTTTGATCGTCGATCCCGCCAGGTGCGTCGCCTGCGGGCAGTGCCTGCCGGCCTGCCCAGAGCCTGACGTGCTACACCTGGGGCAGGTGGCGGATCTCG
The DNA here is from genome assembly GCA_031459765.1 of Armatimonadota bacterium. Lineage (NCBI taxonomy): Bacteria > Bacillati > Candidatus Sysuimicrobiota > Candidatus Sysuimicrobiia > Candidatus Sysuimicrobiales > Candidatus Kaftiobacteriaceae > Candidatus Kaftiobacterium > Candidatus Kaftiobacterium secundum. Next base: position 25,977 of record JAVKHY010000002.1, on the reverse strand, counting down.
GTCGCCTCGCCGCCGGGCGGACCGAGGTGCGGCGGAGCCGCCAGCGTCGGTGCGCGGCGTGCGGCGCTCCGATCGCTCCCGAAACGATGCTGCAGCGGATCGGGGTCCTGCTGGGCGATCAGCATGCCAGGGCGCGGGATGTCATCGCCCGGTACTGCCAGGACTGCCGGGCCGCCTCGATGTCTCCGATATGAGGGACTGGTGGCACCTCGCGCTAGAACGACCTCCGCGGCTTGCTACCTCTGCCTCCCGATGAGTTCCTGGAGGGCACCGCGGCGGCCGTGGCCTTCGCCGTCCAGCCGTTCCCAGGGGCGTAGCTCTAACGGGCAGAGCGCCGGTCTCCAAAACCGGATGTTGGGGGTTCGAATCCCTCCGCCCCTGCCACCTTGCCTGCAACTGACACAGGCCATCGGCACCGCCGCGACATCGGGTGTTGTTGTGCAGGTCCAATGCGATGTAGTTGATATCTCCGGGCGTAGGGGGCTGGCCGGTCGGGCTGAAAAATACTCTCCCCGCCCGATTGTCGCCCACGCGATCTCCCGCTACCGTGCAGAGTAATCGGAGGAGGCGTTGAAACCGTTGAAACCGGCCGCTGGTTCCTCCCCCGAGCGGGAGCCGGGTTCCAGGATCTCTCGCGCCTACCCCGCCCGCACCGAGATGCTCCGCTACCTGACCGCTTCCGGGCCCTCCACCCTGAAGGACCTCGTAGCCGCCACGGGCCTGTCACCGTCTGCCCTGCGTCAGCACCTGATGCTCCTGGAGCGGGACGGTCTCATCTCCAGACAGGTGATCAGGGGCCGGCCCGGTCGCCCCCCCATCGTCTACGCTGCCACGCCGCAGAGGCCGCCGGTCCCTGAGCCGCCGACCCCTGAGACCTACGCGACCCTGCTGGCCTCTCTCCTCAGGGGGATCAGGACGCAGGGGCCGGACCAGATGCGGCGGACCATTCAGGCGGCGGCCGAGCGCCTGGCGGCGGAGCACCCGGAGGTTGCGCAGATTCCGGACCCCGAGGTGCGGATCAGAGCGGCGCTTGGTGTCTTGTTCGACGCCTTGCCGCCGGCCGAACTGCGGCGGATGAATGGAGGGTACGAGGTGAGCCTTGGCGGCTGCCGGCTTGCTGACCTTGCTCGGGATTTCCGCGAGATCTGCGCCATCGCCCGGGGCCTGCTGGCCCTGCTGGTGGGCACGGAGGTGGTGCAGCGGGAGTCCGTCCTGCGGGGCGATCCCCGCTGTGTGTTTGTGCTGGCCGCTCCGGAACGCCGTCCATCCGGGGTTCCCTCTGCAGCAACGGGTCAGGAAGACGGACAGGGCAGAGAAGGGAGGGCGGCGGCGTGAGCGACGGCCTGGACGGTCCGACGGCTGGGGAGACCGAGCTTCCCGATGCCCTCCGGCTGACCCGCCGGGAGTTTCTCGAGACGGCCGGCCTGAGTGTCGGCGGGCTCCTCCTGGCTCAGGCGCTCCCGCTGCGGCTGCTGAGACCCCTGGCCACGATCGAGAACCCGCTGGGTTTCTATCCGGCCAGGGACTGGGAAAAGGTCTACCGCGACCAGTACCGCTACGACCGCACCTTCACCTTCGTCTGCTCGCCCAACGACACCCACCACTGCCGGCTGCGGGCCTATGCGCGCAACGGCGTGATCATGCGCATCGAGCAGAACTATGACGTCCATCGCTACAGGGACCTGTACGGGAATCGGGCCACCCCCCACTGGAACCCCCGGGGGTGCCTGAAAGGGTACACCTTCCACCGCCGGGTCTATGGACCGTACCGCCTGAAGTACCCCATGGTCCGCCTGGGGTGGAAGCAGTGGGCCGACGCCGGCTTCCCCGAGCTGACGCCCGAGGTGAAGAGCCGGTATCGCTTTGACCGCCGCGGCCTGGATACCTTCGAGCGGATCAGCTGGGAGCAGGCCTACACCTACATCGCGCAGGCCTTCCTCGCCGTCGCCCGACGCTATAGCGGCGAGGCGGGTGCGAGGCGTCTGCTGGCCCAGGGCTATGCACCGGAGATGGTGGAGGCGATGCACGGGGCGGGCGTGCGCACCTTCAAGTTCCGCGGCGGGATGGGGCTGACCGGGGTGATCGGCAAGTACGGCCTCTACCGCATGGCCAACGCCATGGCCCTGCTGGATGTCCACGTGCGCCGGGTGCCCTCCGATCAGGCCCTGGGGGCGCGCATCTGGAGCAACTACACCTGGCACGGCGACCAGGCGCCGGGGCAGCCCTTTGTGCACGGCCTGCAGGCGTCCGACGTGGACTTCAATGAACTGCGGCATGCCCGGCTGCACATTCAGGTCGGCAAGAACCTGATCGAAAACAAGATGCCGGAGAGCCACTTCTTCAATGAGCTCATGGAACGCGGGGCCCGCATCGTCGTCATCACCCCCGAGTACGGTCCGCCCGCGGTGAAGGCCGACTACTGGATGCCGATCCGGCCCCAGACCGATGCGGCGCTGTTCTTGGGCATCACCCGGCTGATGATGGACCGCCGCTGGTACGATGCGGCCTTCGTGACGCGGTTTACCGACTTCCCCCTGCTCATCAGGACCGACACGCTGCAGCGGCTGCGGGCCGCGGAAGTTTTTCCCCACTACAGGCCCGGGCTCGATCCTGCTGGCCCCAGCTTCACCCGCCAGAACCTCACCCCGGACCAGTACCGGAAACTCGGAGATTTCGTGATCTTCGACCGGAAGAGCCGGCAGCTGAAGCCCCTTACCCGGGACGACGTGGGCGACCGTCTCGCCCGGGCCGGACTGGAGCCGGAGCTGCGGTGGCGGGGCAGGGTGAAACTCGTGGACGGCGCCGAAGTGGAGTGCCTCACGATCTGGGAGGCCTATCGCGACCACCTGCGCGACTACGACCTGGACACCGTGGCCGAGATCACCCACGTGCCCAAGGCGATGATTACGCGCCTGGCCCGGGACATCGCCACGATCAAACCGGCGGCCATCCACATCGGCGAAGGGATCAACCACTGGTTCCATGCCACCCTGGCCAACCGCGCCTTCTACCTGCCCCTCATGCTCACCGGGAATATCGGCATCCCCGGCGGTGGCTGCCATACCTGGGCAGGGAACTACAAAGCCGCCCTCTTCCAGGGCTCCCCCTGGACCGGCCCGGGCATCCTGGGGTGGTTTTTTGAAGATCCGTTCCATCCGGCGGTCGACCCTCACGTCTCCGGCCGGGACATTAAGGTGAAGAAGTATGTTAAGGATGAGGAACCGGCGTACTGGGACCACGGCGACATGCCGCTGATCGTGACCACCCCCAAGACCGGTCGCAAGGTCTTTACCGGCCAGACCCACATGCCGACCCCGACCAAGGTCATCTGGTACAACAACGTCAACCTGATCAACAACGCCAAGTGGGCCTACGGCGTGATCAAGAACGTCAACCCCAACGTGGAGCTGATCATCAACCAGGACATCGAAATGACCGCCAGCGCCGAGTACGCGGACGTCATCCTCCCCGCGAACTCCTGGGCTGAGTTCGAGACCTACGAGCTCACGGCGTCCTGCAGCAACCCCTTCCTGCAGATCTGGAAGGGCGGGATCACCCCGCTCTACGACACCAAGGACGACGGGCTGATCATCGCCGAGGTGGCGGCCAAGCTGGCCGACCTCACCAAGGACCGGCGGTTCAGGGAGTACTTCAAGTTCCTGCTGGAGCGGCGGCCCGAGGTCTACATCCAGCGGCTGCTGGACAGCTCCACCTCCACGGTCGGGTACCGGGTGGAGGAGATCCTCGCGGGCGCCTACGGCGAACCCGGCGCGGCCCTGATGCTCTTCCGGACCTATCCGCGCGTGCCGTTCTACGAGCAGGTTCATGACAGCGAGCCCTTCTACACCGACACCGGCCGGTTGAACAGTTACTGCGACCTGCCCGAGGCGATCGAGTACGGTGAGAACTTCATCGTGCACCGGGAAGGCCCGGAGGCCACCCCGTACCTGCCCAACGTCATCGTCACCAGCAACCCGCTGGTGCGGCCCGAGGACTACGGCATCCCGCAGGACGCGCTGCACTGGGACCAGCGCACCGTCCGCAATGTGAAGCTCCCGTGGCGGGAGGTGAAGCGGACGACCAACCCGCTGTGGGCGCAGGGCTACCGGTTCTACTTCCTCACGCCCAAGACCCGTCACCGGGTGCACTCGAGCTGGAGCGCTGTGGACTGGAACCTGATCTGGGACAGCAACTTCGGCGATCCGTACCGGCTGGACCGGCGGGCCCCGGGGGTCGGCGAGCACCAGATGCACATCAACCCCCAAGCGGCCAGGGATCTCGGCATCAACGACGGCGATTACGTGTACGTGGACGCCTACGCCGCCGACCGCCCGTACATCGGATGGAAGCCCGGCGATCCCTTCTACCGGGTGGCCCGTTGCATGGTGCGGGTGAAATACAATCCGGCCTACCCCTACAACGTGCTGATGATGAAACACGCGCCGTTCATCGCCACGGAGAAATCCGTGCGGGCCCACGAAACCCGTCCCGACGGCCTGGCCCGCTCCGAGGACACCGGCTATCAGGCCAACCTGCGCTACGGCGGCCAGCAGTCGCTGACCCGCGACTGGCTCATGCCGATGCATCAGACCGACACGCTGTTTCACAAGGCGAAGGCGACGGTGGCCTTCCTCTTCGGCGGGGAAGCGGACAACCACGCTGTGAACACCGTGCCCAAGGAGACCCTGGTGAAAATCACCAAGGCCGAGGACGGCGGCATCGGGGGGAAGGGGCTGTGGGAGCCGGCCCGCACGGGCTTCACTCCCGGCCGGGAAAACGAGTTCATGAAGCGCTACCTGGCCGGGGCGCTGGTCCGGGTCAGAACGCGGTGAGCAGGGCGAAGCCCTACGAGCCGGACGACCCCATGGTTCTGGTCGGGGTGGGGGTGGTTGCCGGCGCGGGGGCGCTGGAGGAGATGGCCCGCTGTCTGGTTGAGGAATACGTGCGCGCCGGATGGGAGGCGGACCGGCTGCTGGCCCTGTTCCGCAACCCCTTCTACCGGACCCTCCACGTCATCCATCGACAGCTGGGCGAGGACTGCGTGCGGCGGCTCGTCACCGAGACAGCGGCCCGGTGGAGGGGATGCTGGATCCGGGAGGAGAGCGGCGATGCCTGAGGTCTACAACTGGCAGCTCGGCCGGAAGATGGTCTATCGATTCGACGAGCGGCATCCCCGCTTTCAGTTCGCCGCGGTCTTCAACATCAACCGCTGCATCGGCTGCCAGACCTGCACCATGGCCTGCAAGAGTACCTGGACCTTCAGCCGGGGCCAGGAGTTCATGTGGTGGAACAACGTGGAGACCAAACCCTACGGCGGCTACCCGCAGTTCTGGGATATCAAGACGCTCCAACTGCTGGAGCAGGCCAGCCCCGACGGTCAGGTCTGGGAGGCAAAGAGTCCCGACGGCCAAAAGGCGCCCTACGGGATCTTCCGGGGCAAGACCATCTTCGAGGCGGCGGCCGCGGGCCAGGAGGTATTGGGCTATCTCCCCGACGATGAGGAGTGGCGGGCGCCCAACCTCTACGAAGACACCTCGACACCTTACCCCAGTGCGCCGGGAACCTTTCATCCGACGGGGGAGACGCTGCCGGAGCATCGGACCTGGTTCTTTCACCTGCAGCGCCTCTGCAATCACTGCACCTATCCGGCCTGCCTGGCCGCCTGCCCCCGCAACGCCATCTACAAGCGGCCGGAAGACGGCATCGTCCTCATCGACCAGCGGCGCTGCCGCGGCTATCGGAAGTGTGTGGAAGCCTGCCCCTACAAGAAGCCGATGTTCAACGCCTTCACGCGGGTGAGCGAGAAGTGCATCGCCTGCTACCCGCGCGTCGAGGGCCGGGACCCCCTGTTCGGCGGCAGTCCCATGGAGGCGCGCTGCATGGCGGCCTGTGTCGGGAAAATCCGTTTGCAGGGGCTAATCCGCCTGGCTCCCGACGGCTCGTGGGCCGAGGACCGTCAGCACCCCCTGTACTACCTGGTCCGGGTGGCTCGGGTGGCCCTACCTCTGTACCCGCAGTTTGGCACGCAGCCCAACATCTACTACATCCCCCCCCGCTGGGTGCCCCGAGCCTACCTGCGCCAGATGTTCGGCCCCGGCGTGGACCATGCGCTCGAGCAGTACACCGCGCCGCCCAGGGAGCTGCTCGCCGTGCTCCAGCTGTTCCGCAGCACCCAGCGCATCCTCTTCGGCTATCGCATCGAGGAAGGGCCGAAGGTGTTCGAGACGACCATCAACGGACGGAAGTGGGAGATGTTCAACGACACGGTGATCGGGCTGGACCGCAGCGGGAAAGAAGTGGTGCGCCTGAGCGTCCAGGAACCGATCTACACCCGGCCCCGCCAGCACCTGAACTCCATCTGAGGAGCCCGCCATGGCGCCCCCGGTCACCGAGATCCCCGACCCCGCCCTCGCCCTGGCGCGCAGCACGCTGTACCGGTTCCTCTCACTGGGCTGGTCTCCGCCGGAGGACGGGCTGGCCGCTCTGCGGACCGCTCCGGCCGTGCTGGAGGCGGTGACGGCGGCGGCGGAGCGTATGGGCGGGGTCCGGGCGCAGGAGCAGGCGCGGCGCGTCGTTGGGGTGCTGACGGCATCGGCGCCGGCCGGGCTGCAGGCCGCCTACCGGCGACTTTTCGGCCACCAGATTTCCCGCGACTGCCCGCTGCACGAGACGCAGTACGGGGTCGGCCACATCTTCCAGCAGGCGCAACAGCTGGCGGATATCGCCGGGTTCTACCTGGCCTTCGGTCTGGAAGTGGCCGCCGGCGCAGGTGAACGCGTCGACCACCTGAGCCTGGAGCTTGAGTTTCTGCACGTGCTGGCGTTTCGGGAAGCCCATGCCTCGGTCCACGAAGAGGCCGAGAAGGTCTGGCCCTTCGTGGACGCCCGGCGGGCCTTCCTGCGGGACCATGTGGCCAGGTGGGTTCCCACCTTCACCCGCCTCGTCACCGCCAGGGATGACGGCCTCTACGGCGAGCTGGCGCACCTCACCCGGGCGGTGATCACAGCGGATGCCGCTGCGCTGGGCATCATCGTCGACGGAGAGGACGAATCGGCGCTTCCAGTCTTCGGGGAGCCCGGGGAGGCAACGCCGCCGTGCGGGGCCGACCGCTGCCCCCTGGAGCCATCGCCATGAGCCATGCCGCTCCCCGCATCCGGTACACGGCCGGCCTGCAGGAGGCGGTGGTCGAGCTGCTCCTGCGGCGGCGCGCGGAAGCCGGCGACGCGGCACTCTACGAGCCGTACCGGCGCGCCGCCGACCGCATCTACGTTCAGCACGTCCGACCGGAGGATCGCCGCCAGGCGTTCCGGCTGCTGTCCGCCCGCTTCTTCGAGATCCTGGGCGGCGGCCGGCCGGTGACGGACGCGGCGGGCGCGCTCCCTCCGCAGGTCGACGAGATCATCGTGTCGCGTGCCTGGAGCCGGACAGAGGAGGGGGCCGACCTCGGCAGGGACCGACGGACCGTCGGGGTGCGTCTGCGCCCCGCGCGCTTCGAGGCTCCGGCCGACCTGACGCGGTTCCTCCGCCACGAGTTCGGCCACATCGTCGACGTGCTCGATGAGACCTTTGGCTACGGGGAAGGGCTGCCCGACCCCGCCGGCGCAGGGCGGCCCGTGGGAGAGCAGTTCCGCTTTCTCTGGGACTGCAGCGTCGACGGCCGCGCCGTTCGGGCCGGAAACTCCCCCTGGCGCACTCGGGCGGAGTACGAAGAGGCTGGTGTGCAGATATTCGCCTGGATGCCCGCCCCGGCCGCCCGGGCCATTGTCACCCGGCTCTGGGACGGCGATCGACCGACGTACCCGATGCTGCTGCGCCTAGCGTCCGACCGGGCCGCACTCGCGGCCTTTGCCGGGGTGGCGGTCGAGGAGGGTGATCCTCCGCCGCCTGCCGGAGGGCGCTGCCCGCTGTGCCGGTTTCCCACGTACGAGTGGGCGACGACGATCGAGGAGGCGGTGGCGGCGCGGATCCGCACCGACTTTCCGGACTGGCACCCCCGGCTTAAGGCGTGCGCGCGCTGCGTGGAGGGCTATGCCGTCTCGCTGCAGGGAGTCTTGAGCGGTTCGTGAGGGAGGGAGCAGGATGCGGCAGATCGCGGGGGCCGTGGTTGCGGGTGTCCTCCTGGTCGTGTTGGACCTGGTCACCGCCGCCGGCCAGCCTCAGCCGCCGCCCATCGACGTCCTGTTCACCGCGGCGAAGGTGCCCCTCGATGTGGACCGCGCCGCCGCGGTCTTCACCCGGGCCCCGGCCCGCACGATCCCGATGATGCCGCAGACCATCATCCGCCCTCACGGGGGCGGGACGGTGAAGGAGGTCCGCCTCCGCGCCCTCCATGACGGCAGGACCCTCTTCCTCGAGCTTTCCTGGGCGGATGCGACGGCGAATACCGCCGACCGGCGCCAGCGCGAGTTCACGGACGCTGTAGCGCTGCAGTTTCCGGTGCAGCCCGGGACGCTGCCCAATCCCTTCATGGGCGATGCCCGGCATCCGGTGAATATCTGGCAGTGGAAGGCGTCCTGGCAGGAGGACCTGGCGCGCGCCGCCGACCTCCGTCGCAGCTATCCCGCGATGGCCGTGGACTACTACTATGACGTCCATCTGGCCAAGACCGAGCGCGCCCGGCAGGGGTTCAACGCGGGTGCCGCCGCCGGCAACCTGCGATCCGCCACGGCGCGCACCAGCGCGGCTGAAGACCTGGTGGCGTGGGGGTTTGGGACGCTTACCACGCAGCCCAGGCAGGACGTCGCGGCCGTCGGCCGGTGGAAGGCCGGCCGGTGGACGGTGATCATGGTCCGGTCCCTGCGGACGCCGGATGAAGCCGATGCGCAGTTCCAGCCCGGGGAGACCACGCACCTCAACGTCGCGGTGTGGGACGGGGGGAACGAGGATCGCAACGGTCAGAAGAACATCACGCTGATGTGGTGGCCCCTGCGATTGACACCGTTGCGCCGGTAGAAAGAGGTCGCCGTGGACCGGGCGCGACGCTCCAGGATGGTCCGGGCGGGCGGCAGAGCATGACCCGGAGCCCCGAGCGCTGTGTGCACTGCGGCCGTGACGACAATGCGGTGCCGCTGCTGGCTGTCCACTACCACGGGCGGACGTTCTGGATCTGCTCGCAGCACCTCCCGGTTCTGATCCACGACCCACAACAACTGGCCGGCAAACTGGCCGGAGCCGAACGCCTGCCTCCCGCCGACTCTGACCGTCACGACGCCGGTTAGCCCGACGAGATGCTCTCTCCGCCGAGGGCGACCCTCAGGGGAAGGCGCCGTCGATCCCGGCGATTGACACTCCCCAGAGCCGAACCTATAATGAGTCCGGCCTTCAAAGTCTTTTTTATTTTGGGGGAGTTGTGGCGCGTCTGACGGACGCCAAAGTCCAGCGGCCGATGGCCCGGGCGGTGCCGGTGCGGCGGGGAGGTCTCCCCGTCGTCGAGCGCATCACCCGGTACTTTCGGGAGGTCCGGATCGAGCTGGCCAAGGTAGATTGGCCCAGCCGGCAGGAGCTGACGGCCATGTCCATCGTCGTCCTGGTGGTCCTGCTGGCCATGGCGTTGTACCTCGGGCTGTGGGATCTCCTCTTTACCTGGATCTTCCGGCGCCTCCTGGGCCGCTGACACCTGTCGCCATGGTGGAAGAGAGCCTGAAAGAGGAACTGGCCCGGACGATCTTCGCCGACATCGAGGAGGAGGCGCCTCGCGCCGACCGGACGGAGGAGGCGGCGCCGACGGAGGCTCCCGAGGCCGAGGCCCCGACGGAGGAGGCGCCGAAAGACCCCCGGCTCAAGTGGTACGTGATCCACACCTACTCGGGGTACGAGAACAAGGTGCGGTCCAATCTGGAGCGGCGCCGGCAGTCCATGCGCGCTCAGGGCGGAGACAAGATCGCGCAGGTCCTGGTGCCCACGGAGAAAGAGAAGGAAATCAAAGGCGGGAAACGGCGCGAAGTCGATCGGAAGATCTACCCCGGCTATGTGCTGGTCGAGATGATCATGGATGACGACTCCTGGTACGTCGTCCGGAACACGCCGGGCGTGACCGGGTTCGTCGGCTCCGGGGCGCGGCCCGTCCCCCTGGACGACGCCGAGGTCCGTCAGCTGCTGAAGCAACTGCGGGATGAGACGCCCAAGTACCGCATCACCTTCCAGAAGGGCTCCACGGTCCGGATCACCAGCGGCCCCTTCGCCGACTTCACGGGCGTCGTGGACGAGGTGATGGTGGAGAAGGAGAAGGTGCGCGTGCTCGTCTCCATCTTCGGGCGGGCCACGCCGGTGGAGCTGAACTTCGGAGACGTGGAGAAGACCTAGGTCATGGCCAAGAAGATCATCGCCGTCGTCAAGCTGCAGATCCCGGCGGGCAAGGCCACCCCGGCCCCGCCGGTGGGCCCGGCCCTGGGCCAGCACGGCGTGAACATCATGGAGTTCTGCAAGACCTACAACGAGCGGACGGCGTCCCAGGTGGGGACCATCGTGCCCGTGGAGATCACCGTCTACGCCGACCGCACCTTCACCTTTGTGACCAAGACCCCGCCGGCCGCGGTGCTCCTGCGCCAGGCGGCGGGGGTGGAGAAGGGGTCGGGCGAGCCCAACAAGACCAAGGTCGGCAAGGTGACCAGAGAGCAGATCCGGCAGATCGCCCAGCAGAAGATGAAGGATCTCAACGCCAACGACCTCGAGGCGGCGATGCGCATGATCGAGGGGACGGCGCGGTCGATGGGCCTGCAGGTCGTCTGAAGAGGGCGGAGAGCGACCGATGCGCAACCGCGGCAGGCGGTACCGTGAGCTGATGAAGATGGTCGCCCCCGGGACGCTGTACGACCCCCGGGAGGCGGTGCGCCTGGTGAAGGCCACGGCCCGGGCCAAGTTCGACGAAACGGTGGAGATCGCCATCCGCCTGGGGATCGATCCCAAGCAGGCCGACCAGCAGGTCCGGGGGACGGTGCCGCTCCCCGCCGGGACCGGCCGTCAGGTGCGGGTGCTGGTCTTCGCCAAGGGCGAGAAGGTCAAGGAGGCGGAGGCGGCCGGGGCGGATTACGTCGGCGCCGAGGAGTACATCGAAAAGATCCAAGGCGGCTGGCTGGAGTTCGATGTGGCCGTGGCCACCCCGGATATGATGGGCGCCGTGGGTCGCCTTGGGCGGATCCTCGGGCCCCGCGGGCTGATGCCGAATCCGAAGGCCGGGACCGTGACCTTCGACCTGGCCAGGGCGGTGCGCGAGATCAAGGCGGGGAAGATCGAGTACCGGACGGAGAAGGCCGGCATCATCCACGTCCCCATCGGCAAGGCCTCCTTCACCGAGGAGCAGTTGCTGGCGAACTTCACCGCCCTGGTCGATGCCGTGGTGCGGTCCCGGCCGGCCGCTGCCAAGGGGCAGTACCTGCGGTCGATCACCCTCTCCACCACCATGGGGCCGGGCGTCCGGGTCGATCCCTCGAAGGCCGAAGCGTTGACGAAGGTCGCCACCGCGTGATAGACTGACCGCGCCCGGGCGGGCAGGATCGTCCGGGCGCTCAATCGCATACGCCGCGCCGTAGACCGCAGGCGATCCCCGCGGGGATCCGAAGGACCGGATCGGTCACCTGCCGAGGTGCTCACCGAGGTGGGCCTGTCGAGCGGCGGGCCTATTTTGCTTCAGGGGCGAGGAGCGACACACCACCGATGGAGGCGCAGGTCCGAAGGCACGAACATCGCGAGCGGACACAGGCCCGGCCCGAAAAGGTCGCGCAGGTGGCCGCCATCCGGGAGTGGCTCCATCGGGCCGCCGGGGTGATCCTCACCGACTACCGCGGGCTGAACGTGGCGGAGATCGGTCAGTTGCGCGGCCGGCTGCGCGACGCCGGCGCCCGGTACCAGGTGGTGAAGAACACCCTGCTGGCGCGGGCCGCGGAAGACCTGGGGATCACGGGCCTGGCGCCCTATCTGGAGGGACCGACGGCGGTGGCGATCTGTCCCGACGATCCGGTCACCCCGGCCCGCGTCCTCCAGGAGTACATCCGGCAGATGCGCAAGCTCGAGGTGAAGGGCGCCTTCGTCGAGGGCCGGGTGCTCACCGCGGACGAGGTCAAGAGCCTGGCCGAGATGCCGGCCAAGCCCCAGATGCGGGCGATCGCCGTCGGCGCCCTGAAGGCGCCGCTGTACGGTCTGGTCGGAGTGCTGACCGGGCTCCAGCGGAACCTGGTGTATGCCTTGAGCCAGATCCAGAAGCAGAAGGAAGCGGCGGCGTAGGGCCAGCGCTGTCAGCAGCGGGCCGGACCGCCGCAGGACAAGGGGGAGAGGCTGTGGCAGCCAAACTGGGGAAGGATGAAATCGTCGAGGCCATCGGGAACCTCACCGTCCTGGAACTGGCCGACCTGGTGAAGGCCCTGGAGGAGAAGTTCGGGGTCAGCGCGGCGGCGCCGGTGGCGGTGGCGGCGGGGCCGATGGCGGGGGGGACGGCCGCCGGTGCGCCCGCCGCCGTGGAGGAGCAGACCGAGTTCGACGTCATCCTCAAGAGCGTCGGGGAGAAGAAGATCCAGGTGATCAAGGTCGTCCGGGAGCTCACCGGCCTCGGCCTGAAGGAGGCCAAGGATCTGGTGGACGGCGCCCCCAAGCCCGTCAAGGAGAAGGTGAGCAAGCAGGAGGCCGAGCAGATCAAGAGCAAGCTCGAGGCCGAAGGCGCGACCGTCGAGATCAAATAGCCGGATTCCTGCCCCGAGGGCTTGACGCTCCGCTTTGAGCCCGCTAGTATAGTCTTTACGGCATCTTGGGTCAGGACGCTGAGTTTGACGACTCCGAACCCGACAACTCGAAAGCGAGGCCGTCACCGCCTTGCTTTCGTTGCTTTTCCCGCCTGAATCCTCAGTGGAGGTGAAGTGCATCCCGTGAAGACGCGCAGCCGAAGGACGCTGGGGCGTACGGGCGGCGCCCGGTTCCGCCTCCCGGTCAACGGACAGCTGGTGACCCGCGGGCGGCGGCCGCGGGTCAGCTTCGCCAAGATTCCCGAGATTCTCGATGTGCCCGACCTTATCGAGGTCCAGCGCCGATCCTACGAGTGGTTCCTGCGGGAGGGCATCCGCGAGGTCTTCGAGGAGGTCTCCCCCATTCAGGACTTCACGGGGAACCTCGAGCTCCACTTTGCCGTGGAAGGGCGCGGCAAGCGCCCCCCCATGCCGGCGGTCTTTGACGACGACCCTGTGCTGGACTTCGGCGGCTACCGTCTGGAGCGGCTGAAGTACAGTGAGGAGGAGTGCCGCGACCGGGACTACAACTACAGCGCCGCCCTCAAGGTTAAGGTGCGCCTGCTGATCAAGGAGACCGGCGAGATCAAGGAACAGGAAGTCTTCATGGGGGACCTGCCGCTGATGACCCGGCGCGGCACCTTCATCATCAACGGCGCGGAGCGGGTGGTGGTGAGCCAGCTGGTGCGCTCCCCCGGCGTCTACTACAGCCACGTCCCCGATACCTCGGGCCGTCCCATGCCCGCGGCCACGGTCATCCCCCACCGCGGGGCCTGGCTGGAACTCGAGGTGGACGCCAACGGCGTGATCTCCACGCGGATCGACCGCACCCGGAAGATCCCGGTCACGGTGCTGCTGCGGGCCCTGGGGTACGACAGCGACGAGAAGATCCTCAAGCTCTACGGCCACGACAAGGCCATTCAGGCCACCCTGGCCAAGGATCCGGTCAAGGAGCGCAGCGGGCAGAAAGCGGTGGAGGAGGCGCTGATTGAAATCTACCGCCGGCTTCGCCCGGGCGACCCTCCGACCGTGGACAGCGCCCGGCAACTGCTGCAGACCCTGTTCTTCGATCCGCGGCGCTACGATCTGGGCAAGGTCGGCCGCTACAAGCTGAACCGCAAGCTCGGCCTGGAGGTGCCGCTGGAGTTCCGCACCCTGGTGCAGACCACCGGAGGAGAACTGGATGAGGTCAGGCTCCTGAAGGACAAGAAGGAGTTTCTCCTCACCCTGAAGGACGGGCGCGAGTTCACCGGTCAGGTCTCCCGCGTCCTGGCCAAGGTGGACGGCGAGGTGGTCGAGATCCGGAAGATCGACCGCGGCACGCGCGTCGTGCTCGGCCTCACCCCGTCCACCAAGGAGGTCCTCTACCTGGTCGCTGGCGAGGGGCTGCGCCACGGCCAGCAGGTCCGCGACGACATCGTCGAGGTGGTGCGCTATCTGATCGGGTTGTTCAATGGCGAGGCAGGCTTCGGGGTGGACGACATCGACCACCTGGGCAACCGCCGGGTGCGCTCGGTGGGGGAGCTGCTCCAGAACCAGTTCCGCATCGGCATGCTGCGCATGGAACGGGTGATCCGCGAGCGGATGACGATTCAGGAGACCGGACAGATCACGCCCCAGGTCCTGATCAACATCCGCCCCGTGGTGGCGGCGATCAAGGAGTTCTTCGGCAGTTCCCAGCTCAGCCAGTTCATGGACCAGACCAACCCCCTGGCCGAACTGACCCATAAACGCCGCCTCTCCGCCCTCGGCCCCGGGGGGCTGTCCCGGGAGCGGGCCGGGTTCGAGGTCCGGGACGTGCACACCAGCCACTACGGCCGGATGTGCCCCATCGAGACGCCGGAGGGACCGAACATCGGCCTGATCTCCTCCCTGGCCACCTACGCGCGCGTCAACGACCTGGGCTTCATCGAGACTCCCTACCGGGTGGTGCGGGACGGCAGGGTCACCCGCCGGGTGGAGTACCTCACCGCGGACCAGGAGGACCAGTACATCATCGCCCAGGCCAACGCCAAGACCGACGCGGAGGGACGGTTGATCGAGCCGCGCGTTTCCGCCCGCCACGGGTCGGAGATCGTCCTGGTCCCGCCCGACCGGGTGGACTTCATGGACGTCTCGCCCAAGCAGACCGTCTCGGTGGCCACGGCGCTCATCCCCTTCCTGGAGCACGACGACGCCAACCGCGCCCTGATGGGGTCCAACATGCAGCGGCAGGCCGTCCCCCTGCTGGCCTCGGAGGCGCCGCTGGTCGGGACGGGGATGGAGCTGCGCGCGGCCGTGGACTCCGGAGCGGTGGTCGTGGCCCGCCGGGCGGGGACGGTGGAGTCGGTCACGGGGGACGAGATCGTGGTCAACTCCGGCCGGACGCGCGACGTCTACCGGTTGACCAAGTTCCAGCGCAGCAACCAGGGGACGTGCATCAACCAGATCCCGCTGGTGCGCACGGGAGACCAGGTCCAGGAGGGCGAGGTCATCGCCGACGGTCCCTGCACCGACCAGGGCGAACTGGCCCTGGGCCGCAACGTCCTGGTGGCCTTTATGCCCTGGGAGGGCTACAACTACGAGGACGCCATCGTCATCAGCGAGCGCCTGGTGAAGGAGGACCTCTTCACCTCGATCCACATCGAGGAGTACGAGGTGGAGGCCCGCGACACCAAGCTGGGCCCCGAGGAGATCACGCGCGATATCCCCAACGTCGGCGAGGAGGCCCTGCGCGACCTCGACGACCGCGGGATCGTCCGCATCGGCGCCGAGGTCCGGGCGGGGGACATCCTGGTCGGCAAGGTCACCCCGAAGGGCGAGACCGAGCTGACCGCGGAGGAGCGCCTGCTGCGGGCGATCTTCGGCGAGAAGGCGCGGGAGGTGCGCGACACCTCGCTCAAGGTGCCCCACGGAGAAAAGGGCAAGGTCGTCGCGGTGAAGGTGTTCAGCCGCGAGACCGGCGATGAGCTGCCCCCCGGCGTGAATACGCTGGTGCGCGTCTATGTGGCGCAGAAGCGCAAGATCACCGTGGGGGACAAGATGGCCGGCCGGCACGGCAACAAGGGCGTCATCTCCGTCATCCTCCCCGAGGAAGACATGCCGATGCTGCCGGACGGCACCCCGGTGGACCTCATCCTGAACCCGCTGGGGGTCCCCAGCCGGATGAACGTCGGCCAGGTCCTGGAGACGCACCTGGGCTGGGCCGCCAACCAGATGAACCTGTGGGCGGAGGCGCCCGTGTTCGACGGCCCCAAGGAGGATGAAATCAAGCGCATGCTGGCCGAGGCCGGGCTGCCCCAGGACGGCAAGGTCGCCCTGCGGGACGGCCGGACCGGCGAACCCTTCGACACCAGGGTCACCGTGGGGTGGATCTACATGATGAAGCTGCTGCATCTGGTGGAGGACAAGATCCACGCCCGCTCCACGGGGCCCTACAGCCTGATCACCCAGCAACCGCTGGGGGGGAAGGCGCAGTTCGGCGGGCAGCGCTTCGGCGAGATGGAGGTCTGGGCCCTGGAGGCCTATGGTGCCGCCAGCACCCTGCAGGAGTTGCTCACCGTCAAGAGCGACGACGTGGTGGGTCGCGTCAAGACCTACGAGGCGATCGTCAAGGGGGAGAATATCCAGGAGCCCGGCGTGCCCGAGTCCTTCAAGGTCCTGGTCAAGGAACTGCAGTCCCTGTGCCTGGATGTCAAGGTCCTCAGCGAGGACAAGAAGGAGATCGAGCTCAAGGAGATCGAGGAGGACATCGCCGAGACGGCCCGGGCCCTGGGCATCAACCTCGAGGGTGAGGAAGCGCTGGTGGAGGACTACTGATGCAGGACGTCAACAACTTCGACGCGGTGAAGATCGGCCTGGCCTCCCCGGAGCAGATCCGGCTCTGGTCCCACGGCGAGGTCAAGAAGCCGGAAACCATCAACTATCGGACGCTCAAGCCGGAGCGCGACGGCCTGTTCTGCGAGCGGATCTTCGGTCCGCAGAAGGACTGGGAGTGCCACTGCGGCAAGTACAAGCGCATCCGCTTCAAGGGCATCATTTGCGACCGCTGCGGGGTGGAGGTCACCCGGGCCAAAGTCCGCCGCGAGCGGATGGGCCACATCGAGCTGGCCGCCCCGGTCTGCCATATCTGGTACCTGAAGGGCGTGCCCAGCCGCATCGGCCTGCTCCTGGACATCTCCCCGCGGGCTCTGGAGCGCGTGGTCTACTTCGCCTCCTACATCGTGATCGACCCGGGCGCCACGCCGCTGACCAAGAAGCAGCTGCTCACCGAGAACGAGTTTCGCGAGTACCGGGAGAAGTATGGGGCCCAATTTCGGGCCGGCATGGGCGCGGAGGCGGTGAAGGAGCTGCTCCTGGAGATTGACCTGGAGAAGCTCAGCCGGCAGTTGCGCGCCGAACTGCGCGAGTCCTCGGGCCAGAAGCGGATGAAGATCCTGAAGCGTCTGGAGGTGGTGGAGGCCTTCCGCAAGAGCGGGAACCGGCCGGAGTGGATGATCCTGGATGTCGTGCCGGTCATCCCGCCCGACCTGCGCCCCATGGTCCAGCTGGACGGCGGACGCTTCGCCACCAGCGACCTCAACGACCTCTACCGCCGGGTGATCAACCGCAACAACCGGCTGAAGCGCCTGCTGGACCTGGGGGCGCCGGAGATCATCGTGCGCAACGAGAAGCGCATGCTGCAGGAGGCGGTGGACGCCCTGATCGACAACGGCCGCCGCGGCCGTCCCGTGACCGGGCCCAACAACCGGCCGCTGAAGTCGCTGTCCGACATGCTCAAGGGCAAGCAGGGGCGGTTCCGCCAGAACCTGCTGGGCAAGCGGGTCGATTACTCCGGCCGCTCCGTGATCGTCGTCGGCCCGAAGCTGAAGCTCCACCAGTGCGGTCTGCCGCGCGAGATGGCCCTGGAGCTGTTCAAACCCTTCGTTATGAAGCGCCTGGTGGACAAGCAGCTGGCCCAGAACATCAAGTCCGCCAAGCGCATGGTGGAGCGGGTCCGTCCCGAGGTGTGGAGCGTGTTGGAGGAGGTGGTCCGCGAGCACCCGGTGCTGCTGAACCGCGCGCCGACCCTGCATCGCCTGGGCATCCAGGCCTTCGAGCCGGTGCTGATCGAGGGTAAGGCGATCCAGGTGCACCCCCTGGTCTGCACCGCCTACAACGCCGACTTCGACGGCGATCAGATGGCCGCCCATGTCCCCCTCTCCGCCGCGGCGCAGGCCGAGGCGCGCCTCTTGATGCTCTCCGCCTACAACATCCTCTCGCCGGCCTACGGGAAGGCGATCACCAGCCCCACCCGCGACATCGTGCTCGGCTGCTACTACCTGACTCAGGAGAAGAGCGGGGCCAAGGGGGAGGGGAAGGTGTTCAGCACGCCCAACGAGGCCATCCTGGCCTACGAGAGTGGCGCGGTGGAGCTCCACGCCAGGATCAAGGTGCGCCTGACCCATGACGGTGAGCCCATCGAGACCACTATCGGACGCGTCATCTTCAATGAGGCCATTCCCGAGGAGCTCCGCTTCATCAACGACGTGGCCGACCGCAAGGTCCTCTCCCAGATCGTCTCCGAGGCCTACAACCGGCTGGGCTCGACGAAGACGGTGCAGCTGCTGGATGCCCTGAAGGATCTGGGCTTCAAATACGCGACGAAGAGCGGCTCCGGCATTGCCATCGACGACATCGCCGTGCCGGACCAGAAGGAGAAGATCCTCGGGGCGGCCGAGAAGCGGGTGCAGGAGATCGAGAGTCAGTACCGCCGCGGACTGATCACGCCCGAGGAGAAGAAGGCGCTGGTGATCTCGGTGTGGACCAAAGCCACCGAGGAGATCACCCAGGCCATGCTGCAGAACTTCGACGCCTTCAACCCGCTGTACATGATGGCCCAGTCCGGAGCGCGGGGCAACATCCAGCAGATCCGCCAGCTGGCCGGGATGCGAGGGCTGATGACCGACCCGTCGGGCAGCATTATCGAGCTGCCCATCAAGGCCAACTTCCGCGAAGGGCTCACCGTGCTGGAGTACTTCATCTCCACCCACGGCCAGCGCAAAGGGCTGGCCGATACGGCCATCCGGACCTCGGAGTCGGGCTACCTGACCCGCCGCCTGGTGGATGTGGCCCAGGACGTGATCATCCGCGAGGAGGACTGCAAGACCACCGAGGGGGTGGAGATCGGGGCGATCAAGGAAGGGAACGAAGTCGTCGTCCCGCTCAAGGAGCGCATCGTCGGACGGACCGCGGCCGAGGACGTGGTGGCCCCGCGCACGCGCAAGGTGATCGTGGAGGCCGATCAGGAGATCACGGAGGAGGCGGCCGAGGCCATCGAGCAGGCCGGCATCGAGGAGGTGCTCGTGCGCTCGGTGCTCAACTGCAAGACCCGCTACGGGGTGTGCGCCAAGTGCTACGGGCGGAACCTGGCCACGGGGAAGCCGGTGGAGATCGGCGAGGCCGTGGGGATCATCGCCGCCCAGTCCATCGGCGAACCCGGGACGCAGCTGACGATGCGGACCTTCCACACCGGGGGCGTGGCCGGCTTCGACATCACCCAGGGCCTGCCGCGGGTGGAGGAGCTGTTCGAGGCCCGGCGCAGCCGGCATACCGCGGCCATTGCCGAGGTCTCGGGCCGCGTGAAGATCGCCGACGTGAAGGGCGCCCGCAAGGTATTCATCGTCGCCCGGGACGGGGAGGACGTGCCCGTGGCCGTGCCGGCCGGGCTGCGCCTGCGCGTGCAGGACGGCGACCGGGTCAACGCCGGCGACCCACTTACCGAGGGCGCGGTCAACCCCCACGACATCCTGCGCATCCGCGGCCTCCATGCCCTGCAGCGGTACCTGGTGGAGGAGATCCAGTCCGTCTACCGCTCCCAGGGCGTGGACATCAACGACAAGCACATCGAGATTATCGTGCGCCAGATGCTGCGGCGGGTGAAGGTGGAGGAGCCGGGCGACACCGAGTTCCTGCCGGGGGAACTGGTGGACAAATTCCAGTTCGAGGAGGAGAATGCCAAGGCCCTGGCCGAAGGGCTGGAACCGGCCAAGGCCCGGCCGGTGCTCCTCGGCATCACCAAGGCCTCACTGGCTACGGAGAGCTTCCTGTCCGCGGCCTCCTTCCAGGAGACGGCGCGCGTGCTCACCGACGCTGCGACGAAGGGGAAGATCGACCCGCTGATCGGCCTCAAGGAGAACGTGATCATCGGCAAGCTCATCCCTGCCGGCACGGGGATGCAGCGGTACCGCGGGATCAAGATCAGCGTCGAAGTCTAGTCCGCGGGGGACCGCCCGGGCGGTCCCCCGCTCCGCAGTTCGGAGGCCGCTCCTCTTGCCCTGGACGACTGGCTCCGCCACGGCCCCACGACTTTGAGGGGACCATCCAGCAGACTGTCTCGGGATGCCGATCCTGACCGTTTCCGACGTAACGAAGACCTACGGCGGCGAAGTGCTACTGGACGCTGTGACCTTCAGCGTCGAGCCGAAGGAGAAGGTGGCGCTCGTCGGCCGCAACGGCACGGGTAAGACCACGCTGCTGCGCATCGCGGGCGGGCTGCTGGATGCCGACCGCGGCGCGGTCAGCCTGGCCTCCTGGGCCCGGGCCGCCTACCTGGCACAGATCCCGGAAGGGTCTGGGGACATGACCGTGTGGGCGCACGTGCTCACCGGAGCCGCCGACGTCCGGGCCCTCGAAGCACGCCTGCGAGTGCTCGAAGCGCAGATGGCCAGGCCTGAGATCCACGACGATCCGGCGCGCCTGCGGGCGGTCATGGACGAGTACGGCACGGTGCACGCGCACTTCGAGCATGCCGGCGGATTCACCCTCGAAGCCCGCGCGGGGATGGTGCTGTCCGGCCTGGGCTTCTCCGAGGCCGATCGCCGGCAACCGCTGGGAACGCTGAGCGGCGGGTGGCGCGTGCGCGCCGAACTGGCCCGCATCCTGTTGTCCGAGCCCGACCTCCTGCTGCTGGATGAGCCGACGAACCACCTGGACCTCGAGGCGCTGGAGTGGCTGGAGGACTACCTGCAGGGATACCCGGGTGCGGCGATCGTCGTGAGTCACGATCGTCACCTCATCGATGCGGTGACGTCGCGCACGCTGGAGTTGGAGGACCGGCGGATCACGTCGTATCCCGGGGCGTACTCCGTCTACGCGCGCCTCAAGGCCGAGCGGGAGGAACGACAGCGCAAGCTCGTCGGGCGGCAGCAAGAGGAGATCGCCAGACTCGAGGCCTACATCCGACGCTACAAGGCCGGCCAACGCGCCACCATGGCCAGGAGTCGCGAGAAGCGGCTCAGCCGTGTGCAGGCCCATCTCCTCAAGGCCCCCCGCAGACACCGGACGATGGCGGCCCGGCCCTCTGCGGGGAGCGCGTCGGGCCGGTCGGTCGCCACCCTGAAGGGCGTGAGCAAGCGGTATGGGGACCGGTCCGTCCTCCGGGAGCTGGACCTGGTGATCTTTCGCGGCGAGCGCATCGGCCTGCTCGGCCCCAACGGCGCGGGAAAGACGACCCTGCTCCGGATCCTGGCCGCCCTCGAACCGCCCACCACCGGTCGCGTCACCTTTGGGACCAATGTGCGCCCGGCATACTTCGCCCAGGAACCGACGGCGTCGCTCGACCCTGAGAAGCGCGTCCTCGACGAGGTGCTCGCCGATCGTCCAATGACGCCGGAGGCGGTGCGCACCTACCTCGGCCGGTTCCTCTTCACCGGGGAGGACGTCTTCAAGCAGGTTGCCGTCCTCTCCGGCGGCGAGCGCCAGCGCCTCAGCCTGGCCAAGATGCTGCTCGACGAGCCGAACCTGCTGCTGCTGGACGAGCCTACGAATCACCTGGATATTCCGTCCCGCGAGGCGCTGGAAGCCGCCCTCCGGGAGTTCGAGGGGACCATCGTCGTGGCGACCCACGACCGCTACCTGCTGGACCGGATCGCCACGCGGATCCTGACGATCCGGGACGGTATGGTCACCGACTTTCCCGGATCGTACGAGGAACTTCGGCGACGCCGGGCCCGTGCCCCCCTCCCTCCCCCGGCGGCGACCAGGGCCCCCGCCGGAGTCCCACCCGCCCCCGGCCGAGTCGTGCGGCGGGCCGGGCCGACCTTCGATGAGGTGGCCGCCGAGATCGCGGCGGCCGAGCACGAACTCGAGGTTGCCGGTCGGGCCTTGGCCGACCCCGAGCTCTACCGTCACGCCGAGCGCGTGAAGGGGGCACGGGCCCGATTCGAGGCTGCGCAACGGCGCCTGGACGAGTTGTACCGGCTGCTGGAGACGACGGACGGCGACCCCGGCGGCTGACGGGCCGGGGGCCGCGCCGGAGGCCGGGGGTGCCCCATCCATCGGCGGAGGCGGGGCATTCCGTTGACACTCCTGAAGACCGGGTGCTAGAATGCAACGGTGCCCGAAGGGACGGCCTTCGGGGTCTTTTTTCGATGATGCAGCCGGCCGATGCGCTGGAGCGCCTCAGGACCGCGGAGTACCGGGCCGTGGGCGCCCACCAGACGGCAAAAGCGATCCAGCGGGGGCGGGCGCAGGTGGTGTTCGTGGCGGCCGACGCCGACCGCCGGGTGGTGGCGGACGTGATCGCGGCCGGCCGGGAACGGGGCCTCGAACTGATCGAGGTCGGGTCGATGAAAGAGTTGGGCCGCGCCTGCGGGATCGCCGTCGGCGCGGCGGCGGCGGCAGTGTTGCGGCCGCCGGAAGAGACCGGCGGGTAGCTTCCGCCAATCGGGGTCGCCCGGAGCGACCCTCCTATGCGCCGCAGGACACCGACCCTCCGGTGTCGCGTATGGCGCAGCGCAACTGAACAGCGGAGATCAGTAGCGACACCCGGCGCCTGAGGCGCCGCGGATCGCGCCGACGCCCCGGCCCGCCCCGGCGGGCTCCCGGGGTGGTCTGTGCCTGAGCCGGGGAGAGCGTGTACGCGGAGGATGTGAGGAGGACGGCCATGCCGACCATCAACCAGCTCGTGCGGTACGGGCGGCGCCGGATGCGCGCGAAGACCAAGTCGCCGCATCTGGAGCACAACCCCCAGAAGCGGGGGGTGTGCCTTCAGGTGCGCACGATGACGCCCAAGAAGCCCAACTCGGCGCTGCGCAAGATCGCCCGCGTCCGGCTCACCAACCAGCACGAGGTGACCGCCTACATCCCGGGCATCGGTCACAACCTGCAGGAGCACTCCGTGGTGCTGATCCGCGGCGGCCGCGTGCCCGACCTGCCCGGCATCCGCTACCACATCATCCGCGGCACCATCGATGCCGCGGGCGTGACCGACCGGCGCCAGGGGCGGTCCAAGTACGGGGCCAAGCGGCCCAAGCAGGCGTAGGAGCGGAGGAGCGGCGATGCCGAGGAAGGGTCCCGTCAGCCGTCGGGAGATCCCCCCCGATCCGCTCTACCACAGCGTCATCGTGCACCGGCTGGTGAATACGGTGATGATGCGCGGCAAGAAGAGCCTGGCCGAACGGATCGTCTACAGCGCCCTGGATCAGGTCAGGGAGCGCAGCGGCCAGGATTCGGTCAAGGTCCTGGACAAGGCGCTACACAACGTGATGCCGCTGCTGGAGGTGCGCCCCCGGCGGGTCGGCGGTGCGACCTATCAGGTACCCATCGAGGTCCGGCCGGAGCGGCGCCTCTCCCTCGGCCTGCGCTGGCTCGTGGACTACGCCCGCCAGCGCAAGGACAAGCGCACGATGACGGAGCGGCTGGTGGCGGAGATCCTCGACGCTAGCAACGGCCAGGGCGGCGCGGTCAAGAAGCGGGAGGACACCCACCGGATGGCCGAGGCCAACAAGGCCTTCGCCCACTACCGGTGGTGAGTCAGCGGCGCATCGATGTTGGCGCGGGGCGAAGCCCCGCGTCCGGCGGGGAGAGTTGCGAGAGTAGCGATGGCTGGGATTGATCTTCGGACAATCCGGAACATCGGGATCGTCGCCCACATCGACGCGGGCAAGACGACGACCACCGAGCGCATCCTGTTCTACACGGGACGGGTGCACCGCCTCGGCGAGGTGGACGAAGGATCGGCGACGATGGATTGGATGGTGCAGGAGCGGGAGCGGGGGATCACCATCACCTCCGCCGCCACCACCTGCTTCTGGCGCCAGCACCGCATCAACATCATCGACACTCCCGGGCACGTGGACTTTACGGTGGAGGTAGAGCGGTCCCTGCGCGTCCTGGACGGCGCCGTGGTTCTGCTCAGCGCGGTGGAGGGCGTGCAGCCCCAGTCCGAGACCGTCTGGCGCCAGGCCGACCGCTATCGCGTCCCCCGGCTGCTCTATGTGAACAAGATGGACCGGACCGGCGCCGACTTCATGCGCACGGTGCGCATGGTCCGCGAGCGGCTGGGGGCCAACGCCGTGCCCGTGCAACTGCCTATCGGAGCGGAGGACGATTTTCAGGGCGTCGTGGACCTGATCCGGATGAAGTCCATCATCTATCTGGACGACCTGGGCACCCGCTCGGACGAAACCGACATCCCCGCCGACCTGCGGGAGCAGGCCGAGGCGGCGCGCGAGGCGCTGGTCGAGGCCGTGGCCGAGATGGACGACGACCTGATGCACAAGTACCTGGAGGGGCACACCCTGAGCGAAGAGGAGATCCGCCGGGGCCTGCGTCTGGGCACGCTCTCCTACCGGATCGTCCCGGTGCTGGCCGGGAGCTCTTTCCGCAACAAAGGGGTGCAGCCGTTGCTGGATGCGGTGGTGGACTACCTCCCCTCGCCGGTGGACGTGCCGGCGGTCGAGGGGCGGCACCCCCGGACCGGCGACCGCGAGGTGCGGCGGGCCGATCCGGCCGCGCCCTTCGCCGCCCTGGCGTTCAAGATCGTCACCGACCCCTACGTCGGGAAGCTCACCTACTTCCGGGTCTACTCCGGGACGCTGCGCGCCGGCTCCTACCTGTACAACGCCACCAAGGACCGGAAGGAACGGATCAGCCGCATCCTGCAAATGCACGCCAACCACCGGGAAGACATTCCGGAGGTGACGGCCGGAAACGTCGTCGCCGGCGTCGGGCTGCGCGAGACGACCACCGGCGACACCCTGTGCGATGCCGATCATCCCCTGGTGCTGGAGGCGATGCAGTTCCCCGAGCCCGTGATCGCCGTGGCCGTGGAGCCTAAGTCCAAGGCCGATGAGGACCGGCTGGCCACGGCCTTGGCCAAGCTCGCCGAGGAGGACCCGACCTTCAAAGTGCGGTTCGATCAGGAGACGGGGCAGACGCTGATCGCCGGGATGGGTGAACTGCATCTGGAGATCATCGTCGACCGCATGCTGCGCGAATTTAATGTCCAGGCCAACGTCGGTCGGCCTCAGGTCGCCTACAAGGAAACGATCCGTCAGGCCGCGGAGGCGGTGGGACGGTACGTGCGCCAGACCGGCGGTCGCGGTCAGTACGGCCACTGCGTGGTCGTCCTGGAGCCCCTGCCCCGCGGGAGCGGCATCGAGTTTGTCGACGAGATCACCGGCGGGGCCATTCCCCGGGAGTTCATCCCGCCCGTGGAGGCCGGCATTCGCGAGGCGGCGGAGTCCGGCGTCCTGGCCGGGTATCCCGTGGTGGATTTCCGGGCTCGCCTGGTGGACGGCAGCTATCACGAGGTCGACAGCTCGGAGATGGCCTTCAAGATCGCCGGATCGCTGGCCTTCAAGGAAGCGGCGGCGCGGGCCAAGCCGGTGCTCCTGGAGCCGGTGATGAAGGTCGAAGTGGTCACCCCCGAGCAGTACATGGGCGACGTCATCGGCGACCTGAACGCCCGGCGCGGCCGGATCGAGGGGATCGAGCAGCAGGGCAACGCCCGTCTGATCCGCGCCCTGGTGCCGCTGGCCGAGATGTTCGGCTACGCCACCGCCCTGCGCTCGGCCACCCAGGGGCGGGCCACCTACACCATGGAGCCGTCCCACTACGAGGAGGTGCCGACCAGCATCGCGGACGAGGTCCGCATGAAGGCCGGCGCGGCGGCGAGGGCATGAGGGGTCGCGTCTGTGGGTTGGCACGTGAGCGCGGGCAGCGAAAATCGCCTCCGGCGCCCCGGGTGGAAGAGCCTGGACTAGCGGCCGGGTGGCTGTGGAGGAGTTTCAGAAATGGCCAAGGCGAAGTTTGAGCGGACGAAGCCGCACGTGAACATTGGGACGATCGGGCACGTGGACCACGGGAAGACGACGCTGACGGCGGCGATCACGCACGCGCTGGCGGGGATCGGGGTGACGGAGGCCAAGGGGTACTACGACATTGACAATGCGCCGGAGGAGAAGGCGCGGGGGCTGACGATCAACATCAGCCACGTGGAGTACGAGACGGAGAAGCGGCACTA